>JBJKQK010000148.1:0-7638 GCA_046705285.1 Terriglobia bacterium
AACCAGAGATTGTCGAGATGAGTGAGGGCGACTTCAGGAAACTTCATGCTCCGGGACTTTCCCCTCCAAGAATTTCAAGCGCCTTTCCTCGTCCTTCGGGGCCGTATAGAATCCACGGAACCATGACGATTGCGCCAACAAAATAGAATCCACCCAGAACAGCGAACGCATCCATGACAGAAGCATGCTCGGCCAGCGCAACCAGGATCAATGGCGAGATGGCCGCTCCAATCCTGCCAAAGGCAACAGAAAATCCGATGCCCGTTGAGCGCAAGCGGGTGGGGAAGATTTCGGAGAAGGTCGGATAAGCCGATACCCAACTCCCTGTTGCGCAGAAGTTCACCACCACGAATGAGGCCAGCACCCATCCCGGGCTTTGACGCAGGGTTGCCAGCCCCATCACAATCATGGATAGAGCTGCCAGCAAATAAAAAGAAGTTACCGTCCACTTGCGTCCTGCTTTGTCCAGGATTGTTGCCGCCAGCGCACCACCGGCAACTGCGCCCAGGTTGCCAATCAGAAAAAACCACGGCACCTTCACTTCCGTAATGTTAACACGCGGCAGAACCACCAGCGGGAGGAAGGCAAAGATGCCGTAATATCCGGCAGCCTCCGTAAAATCAAGCAGGGAACCGAGCGCCAGGCGGCCGGGATGATTCCGAATCAGGACCAGGACCTGTTTGAAAAACCCGGGCGCCGCGGATTCCTCCTGGCCCGGATACAGCGCGGAAAGATCGAAATGGCTGGAGCGTGACTCGATCTTCTGCATCACCTCAAGCGCCTCTTTCCGCCTGCCACGCTCCGCCAGCCAGCGCGGGGATTCCGGCAGTGCTCTGCGCGCCCAGACGGTAAAAAGCGCCACAATGGCTCCCAAGCCGAAGGCAAACCGCCAGCCCACCGAGGGCGGGAGCAGGTTGATGAAGTAAAGGCTGAGAAGTGCCGCAGCGATCGCGCCAACCGGCCAGAAATTCATGACCGTTCCATTGGCGCGCCCGCGAAACCGCGCCGGAATAATCTCCCCGATTGCGGCATTGATGGCAGAGTATTCAGCTCCCACGCCGATGGCCGTCAGAAACCGGAAGACCATGAAAAAGTAGTAGCCGGGCGAGACTGCGGAAATTACGGTGAACGTCGCATAGAGCAGCAAGGTCAGAATGAACAATTTGCGGCGGCCAAAGCGGTCGGCGAGATAGCCGAAAAGCAGCGCTCCCACCATGATGCCAATCAGCCAGACCGTGACCAGAGCCGAGGCTTGCACATCGGTGACTTTCCAAAGTTTTTTCAGGATTTCAAGCACGTTGCCAATGACGTTGACTTCAAATGAATCGAGCAACCAGCCAATTCCCAGCGCCAGAGTCACGCGCGAATGAAAGCTCGTCCATGGCATCTGGTCGAGGCGCTCGCCGATGTTGGCTTTTAATTCCCCTTTCCGGGTGAATGGAGTCGGCATCCTTTTTCTTATAGCTCTTTCCGGGGCGGAAATCCGCTGAAGTTAGAAGGTAGACATTTCCGTCCTTTTCATCACCAGCTCCATACATGTGAAACTTGGACGGATTGAAGGCTCTGATGGTACTACATCGTGAGGGTTTTTGCCGAAGCGAGGCGACTTTCCAGGATTGCCAGAAACGGAACTGCCGCAATCTTCAGACAGTCTGGCAAACTAACTGAGGGGAAAGTGATCCTGGTATTGAGACTGCGGGAAAGTTCTGTCAGAACAGGCGGAATTGGACCTCGACCATCACTCTGACCGGCACAGGAGTCCCGTTGCGCATCGCGGGTTTGAATTTCCACGTCTTGACCGTGTTAAGCGCATTTGCATCCAACCCCATCCCCAGGGGCTTAACAACCTGCGCGTCGGTCACATTCCCCTGTGTATCCACGACAATCCAGAGGACGCAAGTGCCCTGGTACTTCGCTTTGCGCGCCTGCTCGGAATACGGAGGTTCAGGCTTGTAGATCGGGATGGGAGCGCTGACGTTACCACCCACGCTGAAGACCCCACCGCCGGTCCCTGCGCCCTGGCCCGGGCCCAAGCCTCCGCCCTTGCCGGAACCGATGCCGGTCCCTTCTCCCGTACCAATTCCCCCACCGAAGCCTGGACCCGCCGAAGGTGGTCCCGGAATTCCTTCCAGGGGATCACCGAGATTGTTCGAGGCCATCTGTGGCAGCTTAAGCTGCGGCGGACCCAGCAGGGTTGGAGGAACGGGCAGAAGAGGCTTCATTTTGGGCATCACTTCCGGAGGGGCAAACTGGTTTACAGCAAATTGCGGAGCCGGTCCTTTCGACGGAGGTGTTGGCGTGCGGGCGCCACCGCCGCCTCCGCCACCCGCCTTGTTGGCAGAGGGTGGAAGTTCCGGCAGATAGGGTGAGATGTTGACCACCACAGTCTTGGTTGGCTTCACAGGATTCAGCATCTGGCTGATATAGTACGGCAGAACCAAAGCCAGAATTGCAAGAACATGAACCAGGACGGAATTCATGTACGAAGCCCGCTGGAGCCGATAATCCTGCCAGATGTCAGGCGGGTACTCACGCTTCTTGAACGCAAAGACGCCGATCGTCTCACCGATGGCATAACCCCCGATGACGCCGAGAATAATCATCACCGGTCCGACCAGCGCCCAAGCCACTCCGGCGCCCACGACGGCGACACCGACACCGCACAGGGCTCGTTTTTTCTCCTGCGCGCGATTGAAAACCCCGATCGGCTCAGTCGGCTTCTCGAAAAGTGTTTTGACCTGACTGGTGAAGTCACGGTACCACGGCCGCATTTCCGTGACAGGAAGGACCGCTTCACCGCGATCGTAGTCGCCCGAAACTTTGATGCGCGACATACGTCGCCATTCCCGGAAGCCGTCCCTCAGCGAGGCGAACAGCCCAGGCGTCTCCGAGATTGTAAGCTTAAACCCATTCTGCGGAGGTTGGCCGTTGCCGCTGCTTGTTTGGCGGCTCCCGGAGCCAACATGGGTATCAGTAACTGGCATCAGTCCCCTTTAACCGGGTTTCCGATTTAGCCCTCGGATAATCTCGTAATCATATGATGTGACGACCAAGCCCGGAGTTGTCCCACCTTTGAACAAACCCGACGATATACGCCAATGCGTTCATTTTACCACAATGAACCAGAAGCAAGCCTCTTGCCACCAAGATTCCTTCTTACCCCTACCACCTCCATTTTATCTCACATCTGTACACGATTTTTCAAAGAATTGACTTGCCCGACCACGGAGTTGAATTCATGCGAGGCATGAGGATCATCCAAAAGACTGTGCTAACATAGTGATTTCACGGCGCTAAACTGAGGGTGCGGCAAGATGGGCAGTAATGTCAATGAAGCGAGAATGAAGAATTTTGCCGTCAATCGGCAGGCGGCACATTACTATTACTTCCTTGAGAAATTTGAGGCCGGCATGGAGTTGAAAGGCACCGAAGTCAAATCCATCAGGGAAGGGAAGGTAAATTTGAAAGACAGCTATGCAATTGTGAAAGGCGGAGAGGTCTGGCTGGTTAACTGCCACGTCAGCACCTACGGCTCAGGTAGCTATTTGAATCATGATCCTCTTCGTGATCGCCGATTGCTGCTGCACCAGCAGGAGATCGGCAAGCTGACTTCCAAGACCCAGGAAAAAGGCCTAACTCTCGTTCCCACGCGGCTTTATTTGAAAGGCAACAAGATCAAATGTGAGCTTGCGCTTGCCAAAGGCAAGAAAGTTTACGACCGGCGCGAGACGGAAAGGCGTCGCACCATCAAGCGCGAGGCCGAGCAGGCTATCCAGGATTATCGGCGCCGTTCCCGCTAATCATTTATGGCGGACGGCGGTTTTGAGCCAGCCTTCAGAAAGTGATGTTCAAGAGGTTTGCTTCCGACACCTTCCGGGCAGGAGCGATACAGCATTGAGAATCGAGTTACAACGCGAATCGGCAGCGAGGCTGGCGGTGCCAGCTGTTGTTGTTTATTGTCATGAAGATGATCCCCTTACGAGCGGAACTGCGGCACTGCTTCCGGAAGAGACCCGCAAGCTGCTGGCTGACTTGAAAAAGGGGAATGAGCTAAAGGGCAAGGCTTACGAACGGACCCTTATCCATCGGCCCGCCGGACTTGCCGCCCAGAAGTTGCTGGTGGTGGGGGCGGGGAAAAAGGAAAAATTCAAACCTTTCGAATTTGGGCGGCTGGCTGGGGCGGCGGCCCGATTTCTACGCACACGGGGAGTTCACCAGATGGCCTGGATGGTCGGGAACGAGGCCGATGTGGGACAGATTCAGTCGCTGGTTGAGGGGGTGGTCCTGGCCGATTATGACTCCGATCGCTACCGCACCGAACGCAACGGCGATTTTCGCATCGATTCATTGATTCTGGCAGGCGAAGAGCTTGCCGCTTCAGAGGTGTTGGGCGCGGCAGCCGAACGCGGACGGGTAATCGCCGAAGCTGCGAATTTTACCCGCGATCTTGTGAACGAACCCGCCAATCGCATGACCCCCACGATCCTGGCCCGGCAGGCGCGCGAGATGGCAGCGCCCCTGGGCCTTGAATATCAGGAACTGGGTGTGGAAGAGATTCGCACTCTGAAGATGGGAGCTTTCCTCGCTGTCGCCCAGGGCAGCGATGAACCTCCGCGCATGCTGATTCTTCGCTATCTTCCGCCTGACGCTCCCGATTCACCGGTCATCGGGCTGGTGGGTAAAGGGATCACATTCGATTCCGGAGGAATTTCGCTCAAACCCAGCCAGGACATGCATGAGATGAAAACTGACATGGCCGGCGGAGCCACAATGCTCGGAGTGATGAAGGCAATTGCCCAGATTAAGCCGAGGATTCGCGTGGTCGCCGTGATTCCTGCGACGGAGAACATGCCCAGCGGCAAAGCCTACCGGCCGGGCGACGTAATCACGTCAATGTCCGGGAAAACCATTGAAGTTCTGAACACGGACGCCGAGGGCCGACTGGCGCTGGCCGACTCGCTGACCTATGCGCGGCAGCTTGGGTGCAATGTCCTGATCGACGCAGCCACTCTCACCGGCGCCGTAATGGTCGCCCTCGGCAATATCACAACCGGGGTGTTCGGCAGCGATCAGCAGTGGGTCAATCGGGTGATTGCAAGCGGAAGCCAGACAGGCGAAAGAATGTGGCAGTTGCCGGTGGATGACGACTACCGGGAACTCTACAAGAGTTCCATCGGGGACCTGGCCAACACCGGCGGACGTTATGGGGGCGCCATCACCGCTGCGATGTTCGTGGGCGAGTTTGCTGAAGACACCTCATGGGTTCATCTCGACATCGCGGGGACCAGATGGTCGAACGAAGAAAAGCCCTATCTGGCAAAGGGACCCACCGGGGTCCCCGTTCGGACTCTCGTGCATGCGTTGACGCATTTAGAAGGCTAGCGGAAAGACGCACGGCCACCAATGGTTATCGAGACGCTGTCGATGGCGGTGACTGGCGCCGACCTTTTGGAGAAATCTCACGGAAAAAGCAATTACGGCGTGCGCTTTACATCAAGAATTGGAAGAGTGCGCTTCTGATAAAGGGGAGACTTTGTGAGCAAGCATTTGCATGAACTGGACGACCGCAGCGGCGCCCGTCAGCCTGAAAGGTTCAATCCAGAACGCGCATCGCGGCTGGACGATCCCGCGAGGTTTGAATACCTGCCGCCCGAGGAAGTGGCGCGGATGTTGGATATTCCATCGGGAGGCAATGTGCTCGATTTCGGAACCGGAACGGGCACGTATGCGATCCAACTTGCCAGGCTGCGCCCGGACGTCGAAGTAATCGCTTACGACGAGCAGTCTGAAATGCTTGACCTCCTGAGCGCCAAGCCGGAGGCTACGACGCTTGCCAATCTTAAGCCTGTGCTCTCTACTCAATGGGGAGATTTTGCGGGCAAGATCGACCGGGTGCTGGTTTTGAACGTCCTGCACGAACTCGGCGATGAAGCGCTGCGGAGCTTGAAGGCTTTGTTGAGGCCGGACGGATCAGCGCTGTTCATCGACTGGAACTCCGAAGTCGATCGACCGGCGGGTCCGCCCCCGGACCACGTTTATTCGCCTGCCGAAGGCCGTCATCGGCTGGAACAAATGGGATTTACTATCCAGGGTGAACGATTGTTTGCCTATCATTATTCTATCCTTGCCTGCTGAACAAGCAGCCGGAGACGGTTCTATCCCGGCATTTTTGTAAGTTTGAGTTACCGCGCGACCCCGCCTTGCCGTGCTCACATCCGTTCGGGCACTTCAATGCCGAGGAGATCGAGACTCTGCGTCAGGGTACGTTCGACGACACGGACCAGATACAGCAGGAAATTCTGACGGGAGGGATCGGGCTCGCTGAGGATATGGAAGCGGTGATAAAAATTGTTGAAAGCCTGCGCCAGCCGGAAGGCATACTTCGAAACTGTGGCCGGTTCTGTGGTGGAGATGGCCTGATCGCACACCATTTCAAGCTGCGCTGCAAGCACAACCAATTCCCAGAATGTTTTTCCGTCATCCCCATCAAGAAACCGCTTCAATTCAGATAACTGAACTTTTTCCGCCACGGATTCTGCCGTGACATTCTCATGCTCATCCGCATACTTGCGGAAAATGTTGCGCCCCCGAACGACGGTGTATTGAAGATACGGGCCTGTTTCGCCTTCGAAAGCGAGCGCTTCCTTGAAGTCAAACGTGATGATGACGTGGCAGGAGAACTTCAACAGAAAGTAGCGGAGGGCGCTGACGGCGATCATGCGGCCATAAGCCAATTGCTCAGCAGGATCGCGAGTCATTTCACGCGAGCGAACTTCCTCCGTGGCTTTTTCGACCAGCATATCGATGAGGTCATCAGCCTTCAACCCCAGGCCCTTGCGCCCCGAGACTTCAACGTAACTGCGTTCCAGATCCTCGGGACGAAGTTCATAACCCATTTCCTGAGCGCAAGCCGGTGACAGGCCAACCACTTCATAAGCAAAGTGATGAAGGTGTTCCGACTGATCGAGAAATCCGAGGGCGCGGAAAGCAGCCGCAACTATATTCTGAAGATAGGCCTGCCGGGTATCGATCACCGCATAAGCCTCGGAAGCGCGGCCGAACAGCGGCGCATTTCCCTGGGACGTCATGCCCGTGTGCCAGACGGTGTTGCCGTCCGGATAGCGATAGAAAGGCGCGTAGGAGAAGTCTTTCCCCAGCAGACCAAACTTCCACATGTGGTAAGCAATATCTTTGCCGACGTAGGTCACCGTGCCATTGGAGCGGACAATGATCTTGACATCTTCTACCGCCGATTCATCTTCGGCATCTTCAGGTGCGGAGTTGCCCAGGTCCATCACCCAGCAGCCAGCATTCTTTCCCTCCGTTTCATAGCGGATCGCGCCGATCTGCTTCATGCGTTCAAACGCAGTCTTCCAGAAATCGAGGCGCAGAATCTCGCTTTCTTCCACAAGCAGATCGTAGCGGACGTTGACGCGTTGCATCGTTTCGAGGTGCAACCGGACGATAGCCGTTGAAATCAGCCTGGCCATCTCGGCCGCCTCGCCTTGGCCCTGCTCGATAGCCTTCAGCGCTTCCGCGCGCAGCGCACGGTCGCCGCTCTCGGAATAAAACTGGGAAACTCGTGCATACAGGTCCCAGCAGTAGTAATCAAACCGGACACCTGCGTCCTCAATCAAG
>JBJKQK010000149.1:0-55605 GCA_046705285.1 Terriglobia bacterium
GATAAAGAAGAGCAAGACCCACGCTGCCCGATTCCACCGAGTTCATTCTCCGAGCAGGATGCCAACAAACATCCCGATGAGGACTGGCTTGCTGAAGTCGTTCGTGAGAGAAAGCCTTTACACTCCCAGCAGTTGGGTAATTCGATCCTCGAGAACGAGCGTCAGCGCGATGCCCATAAGTGGAGCTCCGACAGAAATCGTGAGCCAGTGGTTGACCTGCACGCCCAAGGCATGACTCACATGGTCCATGGGCATGACTCCCAGAAATGCGCCGGGCATGCTGGACGCTTGCTCAACGTCTGGCGATGTCTGGGCTTCCTGAAAACCAAGAAACATCGCGTGCAGAGGCAGGTGCCCGGTCGCTGTTTGCCGCTTTCCAGCTCAGGCCATCCTGTCCTGGGAAAGACGTCAGCCTTGCACAACGTTCATTTGACCGGCTTCGCTGTCTGCAAGCAAGCTGTATGAGGTTTCTTCGAACTCGCCCGCGCCGGTGGTCTCAATGTATCCTTCACGCACCAGGTAGAAAAGGATTTCCTGAACTGCCTGTTCGGGGGTCAACTCGCTCGTATCAATCACAACGGCTGCGTCTTCTGGAGCCTCGTACGGGTCGCTGATTCCGGTGAACTGCTTCACAATACCCGCGCGCGCCTTGGCGTAAAGCCCTTTACGGTCTCTCTTCTCGCAGGTTTCGAGCGGCGTTGAAAGGTAGACCAGAATAAACCCTCCGAGCGGCCTGATCATGGCCTGCACTTCCTTGCGGACCCTGTCGTAAGGAGCGATCGGCGCGCAAATCGCGATGCCGCCGTTCTTGGTGATTTCGGAGGCCACAAAACCGATCCGCCGGATGTTGATGTCGCGATGTTCCTTGGAGAAGCCAAGTTCTGACGACAGGTTCTTCCGCACGATATCTCCATCCAGCAGAGTGACGGCCCTACCGCCCATGGCCAGAAACTTTACGCGGATCGCATTGGCAATGGTCGATTTCCCTGAGCCTGAAAGGCCGGTAAAGAAGAGCGTGAATCCTTGCCGATACCTGGGCGGATAGCTTTGCTGCAGTTCCCGGGCGACTTCGGGGAAGGTGAACCACCCGGGCAGTCCCTCGCCCTTGGACAAGCGAGTGCGCAGTTCAGTTCCAGAGATGCTCAGCGTCCGTGTCCCCGGCTTGACCTCGTCGAGCGGAGCATAACGGTCTTCGTCCTGCAGATAGACGACCATCCGGAATGGCACCATGACCACGCCCAATTCCTCTTCGTGCGCTTTCAGCAGTTCTTGTGCCTCGTAGGGACCGTAAAACGGCTTGCCGTCCGGATCGTTTCCCGGTCCCGCATGGTCACGGCCCACAATGAAGTGGGTGCAGCCGTAATTCTTCCGGATAATCGCATGCCAAAGTGCTTCGCGAGGGCCCCCCATGCGCATGGCCAGCGGCAGCAGGGAAAGCATCACCGTATCCTGGGGATACCGAAGCAGAAGTTCCTGGTAGCAGCGGACCCTGATGTAATGCGAGACGTCGCCAGGCTTCGTCATGCCGACCGATGGATGAATCAGCAGGTTGGCGCCAACCTCCTCTGCCGCCCTCATGGTCAGTTCAAAATGCGCGCGATGCATCGGGTTGCGCGTCTGGAAGGCTACCACCTTTCCCCACCCGAGCTTCGTAAACTGGGCTCGCAGGTCGGCGGGAGTCAGCCGCAGCGAACGAAAATCGTAGTACGTGGGAAGCCGGATGCCTTCCAACCGCCCACCCACATACCAGGAATTCGCCTTCTGGAGCAGGTAGGCTGCTCCAGGGTGAGCCGTGCTGGCTGTCCCGAACACCGCCTCCGCCTCGGCCTCCCTGTCCGGCTTCCAGGTGTCCTCGACGTTCAGGACGGCAAGCATCTCCCCTTCCGGGTCGCGCAAGGCAACCTGACGATGCGATCCCAGATTCTTGAGGAACTCTTCCGTGACGTCCATTGTCACCGGCATCGGCCAGAGCGTGCCGTCGGCGAGTCGCATCGAGTTGCACACGCTTTCGTAATCCGCGCGGGTCATGAAGCCTTCCAGCGGAGAAAATCCGCCGTTCAGCAACAGCTCCAGGTCGCAAACCTGGCGGGCGCTCAGGTCCCATGACGGCCAGTCCCGAGATTCCGCTTTCATCGCTGCCGCCCTTTCTTTGCTCACGAGCATGTTGAGCAATTTTCCCCCGTGCGGCGTTGCAATATGATCATTCATTCATCTTTCTCCTTGTGAGATAGGTTTGGCGCTGCAGGGAAAGTGGGTCCCACAGCAGGTGATCTCTGCTACTAGGCGGCGCCCTTGTTGGCCTGCGTACCTTACCTCTGGGCGTCACAGGCCGAACTCGCCGGTCGAACAGGCTAGTGTGGGTGCTTCGATCCGACGGCACGCACCACTCGCCGCCGGGAGTCGAAGAGGCTGCAAGGGCTATTGACAATTCCATCGAGCAACACGGAATGCCCACGTTTTATCGTGAATCGCCGTTTGCGACTTGGTTGAGATTTCAATAGCACAGGATAAGTAACTTCAATTCACACAAATGGTGATTGTCAGGTTAGCGCTGATGGAGCAGCCCCCTGCTGGTCCCGTCAATATGGTGGGAAGTGTAGCAGAAAATAGTTTGGCCGTTGCTGGCAGGACTTCCCTTCAAATGAGCTTTCCGGAAACCCGATCGAAGATAGCCCCTCTTCAGCTGTGACTTAAAACCTGGAGCATATCATCTGAACCAGGCCGTGTAAGGCGAATTGAGGAAGAAATTCATGAGTGCCGTGCCCACTTGTTGTACACCCGTTGGGTTCGGGTGTGTACCGTCGGAAGTGAAGTCACTGGATACCCAAGTCAAGGCGGTCGAGCCGGGAGGATTGCTGCTGTCACTTCCCCACAGGTAAGGCCCCCACACTATCCAAGGAGCCGCCGTCAGCAAATCTCCCGCCAGCGGATCGATAGCACCTGTCTCGCGCTGCACAATTTGTGCATTAATCAGATCCTTTACGCCGAAGCCATATTCATAGGCATAGGGTTCTGGGTTCTCCATTGTGGTTGCGAAACCGGCATAGATTCGGCTTGAGATGAAGACCTCTTTCACATTGGGCCAGCGAATCTTCAGCGCCCGCAGATCCTGACCCAACCAGTATTCGAGTCTGTAAGCGTCTGCACTCGAATCGTTTAAAGACGGGTACCAGGTTGGCGAAGGAGTAGCCTCATTGATCCAGACCACCTGGACTTGTGCCTCGGTCAGCCCGGCAGGGGCGAGGATGTCATCCCGCACCCGGTCGTATTGATTGGTATAAGAACTGTTCGATGGACAATTCCCGTAGGCGCATGCCCAAACTGTAGCATTCGCACCAGCCGTGGCACCGTTGACGATAGCTAGCGTTGTGTGGTTCACAGAGCTGCTGGACGCCGCCTGTCCCATAAAAGAGTAGCTTGCACATGTCGTCTGCCCGTCGCACCATTCATCCGACGTTGCACTCACGCCCATGGAAATAAGGACTATTTTCCCATCAGGGCTGGGATTGCCATTGGTGTCGAGCGGTTGGATCTCGCTGGCTGCAGTCAGACCGGCCGAATCCTGGATGGAGGGTACTGAGTTACTTCCGTCATAAAGCAATCCACTCAATTGGCCGACGTAGAGTTGTCCGGGTGCGAAGTCGATTAAAGGCGTGGCAGCGAATGGGCCGGTGGCAATCGTAAGTGTCCCGGTCGCACTCTCGGTTGGATCGGCATTGCTCGTGCATGTGATGGTGACTTGCGGTGAAGCAGGCACGGAACTCGGAGCTGTGTATAGCCCCGTGCTGCTGATGGTGCCATCAGTCGAGTCACCCCCAGCTATACCATTTACACTCCAGGTGACGGCTGTGTTCGTCGTGCCAGTGACCACGGGAGTGAATTGCACGGAAGTCCCCACTTCCAGCCAGTGAGTCACGGGAGAAATTCGAACGCTGACACCGGTCGGCGGTCCCACCGTCACGCCCACGCTTGCGCTCTTGGTCGAGTCGGCAACGCTGGCCGCCGTGACAGTCGTTAACGTAGGGTTGGGTAGCAGCGGAGGCGGGGTATATAACCCGGAATTGCTGATTGTGCCGACAATGACGTTGCCCCCCACGATCCCTCCAACGCTCCATGTCACGGAAGTGTCGGTCGTACCGGTGACCGTGGAGGTGAACTGTTCGGTTTGATCGAGTCTCACTGTCTGACTGGTTGACGGCGAGATCGTCACGCTAATCGCTTGAGTGACGGTGACTGTGGCGCTAGCACTGGTGACGCCGTCGGCGACACTGGTCGCGGTGATCGTTACCGTAGACGGATTTGGGACTGTGGTAGGCGCCGTGTATAGGCCAGAGCTGCTGATAGTTCCCACCGTCGAGTTACCACCGGCCACCCCGCCAGCGCTCCACGTCACAGCCGTATTTGAAGTGCCCGTCACGGTCGCCGTGAACTGTTGAGTTGCACCGCCTGGTACCGAAGCTGTGGTGGGTGACACCGTGACACCAATCTGAGAAACTGTCAGGGTGGTGCTGCCGATCACGCTGGAAGAGGCGACACTGGTTGCAGTGACCGTAACCTGGGCCGGGTTAGGAATCGTGCTCGGCGCCGTATACAGCCCTGAACTGGAGATGGTTCCCACCGTCGAGTTTCCTCCGACCACGCCGCCCGCACTCCAGGTCACGTCCGACGCGCTCAGAGTCTGCGTAGAACCGTCGCTATACGTCCCCGTAGCGGTAAACTGCTCGGATGTGCCCAAAGAAACGTAAGGTGAGGTGGGGGTTATGGCAATGGACGACAAAGTCGGAGGCGCCCCCACAGTGAGGCTGGTTGATCCCACAATCGTTCCCGAGGTTGCGGAAATTGTCGTGGTACCGGCTGCTACGCCGGTGGCCAAGCCTGTGGAGTTGATTGTCGCAACGGCGGTGTCGGACGAGTTCCAGGAAACCGAACTGCTCAGATTCTGGGTGCTCCCGTCAGTGTAGGTGCCGGTCGCTGTAAACTGCTGCGTGCCGCCGGGGGCAATCGTAAAACTGGCTGGCGTAACGGCAATCGAGACCAGTGTCGCCGCCGTCACCGTCAGAACCGTAGATCCACTAACTGAGCTGGAAGTAGCCGTAATCGTAGATGTGCCCACGGAAACGGCAGTAGCCAATCCCGCAGAATTTATGCTGGCGATGCTCGTTGCCGAAGAAGTCCAAGTGACTGAACTGGTGAGGTTCGAGGTTGTCCCGTTGCTGTAGTTGCCGGTGGCTGTAAACTGCTGCGTCGTGCCTGCCGGGGCCGCTGGGTTTGCAGGTGTGACGGTGATTGAGGTTAGCGTCGTCGCCACGGCGTTTCCCTTCAGGCTCGCTGTCTGAGGACTGTTGCCGGCGCTGTCCACTACGGTCAGTGTCCCAGAGATTTTGCCGGCTGTGGTGGGGGAAAATGTCACGCTGATCGCGCAACTTCCGCCGGGGGCGATAGATGCGGGGCATGAGGTTGCAGCAAAAGGTCCCGTCGCGGTGACGCTTGTGACAGTTAAGGCCGTCGACTGATTATTGGTTAGTGTGGCCGTCTGGGCTGCACTGGTGGTCCCAACCGATTGGCTCGAGAACAGCAGCGAGGTGGGGTTTAAGAAAACGCTGAGGACCCCTGTCCCCGACAGGTTCAAGGCCTGGGGGCTCGTGCTTGCGTCGTCTGTAACGGTGACCGTTCCTGTGAGCGATCCAACCGTTGTCGGAGTAAAAGTGATGTTAATTGAACAGCTGCTGTTGGCGGCGAGAGTGGTGACACAACCTGTTGCAGCAAAGTCCCCTGTAGTGGCAACGCTCGTGATGTTCAGAGGCACGGACTGGTTGTTGGTCAGAGTCACCGTTTTGGCGCTGCTGGTTGTGTTGATGGCCTGGTTGGAAAAGAGAACTGTGCCGCTCGGAGAAAGCGTGACGGGATTCACACCGGAACCAGCCAAGGCTGCTGTTTGCGGACTGTTGCTTGCGTCGTCGGTGACCGTCAAAGTGCCCGAAAGACTGCCCATCGCGGAAGGCGTGAACGTAATGCTAATCGCACAACTGCTACGGGCAGCGAGGGGGGAAGGGCAACCACTGGCAGCGAAGTCGCCCGTGGTCGTGATGCCGCTGATGTTCAGGGCGACTGTCTGATTGTTATACAGAGTTATGCTTCTGGCCGAACTGGTAGTCCCCACTGCCTGGTGCCCGAAATTGAGACTTGAATTGCTGAGTGTAACCGGCGAGACACCGTTTCCGCTCAAGGTCACAACCTGCGGGCTGTCTGCGGCATTATCCGTGATGGTCAATGAACCCGAACTGCTTCCGGTTGTTGTTGGCGTAAAGCTGACGCTCACCTGGCAAGATGTGTTGGGTGCCAGGGTCGAACTCCCGCAATTGCTCCACTGGTAATCCGCCGTGGTTGTAATATTTGAGATGACCAGATCGCTCGTTCCTGAATTTGTGATATTCAGGCTTCGGGAGGATGTTGAATTGACTGCAACATTTCCAAAGGAAATGGTGGATGCCGAAAGGCTCACAACCTGTGCCATTCCGGAATCGGCCCAGAGAAGGCAAATAACAGGCAACAGCATTAGAATTGTACGCGTACGAGTTCCCATGATAGAAACCTCCTTGTGCTCTCGCTGTTTCTACTTGGATTGAGCCGCAACCCCGCAGCTCAGAGGAGGCACATGCCTTTCGACATGCGAATTTCTTACTTGGGCCCCGAAGTTCCGCCCGTCGAAGTACCAGCAATCCAATAGCTAAAAAAGCTCGATATAGTCCGCGCCCTTTACAAAGCCTGATAACAGCCTCCATCGAGGCTAAACTACTTCTCGCCGGGAAGGGGACGAAAGGTTACGTGACTCCCTTCTGGGTGGTCGTCCGTCACTGCTCTTACGTCAGGATTCCTGAACTCAGGGAAAGGGGCAGATAATACCCGCCTGCCGCGACACCTGCGATCTTTCCTCCGTGGTCGACAACGCTCCTTCTGTATCGACTCGCTATGGATGGGAACCAGCAGGAAATCTTGCGCAGTGAATACTTCGTCTTACCTCCGGTGAAGAGGGGCGTAACCGTAATCCTTAAGCCTCAGGGCATCCAGGCGGCTGATGATGGCAGAGCTCTCGCCGAACATCAATTAATGAACGGCGTGTTCTCCCGGGATCGCAATTCAGAGTCAGCGGAATCATCAGTTATCGGCCTCACCGGATACTGCGACTGTTGCCGGAGTCCAAGGCCCGCCGGGTTGCGTCAATGCTTGGCAGGGAGCTGGCTTCGACTCTGCTTGACCACGGCTTCCAGAATATCGTGAAAGTTCCGTCCCACTTCCGGCCATCCGTGACGGGTCTCAACCAGTTGCCGCGCGGCTTGCCCAAGCTGTCGTCGCAACTCTCCGTCTTTAACTAACCTCACCACCGAAGCGGCGAATTCCTCCGGCTTGTCAGCGAGAAGCAGGTGCTTGCCGGAGACCACGGGCAAGCCTTCCGCTCCGATCCTTGTCGAAACGATGGCCTTGCCCATGGCCATGGCCTCGAAAATCTTAAGCCGGGTACCGCTGCCCACCCGCAGGGGCAAAACGTAAACCGCAGCCGCGTCGACATAGGGACGCACGTCCGGGACCGTGCCCGTAAGCTGGATGTGATCGTTCACCTGCGCCAGCCTGCGAAGTCTTGCGGTTGGATCACGGCCTGCCACAGTCAGGGTAATATCAGGGACATCACGTACGATTAGCGGCAGGACCTTTTCCTCAAAATAGAGGATAGCATCCTCGTTGGCCAGCCAGTCCATTGAACCCGTAAAGACCAGCTTGGAAACGTTGCCGGGGTCAGACGACGGGCGAAAGAAGTCCAGGTCGACCCCCGTCGGTATGACTGAGATCCGAGAAGCAGGCACGAACTTGGCAAACCAACTACGGTCGACGTCGGACACTGCAATCAGATGGTCAAAGGAAGGGCATTTAAGCCTTTCGAACCTTTTCATCTTGCGGTACTCGAGCCCGAAAACCGCCCTCCGCAATGGGTTTCGGGCAACCCTGAAGTGGCGCTGCCAGATCATGGTTTCGGCATTATGCGCAAAGAGCACTTTTGGGCAAGGCACCCGGTCTGGTAAATTCAGACACGGGAAGATGAAGTCGCAGACTACGGTATCGAAGCCCGCGTTTTGCAGCATGATGCGGACGAGTTCCTGCACCGCCTGGAGCTCATGTTGACGCACCACGTAAGGAACCGTTGAAGGCAGCTTCCTTAAGTAGTTGACGTAATATTGAAGGCTGTACTTTTCTGGCATGTCGACAGGCATCGCAATCAGACGAGAGACATGTCGTCCCGCGCCATCTTGCGACCCACCCAAGTGAGCAGAGAAGAAGCTAAAGACCGTGACATCATTCTTCTTTCCCAGCTCTTTGAGGATGCTCCAGGTGCGGATTTTGTCCCCCGTGTCAAGGGGGTAGATAGGTCCGGCTTTAATCCACAATATTTTCATCGCGGGACATCCATCGCTCGGCTTAAAGGACCGTCAGGCGGGTTTGAGGACCTGAAGCCGGTGTGACAGTTCAAAGCACATTCGCCTTGAACTGAGCGCGGGAGACCTTCGTTACGCCACAGGGACAGGAGCCGGCGGAAGGTCCGTAGGCGTCTCCGTAACGGTCTCCTCGAGTCGACTCGATATGTTAAAAAGGGCCTCTCCGATTCCGGCAACAAGGAAGAAATAAGGTTGATAGCTGAGATGCGCGACACAGCCGTATAAAATGTAACCCCAAAAGCTGATAGTCGTGGCGTCATTCAGGAGGCGGAGGTCTTTCCCTTCGGGCAGATCCTCCAAAGCCCTGTGTGACAGCCGCTGGCTTGTAGAACGCAAAGTCTTCCAGGCAGCATAAAGCAGAACCAGGTAGAGCAATATCCCCGGCACGCCCAATTCTGCGGAGTACTCCAGATACGTGTTATGGCAGCCGAGCCAGTCGCGACTCGATCCATTGTTCCATTTAGCGTGGGAAGCCGCACCGAAATTGTTCATACCCACGCCAAAGATGGGATTGTCTGCAGTCATGATCACGGCCTTGATCAAGAGCTCCTCTCGCTCGTCGAGGGAGCCTATCGCAGAGTACGCAGCCGAAGTCGGGGAGAGCTTCGCTCGGTTATAATCCTCGAAAAGTGTGGAAAAACGTTGCCAGAGACCCTTCGGTGCGAGAGGAGCACACAATATCAGGCCCACAAAGATAACACCCAGGGTCTTTACGATGCTGAAACCCCAGCCGCGAAGTTTCCACAGGGCCAGCAGGATAACCAGGGATTCACCCAAAACGCCGGCACGCGATTCCGTGAACATGTTTGTCAATGTGAACACCGTAATCACTCCGGCGGCAGCAATTCGAATAGGCAAACGCCGACCGAGAAAGAAAAGCATGATCGCGAATGGCAGTAACAGAATAAGGGTCATCGAAAAGTAGTTTGGACCAGCGTAGAGTCCACTTGCCTCAGTCACCAGACGTCCTTTAGCGACACTTTGACCTGTAAGGACGTCGAGCGCCAATGCAATCAGGCTCACACAGGTGGCGCCAAAGATGCAGATCCAGACCGCCCGACGGACCTGCTTCGCTGCCATCATTACATTGCCGAGCATTATAAAGAGCACAACGTCCTTGACCCAATCATTCCAGTACGCCCGGAGGCTATTGCTTACCCAAAACGCGAAAGGAATCGTGATCAGCATCCACACGCTAAAAACAATCAGCATCTTCATGACCGGGGTTCGGGGGATAAGGGGCTTCCCAGTTCCCAGCCGAGTCAGAATGAACACAACAAAGCAGAGTCCGCCCATCAAAAGCGGGAGATGGAAAACCTGGAGGGAGGGAATGTAATCGAAGGGACGTAGAAAAATGAGCCACAGGTAGGCACTCAGGAAGAAGTAGGCAAGCCCTGATCTCCCTTCACCTGCTTGAGTGACGGTTAATATAGATTCTGGAGTGGTTGCGCCCATTTTTTCCTATAAAAAACAACTATGAGTAGTCCGGAGGTTGCATGGTACGGTTGACACCCCCAGGAAAATGCAGGAATTCCCCATTCGCTACCGCTCAAAAGCGAGGTTGATCGCCATGGCGTGGGGCGTTGGCATTCGGAGCGCGCCTCCGTCCGTACGCACCGAGTGCTTGTGTTTCATCGTAGAGAACGGTATTTGGACCAAGACGCTGCGGCGGGCCTGCGCGGAAACGCCCCCATGCTCAGGCCTAAAGCGGCCAGGAACCGTGATCGAGCAACTCCACTAGCCAGCCCTTGGCCTGGGCGCACGTTCCGGTTGGCGAGCCATGATATTGTTTTCACCAGCGACGCACATTTGCATCTCCCGGGGCTTGAATGCCTTTGGAGTTGCCAGTCAAGGAACTCGGCGAGAATCGGATCAATCCCACCCAGAAACCTGTTCCCCATGACAGGTGGAGTGTGCAAAAGACGAACGGGACAAGAATGCAGCGCCAGCCTTGGCGGGCGACAATCGTTCCGGTAACAAGGAGATTCACCAGCGCATAAGAGCAGGGGACGGCAAGCGCGAGCACAGCGGAAATGCGCGCGAACCCCAATGACATCGGCAGGCTGGCTAATAGAGCCGGCGGAGCCAGTTGTCGCCAGTGGAGTGAGGAAGGATAAGTCAAAGAGGTCCGAGCTCTCCACATCCCGTACCGGAAGTACTGGCGTGCCAAAGACGCCAGAGAGCCCCGGACTTGATAGGAAGAGTGGAGCTTAGTGGAAAGCCAAATCTTCCCGCCCGTCCGGCATAGCCGATGGATGAGTTCTGAATCCTCGTTGATCTCCCAAGACTCGTTAAATCCGCCCAGTTGTATAAGAGTTTTTCTATTCCAAATGCCGAGGTAAACCGAGTCCTCCACCCAGCGGGATTCGGTGCCGAAATGCTGGTAGGAATTTCCCACGCCGAACCGGGAGCAAGTTGCCGCGGCGATAGCACTGGTTATGAGAGTATCACTGGTGGGCCTCTGCACGGAGCCCACCATGGCAGCTCCCGTCGTCTCGAGATCTGAGACAGCCTGCCGAATGTAATCCGCAGCGTAGGTTGAGTGTGCGTCCATGCGCACGATGATCTCGCCCCGAGCTTCTAAAATGCCAATATT
This sequence comes from Terriglobia bacterium, assembly GCA_046705285.1. GTDB lineage: Bacteria > Acidobacteriota > Terriglobia > UBA7540 > UBA7540 > SCRD01. The sequence goes on from JBJKQK010000149.1 coordinate 11,083, forward strand.
GAGAGCGCTCGGAATGATGCGCCGGGGGTTCTTGAGAAGGCGAACGAAAGGGTGGCGGAGCGCGTAATTCCCCACGATTTCCGGTGTTCGATCTGTGCTCATGCCATCGATCACCAGAATCTCAAGGGAAGTGCTCGGATAATCATTGGCAAGGATTGAGTCCAGGCAAGCTCCGATATACTTCTCTTCGTTTCGTGCCGGAATTATAACCGAAACTTTGATTTGACGAGAAGCCATTTGCGCGTTGAGTTCGTGACTCGAACCGAGAAGAGTCTGGGTGTGCCTGCTTACGGCAAGGGTCCGTTAGCTTGGCGTCAGCAATTGCGTTGGCGGGAGCTGGCCCGGTGGTACATACATGTGCGGGAAGAGAAGCGCCTTGCGGGGTGTCCGGCTCCCGCGGCCTAGGAATCATTCCTGAAAAGAAACCAGTTATTGCCGAGCCTTGGTTCGGTCTTGATATTGATAAGCGTGAATGATGGAAATAGCTGCTTCATGAACGTAAACACTTCCTCGACGGTGGCGTATTCGTATGGATAACCGCCCAGCCAGTCGATCATGTCCGTTTTCCAACGCATTCCACGCCCTGAGCCGAAGCTCTTGAGCACCTTGAAAGGGTTTCGGAGTCTCAACATATTCCTCCCGACGTGCCGTATGAGGATGTAAACCCACTCGATCATCCATTTCACTGGCCTGGGAGAAACATTGTAGAGCCTTTTAATTTTCACCCACATTCGAGATCCGAATCGCCCTTCGACCTTATTGTAAAGAGCGATGTAATAAAGTCCTTTGCTTGACACTAACTTTGCGGAATTCTCCACCGCTTGCCACATCTTTCCTGTGTGGTGCAAGACGCCCCATGAATACACGATGTCGAAGGTTCCCAGCTTGCTTAAGAACTTTGCATCGAGAACCGAACCCCGGTGGATGGTCCAATGTGCCGGGCGCCCAGCCTTTTCGTAAAAATAGCGAGCACAGGCCACTGAGAAGGGGTCGACGTCGAGCGACACGATTTGCCGAGCACCCAGGAGGAATGCCGCATAGGAAAAGAGCCCGCTTCCGCATCCAATATCGACAAAGGTTTTCCCCTCGAGATTGGACACCTCCATAAAACGCTTCAGCGACTCGCATGCCTGGGCAATCTGCTCCTCCCCGATGCTTGCGAGAAATTGCTGCCAGTTCTTGCCGAACGGAAAGACCACGTTCTCTCCACTCGAATGGCCGGCAGCCTCGTTCGGACGCTTTCCGTTATGCTCTTCGGGATCGAGGGTACTCTTCGGGTCTTTGGGTGAAACGCTCGCCATCTCGAAAACCATTTCTTTGCTCGACCTCCGGCTTTGAGGATAATGGTATGGTTGGCCCGGGAACGCAGGACTACGGATTGCGCAGTGGATTCACCAGGGGCCCGAGTCACTTCAGGCGCGATCAGCTTCGGGCCTCTTCTTAGTTTTATTTCTTTGGATGGCCATTGCGAGAGTTCGGGCCATAGCGGTAATAGGAAGAGTAGCTTAAGTGATTCAGATCCACGCGATTGAAAACGGTGCCCAGGATGGGCTTCCCATTCAAAGCCTCCTGGCCTTTGACGACCAGTTCGCGAGGAGTCGACCCACAACGCACCACGAGAAGAGCCGCGTCGACGACCTTGCTGACCAGTCTTGTGTCCGATGCAACCAACAGCGGCGCCGAATCGAGCAGGATCAAATCAAAAGCTGGGCCAAGGTGATTCAGCAGGGCGCTGATTCTCGATACGGCCGGCAACGAAAGCGTTTCACAGGAAGCTGTTCCGCCTGGCATGACGTAGAGTTCGGACTGTGAGATCTTGGTAACAACTCCCGAAACGTCGCGGCCGCCCACCAGCAGTTCCTTTAGGCCGCACTTGTTGGTCATTCCATAGGCTGAATGAACGCTCGGGTTCCGGACGTCGGCATCGATCAGCAGTACCCGCTCTCGCCCTTCGGTTGCCAAGCCATACGCTAGGTTTGCCGCGACGAAGGTCTTCCCCTCGCCGCGAACTGCACTGGTAACCAGCAGAGTTTTGAAGGGTTGGCGGGAACAGATCTCACCCAATCGAGTTTGCAGATCCCGGAACGGTTCCGTGCTCAATTCAGAGGATTTGCGTTTTGAAACAAGAGGTGAGTCTGGCCGAGCGCTGAGGGCGAACTCACTACAGGAAGTGCCAGCAGAGACCGGATCAAACGGTTCGAAATCAGGCGCCGAAGCATTATTGTTGTTGTCATTCATAGGATCCCAAGCCTCATAACATACACATAGTAGTTCAAACCAGCCAGCACCAGCGCCAGCATTAATCCGTCGGCTATCAAGAAGGCTCTTTTCCAGCGAACCCTCTTAACTTCAGCCGCGGTAGGAACATCAGGCAGCACCGCCAGGGTCGGAAGTTCGGTGTAAAATTTCACATCCTCTTCTGACTTCATGGAAGTGTCACGGATCTCGAGGAACGCCGCCAGGGCCAGCCCCAGGAAAAGGCTTCCTGCCAATCCGCCCAAATTGATCTTCCAGCGCACCGGCAGTTCTGGAGAGCTCGGGAGTGAAGCGGAATCCTGGAGTCGAAGGTGAACGCCTTCATGCTGCTGGAAGACGGCGGTGGATAATTCTGCTTCTGCCACCTTGTCTCTTAGTGACTCGTAGTCCTTTCGAGCCCCGTCGTAGTCGCGTTGGAGATTCGTATACTCTTGTGTGTGCAAGGGGATCTTAGAAAGGTTCGCCTGGTAGTATGCGATGCGTTGTTCAATTTGATCACGAGCTTTGAGCCGTGCCGCGAGCCCAAGTTGTAACTCCCGGATATGATCCTTTGACGCCGTTGCCTTTGGTGACAAACTATTTGCAGGCTTAGAGGGCGTTGCAACAGCGCTCTTGGCTTTCTCAGCCGCAACCTGAGCCTCTAAAAGCTTGACCTGGTCCTTTGTTCGAATCACGTCCGGGTAGGTCGGCTTGTAACGGCTCTCAAGTTCAACCAAACGATCCTTGAGCGTTTGCAGGTCCGTTTCCAGACGGCCCGTTGCCGGTCCTGGCGAGTTGGAAGCCTTGCTGTCGTTACCCGCGGCCGTAGCTGTTTGGTTCGTTTGAAGGTCGGCGATGTTTGAGCGTGTGCGTTCGATTGCTTGTGTTTCTGCGTCCAGTTGGGCCTCCAAATTAGCCAAAGTCTCCATGATGAATTGAGTCTCAACCGGGAGTTGCCCTGCATATCGTTTCTTGAAATCGTCTAAAGCCTGCGCTTTTATCTGAAGTTTCGCCGCGGCCATGTTCAACTGGGACCGCAGCATGCTTGTCGTCGACTGGGCAACATTAAGAAATGCCTTATCGCCCTGTTGAACGAGCAATTGCGCCAGTTCGTTGGTTAATTCCTGGGCTTTCTTGGGCGTCGTACTAAGGACGCTTACGGTGAGGCCGTAGGGCTTTCCTGAGAGTCTCCGCGGATCGGAATTATCTCGAAGTATCTGGATGCTGGCGTTGCTCTGGAAATCAGTGATGTCGTCTTCAGAGACCGTGCCGGCCTTCCGGAAATACGGCAAGCGCTCGATCATAGTGCGGGACATCACCTCTTGGATCAACCCGGAAAGGACTTGGTCGCTGTCGACGCCGCTGTTAGATTTTACGAACTGGGGTGAAACATCCGGCTGCTTGATCAGAATCAAGGCTTGGGAACTGTATTGGCTCGGTAAAAAGCCGACCACGACGCACGTTGATGCCGCAAGGATGGCGCTGGTTGCAATAAACAACCAGCGTCGCCGTCGCCAGATCGCTACAAAGTCTTGCATTGTAAGCGGTCGCATACTAGGTTTTGTTTCCATGTCTCACCATTTGATTGGAATTCCTCGAAATTGGTATTCGAGCTGAATGGTCACCTGCTTACGGGTTATGGTTCCATATTGCGACAGACCCGTCACCCTGCCACCGGATCCTCTCAACACAATCATCAATTGGCGGGTCAACTGGTAGTGGATTGCCGGTTCAATATAATAGATTTTGAATTGAGTATTTGTGGTTCCCAACAGCCGGCTATTCGTATAGGACAATCCAAGTGCAAGATTGAGGCGTGGGCTGAGCGCGCGCGAGGCTTCGAAGGTGCTCGTTTGTCGAAGGACGGTAGTTGAGAAGCCTGACCCGCCGGTGACCAGTCTGGTGTACTGTCCCTGGATTTTATTGTGTCCAAAGTTGAAGTTCAGCGCCACGCCTCCAACCAAACCCTGCTCGGTTGGCGCCAACTCATTCAGAACCCCTGCGGGCAGACCGACAACATTCGTAGACGAGCCTGCCATCCCTTGCTTTTGCGAAACCAGAGCCGGCCCTCCAAACACCTGAGCCGAAACGTCTTTGCTCAGGATCGCCGAAAAGGACAAAAAAGCTTCGTCAACCTGGGATCTCCCCAGGCCCTGCGAAAACGCCATCCATTGGTGAGCGTAAACGAGCCCTACGGTCTGGCGGTCGCTCGGCGAGTAGAAGATGCCGCCATAGGCGTCTTGCTCCCTTGTATTAACCAAGCCACTCCCAAAGCGATTTGTCGAGTTGTAGTCATCGCCGACGATCACATAGGAACGTGCACTGAGCCCATGCTTCAAGGTAAACGTGCCACTCGCAATCTCCACTCCCTGCTGCAGAAATGTTGCGGGTGTCTCACCCAAGACAGAGAAGATTTGGCCGGGATTGCCCTCCTGGAAAACGCCCTCCGGGAGCCTGGCAAACCGCCCTGTGAATGCGAAATATGAGCGCGAGCTGTAGTTATGCTGCCATTGCAGTCGCGCATCCTGAATCGCGCTGTTAAGGTTCGGATACGAGGGATAAAATCTTTCGCCTCCGATGTAAGTCAGCAGACCATTGTCGCGCAGATGCACGAAGCTATATCGGCCTTCCCCTTCGACCGTCGTAAAGTCGCTGCCCAGTTGGCCAAATTGGTTTGCTACCAGGTCAGAATCGTACGTCCCTTCCAGCTGAAAGGAGGGCAAGAGCTCGGAAGGTTCGGATTCCTGAATCTTCTCCAGGGCAGGAGTGAAAATGGTTTCCTGCGAACCGTCAAAACTCGCTTGAGCTATCATCCTCGAAGACGAGCCCAGCAGGAGACAGGTCACCCAGAGAACACTCCAGGCGAGTTTGGGAGCAGAGCGGAGCGGGGGACCTACGAGTTCTCCCAGACCGGTAAGTGCCTGGAAGATTATGGTTTTGCCGCAACTCGGGACCACCCCGAGACCCTTCCCATTAAGCGTGATCGAAGTTGTCCGGGCCTTCTGCCACATGCCGATGGGTTGCGCTTCCATGCGTGCGATACTCCAATTGGTTAGCGATTTGTTTCTTGCTGCTGGCCCGAAGAACGGCTCGCAGCAGCTGTGTTTATCGCGGCGCCGGTTTCGATTGGGTCGTCCGGGCGGCCTTTGAATGTCCTCGGAGGCGCGTGTAAATGCTGGGAGGGAGTCGCAGCACGTAGACCTGGGGAGTGCCCGTGGCATCACTACGATAGACAATGTGGTAACGATCCTTGAAAAACTCGAGCGCAGGCTCACCCCAAAAGCTGAGCCCCTTGGAATGATGCTTGGCGACATACACAACATCGTTTGAGCCGTCGGCAGCCATCAAGAAGATACATCCCGGCATAGGGAATCGCTCAGCAGGACCCCAGTTGGAGCATGCCAGGACATTCCCTCCCGGTGCGAAAGAGCAGTAATTCGTTCCTTCTCTTACCTTTGGGTCGAGCGCCCGGGAATCAGTTCCGTCGTAACGTGTGATGTAAAACCGATGGTCCGGACCACCCGTGTAGGCGATATGCAATCCGTCCGGGGCCCAAAGCATGTGAGATGCTCTATGTGTGACGGTGTAGGTTTTCTTGGTATCGATGTCATAACAGAAGAGACTGCGCTGTCCGGGGTATTCCCGGTTGTAGAACATGAGGTTGGGATGAGTGGGGCTGAGTCGAAGCCGATGAAACTTGGCGGACCGGTATGGGTCTACAAGTGCTAAAGTCCGTTCGCCGGTCCCATCGGCATAAACCAAATGAGCAATGTTGTTCGCAGAATATAAAATCAGATCCCCGTGGGATGTCCCGCTCGCCGTCACCGAATATCTGATGATGGCGCGAGCGTTGATTTGGGTAAGACGTGTTTGACGCTTCTCGGCGATATTCCACCTGAACAGGTCCATCCCTCGTTCGCCTGCACCGCTCCTCGAAATGTAATAGATATTGGCCCCGCCCGGACCCATGGTTGGCTCTTCCCCGTAGGCGACCATATGGGGATCGGTGCCATCAGGCCTGATCAACATGATCTCCGGCGGCTCGCCTTGTACGTGATGCGTATATACCAGTTCATTGTAACGTGCGCTATAAGCCGGGGTGTCGTAGTAGGTGATCATGTTATATCCCTGGCTCGTGAGCTGACACGTCTGCACATCTGAAACGGGGTCCGTTGTGCACGACTCAGGTGGAAGCCCGCAGGCAACTCGAGCCGAGATGATTTCCGCAAAGAGGATCATGCCGATTCCGACCATCGCACGCGTTATAGAGGCCCTTATCACGTTCTCTCCTTTAGGGAAAATAGTACAAAACGACAACAGAATTTAACGAGTACCCTTTGGTACCGGGACATTGGCCCAACACGACCATGACAAGGGGCGGGGTGACATGTTCCGAGCATGACAACCATGGGTATTCGGCGTTTGAACCGCCGAGAGGGAGCCATGATCTGCGGCCCTCCAGAGACTATTCATCGAGGTACCCCAAGCCTTGCAGCCGACTGCGTATGGTTGCTTCTTCGTCTTCCGAGTAAACACTTTCGCCTTCTCGGGCAACGATTTCTCGAGAGTCTTCAACGACAGGTGGATGGGAAGCCCGGCAGTTCCCCTCAAAGATGTCCTCGAGGACACAGCCATCCATGTTCCGCGGAATTGAATGTCCCATCGTGTATAGTAGGGTCGGTGCGATATCAAGAAGCGAAGCATCGGAGAGAAAACCTCCTGGCCTGATGTCGGGGCCGGCTGCGGCGAAGATGCCATTCATGTCGTGTTCGCCGCTGATATCGCGGAATTCAGCAGGCCGGGTATATCCCCAGACTTTCGAACCGGGCTCCGTCCGCGCGATGACTTCCGGCTCCAGACTCAGTAAAATGTCGGGGACCCGCTTGAGGTATGGGCCGGAGAATAACTTTTCGCGACGCTCTGCCTCTTTTACCACACGGCGTCCCGTAACTGGATCCTCGATCGCCCTCAACTGCTCGATTAATTCATCCCGCAGCCGTTCATATTCGCGGCCAGGCTCGACAACGCCCTGGGCTTCACGTCCGCGCAGGTTTACTTGAACGCCAACGGTGGGAGCACAGGGCAAGACCGCGAAGGCGCGGGATTCGACCCAGTCAATTCCGTCGACTCCATGCGCCACGCGTGCCATGACCTGCTCCAATCCCAGCTTTTCTTTGAGCTTTTGTCCACGGTACCAGCTGAGCCACGGCTTCATAACCTGCAGGCCTCGATAACCGAACTGCCAAAGTGTCGATCGCAAGTTCCGCTTGACCTTCAAGTAGCCATGGTCGGCAAGCCAGACGTTTAGATAGAGACGGCGGCGGCCCATAGCGGTCCCGCCATGGTCAGAAATTAGAAAGAAATTTGCATCAGGCCGGGCAGCCAGAATCCGCCCTAACGCCGCATCCAGAGCCATGTAAATACTCTTGATTGGATTGCCAATTTCCTTTGCTTCTGAAGCGTCGTACCCCGGGCAGTTCGCTCCCAATAGACGCCAATAAAGATGATGAAAATCATCACATTCGCGAAAATACACGCATAGCAGATCGTACTCTTTTTTTGATTCCTCAGAAAATATGTCCGTTAGTTTCTGAATATGAAAGGCATGGTTTTCGAAAAGCTCAAGATACGCCATTTTAGGACGCATTTTGGCAGGGCGTAGGGGCCCAAAATCCCGATCCGGTGGATAAGTGTAACCCAAGGAATCATCCGGGTTGGGAATGCCGGCAAGCATCAATCCATTGATCGGCCAGACCGGATAGGTCAAGGGCAGTTGTAGTGAGCAAACGCTCCTTCCATGCTCACTGACGAGATCGAGAATCGTTGTCCCTGAAAAATGCGTGGAGTTGATCAGCCTCTGGGTTTGCGAGTAGTCGCTGGCTGAAAACACGTTGAAATCGAGGATGCCGTGCTTGCCCGGATTCATCCCGGTAAGAATTGAAACCCACGCTGCGGGCGTTACGGGAGGAATAATAGAACGAAGCCGCCGTGCCGAGCCTCTCGAGAGCATCGAGGCAAGATTGGGCAAGAGTCCTTGTTCCGCCCAGGGCGACAAGAGATCGAAAGTCGCGCCATCCCAACCAATTAGCACGCAAGGCCGTGTTTGGACCATAATGTTTTCCTCCCGCACCTAAGCAATTGCCTGGTAAATTGCTGCTCCTGAAGGAGCCGCTCCTATGATGACCAATAATGCCTATTTCCTTGTCTTTTTGCCCTTAACAAGTTTCAGATGGCTGGTTCAATCTGGCCCGAACGTCTCCGAACAATTTGCGTGGACAACGTTCTCAGATTTCAACGGCTCAGGGTGCACAAGCGCCGACAGAGGCTCCTGTTTGGCTCGCTTGAGATAGGCCGGATCGGCATCGATGAAGATGCGGTGCCACAGTTCCAGATTCACAAGGCGCCAGATGCGGTCGGAGTTGTCAACCGCCTGAGTGCGGTGTTCGAGAAGGAGGCGGTGCAAAGGCTCGGTCCGAAAGAGCTTTCGCTCCTGGCTGCGCGGCGAAAGAATCAGCCGCTCGGCCTCTTCGAGCCATCCGGATGAAAGCCACACGCGCCAAGGCGTAGGAAATCCTCGCTTCCGCTGCCTGATCACCTCTCTCGGCAACAAGTCGCCTGCCGCACTCTTTAACACTTGTTTCCCTCCCAGCCCGTGGATCTTATGGTGGGATGGGATTCCTAAGGCGTATTCGACGAGCACGTGGTCAAGATAGGGGACGCGGCTCTCAATCGATGCCGCCATACTCATGTTGTCCTGCTTCATCAACAGTTCGACCAGGTAAGTCTCAAGATCGGTCTGAAGCAAACGGCCCAGAAAGTCGCCCGCTGATTCGTTCCAGCAGGCGGCTGAGCCTTCGTAGGCGCCGGCGGTAATGTCCTCGGCGAGCAATCCCTTCTGTTGACTGCCCGGAAAGGCGCTATAAAAGTTATCGAAATAGAAAGACTCGATCGAGCGGCCATCGCGCCCCAGGAAAGTGTGCCCCAGCTTCCGACGCGAGCTGGCTCCAAGCCAGCTTGCCTGCGAAATGTGACTTGCTACCCACCTCCGGGTAAAATCAGGAACGACCGACCGATATACAGAGTCAAATCGTTTGTTCCAAAGAGTCCACGCGTAGCGATCATATCCTGCCAAGGTTTCATCGCTTCCTTCTCCAGTAAGTACCACCTTGACGCTCCGCCGCGCCAACTGACACACAAAGTAAAGGGAGACGCTGGAGGGCCAAACCAGCGGTTCGTCCTCGTGCCAGATGAGATGGGGAAGGGCTCCGAAGAAACTCTTGGCATTAACCTGGACCTCGTGATGCACGGTTCCCAAGTGCTGCGCCACCCTGCGGGCCATGGGGAGTTCGCTTGCCTCAAGTTCCGGATAGCCGACGGAGAACGTCTGGATCGAGTCCCTCCGATGCTTTTGCATCAGAGCCGCAATCACGCTCGAATCGAGTCCGCCGCTCAGGAGCATACCGAGCGGAACGTCGCTCATCAGATGGCTTTGGACGGCTTGATCGAGCAGTTCGCGGTACCTGACCACATCCTCGTCGAAAGGTCGGGCTTCCCTGGAACCTACAGCTCGGGGCAGGTCCCAATAGCGTGCCGTACGGAAGGTGCCATGCTCATCCGCCTTCAGCCAGTGTCCGGGTTGGAGGCGCTCGATCCCTGCGAACAGGGTTCTCGATCCAGTCGAGTATCCAAAGGCGAGGTGCTCCGGCAGGGCCTGCCTGTTCAGTTTGGCCCGCACCCCCGGAAACTCCAGAAGGGCTTTAATTTCCGAAGCGAAGATCAACCGGTGATCGTGGAGCAGGTAGTAAAGGGGTTTGATTCCCAGCCGGTCCCGAGCACAAAACAGTTGGCGTCGCTGGCCGTCCCAGATTGCAAAAGCAAACATGCCGCGCAAATACCGAACGCAGGATTCGCCATGCTCTTCGTAAAGATGGACGATCGTCTCCGTATCACTGAACGTGCGATAGTGATGTCCGCGTTCCTCAAGGACTGGCCGCAATTCAGCGTGATTGTAAATCTCGCCGTTGAAGACGATCCACACCGTTCCGTCTTCGTTGCTCAGGGGTTGATGCCCGGAGTTCAAATCCACAATGCTCAGCCGCCGCATGGCCAAACCGATGTTGCCCTCGCAATAGCTGCCTTCATCATCTGGCCCACGATGGGTGATCTGCTCGTTCATGGCGTGCAGAAGTTTGGGTCGCACCGTCTCGCGGGAATCGAAATTGAAAATGCCACAAATGCCGCACATGCTTGATCCTAGTGGACCTGCTCCCTATGGCTGCTTGCGAATCCAACCGACTTCGTACGAGTTGCTCCTGCTATCGCTTCTCCGGCTGCAAGCCAGCCCTTTTCAAAACACCTTTGACGGGCTGGCAACTTCACGACCTGTACCCCATCGAGGGAAAGGAAGCTTCCTTCCCAAAGGAAAACCCGATCGGGTCCGAGGTAGGCCAGACGCGCGTCGCTCTCAAGGCGTTCCATGTGCCATGGCTCGCTGCGGTCCGCCAAAACCCACCAATGTTGCTCTGAATCCGTTGAATATTGAAAGCCTCGTGGGCCACCCGTACTCTTGGTGCTCCCGAAGCGCTCCAGTCGGCCACAGGCTTCATTGAGCCGAGGAATCAGAAGCGTTGCGAATTCTGCAGGCAGATCCGTTCGTGTCGAACAGCGGAGTATGCGCGCGCTTTGTCTGTGCCCGTAGCAAGTTGAACTCCACCCTTCAATCAGTTCCACGCTCCACTTGGGATCTGTAGTGGGCACGATGCCAAACTCTGCGCCCGTCTCCGCACTCAGGTCAATGGCCCCTTCATCCAGCCTGGTTGTTCCGCCGCCAATGTGCCAATAAATATCCAGCTGATGGTTGCCCTCACCCCGAACAGAATCGAGAACCAGCCAAAATCGCGGCTTAGCAAAGAACACCAATCGCTGATGCGTCGCTCGAGACCGGGATTTCAGGTAGCCATTGTGGGAGGCGATTATGAGATCGAAGTTCTCACCCGTCCACCATTCGTCCACTCGGACCTCAGGGATCTTTTCCCACTTGAAAGGAGCTGTCGGCTCTGCCTGATTCTGTCCTTCGATGACAAGCGTATTGTGGGCTGCGGTGCCCCGGAAAGCCTCCCGCCATTCACGAGAGCCGGTATAAGTGAAGGTTCCGGGATCGGTCAACCACTCGTATCCATCGGCTGTTACGGTTATGCTCAAAGCGTCGGCGTGACTATGGCCGCAATGCCCCACGCCAAGTGGCCCAGCATCTATAGTGAGGCGCAACCCTTCGCGCGACATGATGTAAACTCCGCTTGAAGGGAAGCCCCGAGATTCCGACCGTAGCTCTAGACGAGGGAGGGCGTCAAAGGCGGTCACCGCTGAGGGCCCCAGAAGCCATAGCGTTTCCTCAGACAGTCCCGACGCTGCGGCCTTCCACTCGGCCCTGCCAAAGATAACCGCACCAGTAGAAAGCGGATCGCTCATGTGCTCAGCACGGTTACGGCGAGGATCGAACAAGCGTCCCCCATCATCATCGCCCAGGCGGGGTGGAGGACTGCCCGTGCAGAGTGCCGCAAGAAAGTCGAGCATCCTTTCCAGCGTTCTATCAAGGCTAGTGGGGATCGGTTGCAGATTTCGTGAGGCAAGAATGCGCGCGTGAAGGAGCATGTCAAGCGCATAGACGTGGTAGTACACAGCCTGCTCGAAGTAACCACCGTCCGGCCTTACCTGGTACTGAGCCTCTTCGAGTATGATCCGCCAACCCAGCGCCCGCCAGTCTGAGGCGTTTTTCAATTGTGGACACATCACACCGATGAAAAACAACGCCACAGCTTCACCCAGCAGGTGCGTGTTCCGGGAAAAATACCTCGAGAGGTTATGCTCGAGGAACCGCCCATTCCGACCCAGCGCAAAGAGGAGATCGCGTGCCAGCTTTCCCTGGCAGGAGGGAGAATTCTGGAATAGTTCGCGTGCCCATAGCCAGGACAGACTTCGGAATGCGACTTCCAGGCTGCTTGTCCAATTGATGCCCACCAGGAAGGGGTTCTGTTCCTGCCAATCATAGAACTGACTTACAAACTCTTCAGGAAACTTCTCGTCTCCAGTCAACTGGTAAGCCTTGCCGAGCGTGACGAAATGCTGATGGCGGTTCAACTCCCATATAATCTTCGAATCGCCTGCCTTTTCGAGATCCAAATAAGGGATGCGGTAAGAAAATGTTCGCGGGGATTGCCTCCGGTTGACGGGATCGAAGTGCCAGTTGATACGTGGTCCGAAATCCAAATCATGAAAACCCAGAAGGTCGAAACGATGGGCCAAAATCCGCTCTGCTCGCTCCACGACATCGGCGGCCGAATTTGGGAAACGTGAGCGAATGACATGCAAAACCGCAGGCAACTCTATACTGGAGAAGAAAAAGCGGCCGCTCGGTTGAGAAGTGCCAGGCTTCGTCAGCCAACTGGTGTCGGTCGTCTTCGCAAATCCCATCCGGCAACGATAGGCTTCCAACCGATTCCAGAGCTCTTGCTGCATCCTGAAGGAGGCTTCTTCCCGGCTCATATGCGCAACGCGCTGCAAAAGGTGCCTAATTTTCAGCAGAGTGGGCATAGGTTAATTTTTCATTGCCGCTTGGGGGATGGAGCAACCAATCGACGACGCGTTCAATGTTGTCGTTAATTCCGTGGGAACGGGTGGTGCTCCGGATTGCTTCGTAATTGTCCACAACATAGACGAGCTTTTCAGAGAGGTCTGCTGCATCGTCAAAATTGTAGGTGATCACGCCAGGCGGCCGCATCCCGTTTTCGGCAGCAACCACCGGCACACCTAAGGCGAGCGATTCAAGCACCGATGCGGAGACACCATCCCGAACATGCGGTCGCAGATAGGCAAAGCACCGGGTCAGTAAGGTCATGAACGTATCGTGATCCATGTTGCCGGCCAGAAGCAGGTTCTCAGGTCTGCCGAGAGGTTGAGAATCGAGGAAGGCTTCAAGTGGAGGCGCCTCTTTCGAGGGGTACCCTAGCCAGATGAATCCTGCACGAGGCCGTTGCTCTGTGAATTTGCGCATGCCGGCAAGGACGGTTTCAAGCCCATACTCGGGGCGGAAGCACAAGAAACAAAAGAACACCGGATGCCTCTCCCGGAGAAAGGCTTCAACCTTTGCCGACAGCGGGCGCCTTTCGAAATCAAGGTTTTGAAGAGAAAAACAGGGGACAGAAGTGATTGGCTTTCCGTTGATCCGGTACGATCGGATGGCTTGCTCAATCTCGATGCTGTCGCAAGTAATGCTGTGAGCACTCATAAACAGCAGCCGGTAAGCCATGCGAAGGAAGGCGGAATCATCGCGAGGGAAATAGGTTTGGGGAAGGCCTCCGTGGAACGTCATCACCGCCGGTTGTCCGATGACTCGCCCGGTCAGATTCGCGGCCAGGGCCAACAGGTACCCTTTCGGAGATTCAGCGTTGACGTGGGTATGAGGCCGATAGCCGCGCATCGTCAACATAAGCACTTTGAGCAGATAGTCGATGCCGTTCTGTACATCCAGGTATTCCGGACTCTTGATTTTTCGGCTTTCGTTAATGTTCATGACTTCACAAACGGCGCCCCGTCTGCGCAGGGTTTCGGCAAGCAACTTGGTCTGCATCGCCCAGCCGCATTGGGGAGGCGGATAGTTGCTGATTTCGAGAACCTTAGCGACCTGCCGTTTTCTGAGCCGCCTCACTCCGGAGATCGCGCCGATGAATGCGCTCATGCTGTCGGTTCCATGGGTGGCGATGCGGTTCAGCAGGAAACGATCGGTGCGGAGATCAATCCTGCCGGGTTCGCTGGTAAAGGCGCAGGTATAGCCGGCCCGTTCGACCAGTTGCCGCACCTCCGGATTCCATTTCCCATCCGGATAAGAGAAGGCAAGAACAGGAGCTTCAAGTCTCGACTCAAGTTCACGTTTCGAGTCTTCCAGTTCCCGCACGATGTCGGCCGCAGGTCGGCCCGGGAGGATTCCTCGAGAAAAAGTGTGCGAACCAACACTGCACCCTTGCTCGACGAGTTTGCGCAGCTCATCCCAGGTCAAACTCGGCCCGAAGGTTGGGGGTGTTTCGGCGCTATTCGGTGACAGCTGAAGTTCGAGTTCGCTCAAGATGTGTGCCCGCTCAGCCGGGTCAAGCTGCTTCAGGGCTGCCACGATCTTGCCAAACGCCGCCTGTCGTTCCTGGGGGGTTCTCAACCAAAGCCATTCGTCATTCAAGGAGACGCCCAGGGATCGAGTGGTGATCATTCTCGCCTCGAGTTCTTCAGCCCAATCGTTCGGCTGGCCGCCGACGGACTGGACAGGCACAAACACCACCGGACGTATTCCCAATTTCTTGAGTATGGGCCAAGCGAGGTGGAGGCTGTCTCGATTTGCGCCGTCAAAGGTCACCAGCACGGCGCGTTGCGGGAATGGTTTTCGGTCCTTCAGTGCGACGATGGCGTCCTCGAGCGAAACGGGGGTGAAATGCCGTCGTATCCAGCGCATCTGGCGCCGGAAGCTCCTCAGCTTGACAAGCTGGGTGTCAAGATGCGATGAGCTTCCTGAACAGACGCCGCGATAAACGAGCACCGTCATCTGTCGGCGATTCAGGAATCGGATTAGTGGAAGAATCCCTACTGTCTCGATTATTGCGTAGGCTAGGCTCTCAAGGTTCCTTCGGAGCTGCTTAAAAGTTTCAAGAAGCCGTGTCTGTAAGTCTTTCCATCCTGCAAGATAAAGAGCAAAACGGAACATTGGAAGGCCCTCGGCGCCCAGCCGCCTCAGCACTGTCAGGTCGGTACCGGGAGGATTGAAGCCGTTTCCTTGTGTTGCGCACCCCACAAGCCCACACCCGCGCACGGCCGATTGCGCTGTGGAATTGTAGTCTCCGTTCGGGTAGGCAAAGAACCGGACGGGCCGGCCTAATTCCTGAGCTATCCTCCGGCAAGAATCCTCAATTTCCGTGCGAATTTCGTTGTCGTCCAGATGCGTCAGAATAGGGTGCGTCACCGTATGCGCACCAATGGTGATGAGTCGGCTTTGAGCCATGTCCCGCAACTCATCCCACTTCAGCATGGCTTTATCTTCCAATTCACAATCTGGCAGTGGGACTTCCAGCTTGTCACGCAATTCTGACATAGCCTCGATCCGCTCTCGGTTGGGTAAGCTCTTCATGACCGACAGAACACGCCGTAAAGCCCCGCGGCGCCCAGCCAGGCATGTCAGGTTTAGTTCGGAATCGACCTTGCTGAACCGAAGGGCGGGGACAGTGGTGTTCGCGAACCAGCTGAATATCTGGTCAAACCACAAGGGCTCCCCATCGATCGCACTGCTTACAACGAAGACTGTAGCGGTCACACCGTATTTTCGAAGGAGGGGCATCGCGACCGTATAATTGTTCCGATATCCATCATCAAAGGTGATGGCAACGAGGTTCGGTGGCACTGGGCGGCCGGAAGCGAGGATTTCTTGCGCCTGTTCGAGCGACACAACGTGATAGAACCGGCAAAGGTGACTGAGGTGTTTTTCGAATTCGCGAGCCGTTAGTGGGCAGCGCCCCAGCAGGTCAGTCTCAGCGCTGAAGGCCTCGACACGATGGTAGAAAAGAATCCGAACGCCGGGCCCATAGAGGCGGTGATGGAGAAAACGGATCAGAAGGAAGAAACCCAAATGGTGGACCGCCCAGGCCACGCCCGATTTCAACCGCACTTTGACACCAGCTCTCATATCCTCTTCAGGACTCCCCTGCTTTCCCCTGCAGGATTTCGTCGTAGATGGATTCCAGACGCTTCACAGCATGGTTGATATCAAATTTGGATTCTGCGTGCTTCCGAGCGGCCTGACCCAGCTCTTGACGAAGGTGGGGGTCCGCCGCGAGACGCAAGATCTGCCCAGCCAGATCATGCGGATCGCGAGGGGCAAACAGCAGACCAGTGCGACCGTGCGCAATTAACTCCAGACATCCCCCCACAGAGGATGCTACGACGGGGCGTCCCGCGCTCATCGCTTCCAGAACAACGTTTGGGAGCGATTCGGAAGTGCTCGGCAACGCCACAATGTCGAGAGCCGCCAGCAGTTCGGGGATTTCGGAGCTGTCGCCGAGAATCGCAACAGAAGCTTCCAATCCGTCTGTTTTCACCTGCTTGCGAAGCGCCGGCAGGAGAGGACCCGGTCCGACAATCAGGAAACGCGCCCGCGGAAATTGACCTACGACTTCGGGAACAGCTTTCAGGAGGATGTCATGCCCCTTCTCCGGACGAAGATTGCCGATCACGCCGATCAGCAGTTCGTCGTCTTGCCAACCCCATTTGCGGCGGGCTTTCAGATGATTTCCATTAGGGCAGAAGCGTTTCAGGTCCACACCGTTATGGATGACTCGGATCAGCCGATCGGGTACATCTTCGCGCAACAAGCTTCTGCGTGCGGCCTCCGAATTCGCCACAATGCAATCCGAGCGAAAATAAATACGCCGCGCGACCCAGTTTCTGCGGGGGCTATGCATCGTTCCGGTGTCACGGCGACTGGTGAGAACGTAGGGCACTCCTGCGATCCGAGCCAGCGGGCCCCCGAACATATTGGTGTAGAGGTCGAACGTGTGTACCAGCTCAATGCGTTCGCGGCGCAAGAGACTGATCCACCCCATGGCGCATTGAGCCGTCCTCGGAGAGAACCAGCGGCTGCGCGCAAATTCAACAACGGGCAAGCCTGCGCGGGTTACTAATTCCAGAAATTCTCCCGTACGGCTGAAGCAAGCCACCAACACGTTGTATTTCCTTTGATCGAGCCGGCTCACGAGTTCCGCAAACTGGTGTTCCGTACCGCCGTGGCCGAAGCGGTTGGTAAAGAGACACAAGTTATGTCGGCGAAGGGTCACAGGATTAATTAGAAGCCAGCCTTGCGATGCCAGACTTCCAAGGCTAACAACGACCAGAGCATATAGCTATGGTCGCGTCGCCCCGTCGTGTGCTCGCGAACCAGCGTCTCGAGAAAGGCTGGACGGAAATAACCTCGCTGGATGGCCCGCAAATCAAAAAGGACATCGTGAAGAAAATCGTGCAGATCACCGGCGAACCAGTGCCGAAGTGGGATGGCAAAGCCCATCTTCGGGCGATTTCGAATCTCATCGGGAAGCAGATGATTGAAGGTTTTCCTAAAGATGTATTTGGTTGTCAGGCCGCGCAGTTTGTAACGCATGGGCAACTTTGCAACGAACTCCGAGAAGACGTGATCGAGCAAAGGAACGCGCACTTCGAGTGAGTGGGCCATGGACATCCGATCGACCTTGGTCAGGATGTCTCCAGGCAACTCAGTTGTCGCATCAAGATAGAGAATTCTGTCGAGCAACGAATGCTTGGAGCCGTTAGGAAGGGAAGAGCACAAGTCCGAGCAGCTATCGAGCGACCCGACTTGTTCGCGGAACTCGTCGGAAACCAGGGAGCCTTTGGTCCCATATGGGATCACCGCACAATCGAGGTAGCGTGTCAGTCCGTCGTCCAGAGCCATCCGCCGCAAGTAGCGCTTCCCATAGGCGCCATATGGAAGGCGATCACTCAAAGGGAGCAATACGTTCCGGCGCAGTGAGATAGGCAGCCAATCGAAAATCTCTTGACGCCGCGCCTCGGGGTAGCGCGTATAGCCGGCGAAAATCTCGTCCCCACCATCGCCCGAAAGCGCTACGGTAACGGACTCACGTGCCAATTGTGAGACGAGATAAGTCGGGACTGCCGAGGGGTCGCCAAACGGCTCGTCAAAGTACCCCATGAGGCCCTCAGCCATCTGGGCAGCCTGTGGTTCGACGGCCAGCTCATGGTGGTCCGTCCCGAAATGCTGGGCAACTCGCCGCGCAAAAGCGAGTTCGCTGAAGTCCTCTTCGGCAAACCCGATGGAGAAAGTTTTCACCGGCCGATCTGTGAGCTGGCTCATCAAAGCAACCACCGTGCTGGAATCCAGACCGCCGCTGAGCAGAGCCCCCAGCGGGACGTCGCTGACCAAGCGCATCCTGACCGACTCTCGCAACAGTTCCTCTAGATGTTCACAGCAGTCCTCTTCGGTGGGCAGATTCGACTCTTCAGGCCACGGCAGTTGCCAGTACTTGCGGACCTCTACCTTGCCGGCCTCCACAAGCATCAAGTGGCCGGGTGCCAGCTTTTTCACGTTAGTAAAGATCGTATGGGGATCGGGCACATACCCCAAGGAAAGGTATCGGTTGATGCTCTTCAGATCGATCGCGGGCTTCAGATCCGGATCCTGCAAGAGACACTTGAGCTCCGACCCAAAAACGATGCGGTTAATTTGGCGCTGGTAATAAAGCGGCTTGATTCCGAAACGGTCGCGCACAAGGACCAGTCGCCGGCAATTCTGGTCCCACAAGCCGATGGCAAACATTCCTCGGAGGCTCTCAACAAAATCGATTCCGCGCTCCTCATAGAGGTGAACGAGGACTTCAGTATCGGTTGCGGTGTAGAATTGATGTCCCTGACTCTCCAGGCGGGAACGGAGCTCCTGGAAATTATAGATCTCTCCGTTGAAAACCACCCAAACCGAGCCGTCCTCGTTGTGTATGGGCATGTGCCCGTTGGCAAGGTCAATGATGCGTAGACGACGCGCGCCAAGCCCAATCTGTCCCTGGCAGTGCACGCCGTGATCGTCAGGCCCACGATGACGAATCACTTCGCACATGCGGCTAACTGCCGCTGCGGAAACAGGGGCATTCCGTTCGAAGTTGAGGATACCTGCAATTCCGCACATCTTATTCGAAATACCCCAGTGCCTTGAGTCTCTCGAACACCATCTCCTGCTCCTCTTCGGAAAGTATCTCAGAAGGCGTTGAAGTTTCAGGCTCAACCGTCTTCGTGGCCTGCAGGTCAGATTGTGGCGCCGACAGGATCTCGTTCAGCACCCTGCCGTCAATGTCCCGGGGGATAGGCACTCCAAACAAGGATAGAATGGTCGGACACAGATCTTCCAATACAGCTCGGCCAAGTTGCTTGCCGGGGAAGACATGCGGGCCATACGCGATCAGAAGACCTTCTGGATCGTGAGCGCCGCTACGCCAATCTGAGCGCTCAAACACTTCCGAAGTCGCTTGCTGCTTGAAGTTAATCTCATAACCGGGATTTAACTCGGACACGACCAGATCAGGGGCTGTCGCGGACTTTAAACCCCGATATACCTCCTGTGATCGAGCGACCTGAAGCACCACACGATTGCCGGTCAGCGGATCGCGCAAATCCAGCAACCGCTCTTTAAGCTCATCAAATAGCTTTTCCGCTTCAGGCCCGGGTTCAACAATCCCCTGGCGCTCTCGACCTTTTAAATTGAAGTAGATTCCGCTGGGCGTATACGAGAAAGCGCGAGTCTTCGACCAGTCGATATTATTCGTGGTGAGGGAAACCTTTTCCAGGTGGCGATATACATCGAGCCCCAGGAACCCCGCGACTTTCCGGAAGTGTTTGCGCTTGATTCCGATGGATTTCGATAGGCCCACGGCGCCACGATAGCGTGCTTCATTCTGCTTTGTCCAAGTCAAGAACCCTTGCTGGCCGAGCCACGTGTTAATTTGCACCGTTGCCAGGCAGGGGCCGAAGCCGTGGTCGGACATGACGAACACATCGGAATCCGGTGATGCAGCGAGAAATTCAGCCAGCACTCCGTCAAGATACTGATAGTAGTCATGGACTTGAGATCGAACCGTTTCTTCTGCCGGAGTGAGGGTTTTTCCCGGATCTTCAAGATATGACCATGCACAGTGCTGTAATCGGTCGGTTGCAACAAAAACCAGGGTAAAAAGATCCCAGTGGTTTCTTTCAAGAATGCGGAGCCCGTAGTCAGCACGGCAGCGAGTCATCTGCCTTGCAGCTTCTACGACTGCAGGGACTCCCCGCGTAGCGTAGTTGGCCCAATGGAGGTCGAAAACGTAGGAACCCAACTCGTTCCGGAGTTCATTCAAGATGTTGGCGGGATGGCAGAAATGCTTTGCCTCTTCGCTCGGAGCCCCCAAACCCGAAATCATAATCCCGTCTACCGGTTTTGCCGGGTAAGTCATCGGTACATTGACGATGGCAACGCTTTTACCAGCGCCACAGAGCATGTCCCAGAGTGTCCGACCCGGAGTGACGCGCCCGGCGGAAAAAGGTTCCAGCATATAGGATCCCTCCACTTTCACGGCAAAGCCGTACAGACCGTGTTGGCCGGGGCTCTTGCCCGTCATGAAAGAGGTCCACGCAGTCGGAGAGATGTTTGGTATGGTCGAGTATAAGGGTCCCGATCCTCCCCCAGCCACCATTCGGCGAAGAGTCGGCATTTTCCCAGCCGCCATCAACTTCTGAGTCACACGCCAGCTAGCTCCGTCCAAACCCAGTATCATCACGCGGGCACTCATGAACACTTCTCCTAAAGCTTAGATTGAACCGCCTGGGCAAGGGCGCGGCCCATGGCGCCTCGAAGCTGCCGCCAAGCCATTCGGCTATTCGCGTCAAAACCAAGAAACCACATCGCGGCGACGTAGGTAACCATGGAACCGGCGATCGCCAAAATGAACTTCATCATGGGGACAAAACTCGCACCATGGAGAACCGCTGCTGCAACAACGATCGCCGATCCTCCGGCCAGCACCGGCTTTAGCAGACAGGCCGAAAAGGGCTGCATTCGCAAGCGATTCCAGACCTGGATGACACGAACCAGGTTGACGAGCACCGCTGCAGAGGCATTGGCGATTGCGGCACCCACAAGGCCTAATTTCGGAATCAGAAGGACTGCAAGGACGGATTGCAGCACAACGACCGTGAACGCATTCCAAAGCTGGAGCCGGGTCCAGCCGGAAATCGTCAGGACTAAACCGACAGGTCCTGTCAGGTTATTAATAAATTGTCCGATCATAAGGATGACCAGGCACGGAGCGGCTGCGCGGAAGCCACGGCCGAAAAGGTCCAGGATCCAGCCGGGCGCTATCAAGAAGACGAGAAGAACAGGAATGTAGATCTGGAGCGCCCAGAGTGTGACAAGCTTGAAATTGTGGCTGACCTTTCCTAATTCCCTCTTCCGATAGGACTCCGCCATGAGGGGAGCCCAGGTTTGGTTGATGACCGGCAGGATGAAACTGGTGACGATTACGAGGCGTATGCACACCGAATATATCCCCATCATCGCTGAACTCATGAAGTGAGCCACGAATAGGGAGTCGCTGTAAAGGGTTAGAAGGGTAAGGATCTTGAAAAAGAAAAGGGGGTACGAGTAGTGCACCAAGTCGCGGTAGTTTGTGCGCGGCTGATACGCTCGCAGGTCGACCGGAATGCATCGGCGCAGAGCCAAGTAGGCCAATACGGTACAGACGAACAAAGGCACAGAGTAAATTGACAGAATGTAATAAAGCCGTGCGTTGAGAAAGAACGCAGGCACGAGCAGGACCAAGCGAAGCGCCGGGTTTAGCATTGACTCGATCAGTGCCTTGTACTTCATTTCGTTAAAGGACTGGGTCGCTGCAAGGAGCAGAGTTTCCAGCGCGTAGAGGGGCACCATGACGGCGATGATCCGAAGTGGAGTTACAGCTGCGGGCTTGTGAAAGATTCCGATCGTCACCTGAGGCGCCAGAACTAAAAGGCCCAGGGTCCCGGCCAACGCAAGGACGGATGCAACTCGTATTGCGAACCGCAGCGTTCCCCGGAAGGCGCCCCAATCGCAATCGACACGGTGCCAGGCGAGATAACGAACAATCGTCGTTTCCAAACCGCCCGCTGCGACAACGCCGACCAGGTCAGCCACGGTCAGCACGAGATAATAGATTCCGACGTTGCCGGGACCCAGCAGACGAGCGACCAGGACGTTGTACAGGAGCCGGCCGACGATATTGAAGCCGGTACCAAACAGGTTGATGCTTATTCCGCGAGCCAGAGTGCCCACGGAATCCCTGACTTGTTCGTTTGTTAGAATCTTAACTTCCTTGTGGATTGCCGACTGCCTTGCGTTTGGATACAAACATCCGGATCGCCGTTAATGTCCTGAAATTGTCAGGGACTATCTCCTCGTCAAGGACCTGGACCTGGCAATTCTCTTCGAGGAAAGTAACCAGGCGCAGCAGGCTCAAGGAATCGATGATGCCCTGCTCGATTAAGTCAGTATTGTCGTCAAGTTTTACACGGCGACCGTTGAGAAGCTCTTGCTCGATGTAATTTTTTACTGCCGTTGCGTCCTGATTGGAGCTTTCGACCGACATTCTAGTTATTTCCTTTCTTGAGAGCTTTAGACTGTCACGTTCTTGAATCCTGAAGACCGACTGGAAGGATCAGCGAGTCGGGTTAGGGAACACGGGGAGCCTGGTTATTAATCCGCGCCATATTTTCAGTGAAGGGGTGCATGCAAACAATGGGTGATTATCTGGCATGCGTGATTTCTGAACCCCAAACGCCTTCGTGCTCGTCTGCAAGCGTTTCAGAATGGCTTGGCAAGCTGCCTTGGAGAAAAGGCCGAAACCATTCGACGGTGTGGCTGAATAACTCTAGCGTTTTTTCTCGCGAAGCAAAGGTGTGATCGGCATCTTTCATCAGTAGCCAGGTCGGCGGATTCAGCTTTTCCTTTAGACCGAGTTTGTCGCCTGGGTTTACCCGCTCGACAAAATCTGTAAGATAGGAATCCTGGTCCCCGAAGAGAAGCAGGCACGGCCCTTCATAGCTCGCCAAAGCACCGCCTACGCGTCCGATTGCCGTCTTCAATCGGCCCAGTTCCGGTGGGTCAGGACGCAAGTATCGCCGTGCCAGGATCGCAAGCTTTTTCGCATAACTCTTCAAGTGTCGTGGTGCATTCCAGAGTTTGCGCAAGACGTTTCCGCGCAAAAAGTACTCTTGTGCCAATTTTGCAATTTGCACGCGTTCGTATGCGAATTGAGGCAGAGACACTATGCCCGGGTCGGCAACGATGCTGCATAGTATGAGGCCCTCCATTCGGGCATCCGCATTGTCTGTCTCCGTCGCCAGATGAACAGCCACCGCTGCACCTAAGCACAACCCCCATCCCACCACGGTGTCCAGTTTGTACCGAGCGCGGAAGAACGCCACTGCAGCGCGGGCGTCAGCCATTCTGTCAGCGAATGTGACCTCGCATTCACCGGGGCTATCGCACATGCCTCGTTCGTCATATCGCAACGCGTAGAATCCTTCTCGTGCCAATCTGTCCCCGAGATCCCGGAACATACGATGCGTGCCGAATTTGGTGTTATAGTTCTCGTGAAAGAGAACAACCCCCACACGCTTTGGGGTACTCTTCAGGGATAGATGGACAATCCCATGGAGGGACCAACCGTCAGCAGGAATTTTCACTAGTTCATTCATAGTATTTGAGGTCACTGTTCAGTTGCTTTCAAGCCAGGACACCGAAGCGTCTGCAAATTTACCTGGGAACATTGACGAGAATTCTTCCCAAAATGGAATCTCAGAGAAAGACTTCAGGTCGACCTTTCCGCCGGGGTTTGTCCAGCCGCCGGGTAGGGAAGCGACCTGTGCTTTTTCTATAAGGCGCGATAAGCAGAGCACTTTCGGCGACGCCGGGGCGGAAGGCCATTCTGCTCCTGCGTTCATCTCGCCATAAAGTTCGGAAGAAAATTCGTACCCGAGGATGTCGACAGAACTTCCCGCCTCGAACTCTTTCACCATATCCTTGGTTGTGAGTTGCACTTGCTGTTTGTGCAAGTGGATCATTTCCGCCGTTAGGCGCGAACGAAGCAATTGACGTATGTACTGCCGGAGGTTGATGACCGGAGACCAGAGAATCATGAAATCGGGAGAGCTGGTCAGCGCGGCTTGAACCGCCAGAAACGCGCCAAAGCGAAGCCCGAAGAATCCCCAACGCTCGACTCCCGTGCGCTCACGCAAGCAGTTCACCGCCTCAAGAGTGTCTCGAAGCGCACCGGTGATTGTGAAATCCGCAAAGCTACCTCCGCTCTCGCCGGTTCCATAAGGATGGTAACGGAGCACAGCATACCCATTTCTGGCAAGTCTCTTGCCCCATATGGCAAGCCGCGCATAGGTCACGGCCATCTCTTCACCGAAGGGGGGGCAAAAGACCAACCCGGAGTGTGCCTTTTCCCGTGGCCGATCAAGCGCTCCGAACAGCTGCCGGGTCTGTTCTCCGAAATAGAAGACTTCCACGTTTATACCTCGATCAAAGCGTTCCCGAAGCGACCGGTTCTGAATTCCGCAAGGCCTCTTCGACTCTATTTTGCCCCTTGCCCCCAGATGACTATCTTTCCGGTCCGGAAAAGGATGTAGAAGTCAAGCGAGAGCGAAATGTGCTTGATGTAAAAGAGATCGTAGCGCAACCTCTCCATCTGCTCTTCAATCGTTGAACAGTATCCCTGGCGGACCTGCTGCCAGCCCGTGACACCCGGTCGCACCAGGTGGCGATAGGTATAGTAAGGGCTTGTTTCTTCGAGAGTTTTGACAAAGCAGGGGCGTTCCGGCCGCGGCCCGACCAGATTCATATCTCCCCGCAGCACGTTCCAGAGTTGCGGCAACTCGTCCAGATGCGAAGACCGCAGGAAGCGTCCCACTCGTGTAATGCGCTGGTCCTGATCAACCGCCCATGTAGGCCCTGTGCTTTGTTCCGCGTCTTGGCGCATCGATCGGAATTTGTGCAGCGTGAAAGTTCTTCCGTCCAGCCCAACACGTTCCTGCGAGTAAAAAATCGGCCCGCTGGATTCAAGCTTTATGCCAATCGCGATGAGAGCCATCATGGGGAGAGAAATTAGAAGTCCCAGGGCAGCGAAAATCCAAGAATAAACCCGTCTCAACACTATGAGCCTGCGGTGAAGCCGAAAGCCGTCGGAAAAAAGCAACCAGCTCGGGAACACTTTCTCAAACGGGATCTTGCCGCTCACCTGTTCGCAAATCGTTCCTATGTCGACAACTTTCATTCCTCTGATACGAGGCTGCAGGAGCTCTTTGACGGGCAACCTGCCTCGACGTTCGTGTGACGCCACCACCAGCAAATCCACGCGGCTTTCCGTAATGATTTGATTGACTTGGGAGATCGTACCCAGGCAGGGCACCGCCGCGCAGGCGAACGGAGAGACCTGTCCATCGTCGATATACCCGCGGACTTCGATGCCGAGATCGGGGCGTCGGCGGGTCTCCCGCGCCAGTTCGCAGCCAAGGTCGTTAAGGCCAATCATAATGATGGACCCAGGGTACTTGCGAACTAATCTCGCAAAAGCGACTCGGCAGACCAATAAAAGTCCTAACGAAATCAAGGAGGCGAGGGCGATGTCATGAACAAAGATCAGATTAGGGAAGCAATATCCAATCGCCCCGAGAAAGACAGCAGCAATGCCCAGAACAAGGAAGAGCCGCCACAGAAGTTCAATGTGATTCCGAAACCCGTTGACGTCATAAGAGTCGGCATAGTACAGGCATACCATGTAGGTGGCGATCGTTAGGAGTACCTGGAATATTCCGGACGGATGGGTGAGGATAGCGTAGGATTCCGAATGTTGGTTCAGCTCGACGGTGGCGACAAGCGCAACCACGATCAGCACAGCCTCGATGCCAGCGAGGAAGGCCATGCGCCCGGAATGATAAACGTTAAACAATCGGACCATTTCGTTAACTCTCGATCCTTGTATTAGCTTCCCGGCCTGCAGCTTGCGACCCGGGCCGCGTTGCTTGACGCAAGAGCTACATCTTCCTGAACGCCCCGGCTTCGGAGCTCTTCTAATGCGCCATCAGTCTCTGAATTCCTGGGCATGCGCGACAACTTATTGCTCGCAGACTCGCTCTATGAGATTCGCCTGACCATTCGACCAGCCGTAAAGTCTCGTTCGACAGCACCCAGGGTGTGATTCACGGATAACAACTCTGTACGGGGTCCTTATCAGCCCGTTTCACGTCACTTTCTACGTCTTTGCAGCTTCGAAAGGAGGGTGCTCGCATCCAAAGAACCGCCGGGAATTCCCTTGCCGCTACGGATTTGCGTAGCCACCAGCAAAAATTGAGCAATCACCAGTTCCGTGGTTGCGCCGGAAAGGTGAGTGTCCCCGGCAAGCGGGCTTCTTTCCTCAAGTGTATCGCTGAGCGAAATCAATATTGAAGTGCAAGAGAGTGCTGAGTGTGTCCTTGGGTTTATGGACGCACTTGACCGGTGCCTAAAACCTGGTACTTTGTCGAGGTCAGTTCCACGAGGCCGAAAGGTCCGCGGCAGTGCAGTTTTTGAGTGCTGATGCCCATTTCTGTGCCCAGTCCGTATTCGCCCCCATCCGTAAATCGCGTGGAGGCATTCCAATACACGGCTGCCGAGTCCACCCGCTTGAGAAACCGCATCGCTCGGTCCTCATCGGCGGTCACTATAGCGTCGGAGTGTCGGGTAGAGTAACGGTTGATATGTGAAATCGCCGCATCCAGAGTCGGAACGACCGCAACTGCCATGCGGAGTTCCAGATACTCCGTGTGCCAATCTTTAGGACTTGCGGCGCTAACCTCCAGTCCGTGGGCAAAATTCCGAGTCAGATCATCGCCTAAGAGCTCTACACCGGAAGACAGGAGCTTTGTCACGATCCTGGGAACGTAGTCCTTTGCGATGTCCTGGTGGATCAAGAGCTTCTCCGCTGCGTTACAAACGGACGGGCGCTGCGTCTTGGCATTGACCACGATACGGTCCGCGAGGTCAAAGTCAGCAGCCTTATCCACGTACACATGGCAATTACCTGCTCCGGTTTCAATGACAGGAACTGCCGCCTCTTCCACTACGCGATGGATCAGCGCCGCCCCTCCGCGTGGGACCAGCACATCAACCAGACCGCGTGCTCGCATGAGCTCGTGGGCGGATTCACGGCGGCGGGACTCGAGCAACTGAATGGCGTCAGGCGGCATTCCGGGCGTAGCCTTCAAAACCTTGACGAGCGCCTCGTTGGTTAGAACCGCTTCGTGACCTCCGCGTAGCACAACGGCGTTGCCGGATTTGAGGCAGAGCGCAGCTGCATCTACTGTGACGTTGGGTCGTGACTCGTAAATAATTCCCACCACGCCGAAGGGGACGCGTACTTTGCGGATTCGAAGTCCATTGGGCCGAATCCACTCACTCAAGACTTCTCCCACTGGGTCTGGCAGGTCCCTGACGGCTTGAATAACTTCGCTCATCGCCGCGGCGCGGGCCGGCGTCAGAAGCAGGCGGTCGCGGCCCGAAGAGCTGAGCGTGTTCCCGGAGAGGTCGGCAGAATTTGCGGCTAGGATTTCGTCCTGGTGGCGGTCAATTTCGACTGCCATCTTGTCCAGGATTTCGTTCTTCTCGCTGGTCGAAAGCTGGGCGACGTGTTCGGCTGCGCGTGCTGCCGACTGCAGTTTTTCCTGGGTGGAAGAGGATTCGCCCATTATCGCACCTTTCATTTGGGCTTCGCCCTTTGTTTCTGCGGGGGGAAGTAAGTTCCCACGCGGTGCTCAAGAGCGAGTGCGATAACCTGTGGGTGGTAACCATTCGCAATCGCTACATGCGTGCCGCCAGCCGCAGCTTTGCGCGCAGCCCGCAGTTTCGAACGCATGCCCCCGCGTCCGAGTTGGCCCTTGCCGTTGCATTCCGCTTCCAATGCTGGTGTGACCTGGTTGATCCGCTTTACAAGTCGAGTTGGGCCGTTCGGACCGTAGCCCCGATAGAATCCGTCTACATCCGTCAGCAAAATGAGCCAATCGGCTTTTACGGCTTCCGCCAGGAGGGCACTTAGCTCATCATTATCCCCGAAAGCGCCCTCAAGCTCACGTACAGATACGCTGTCGTTCTCATTAACTATTGGCAGCGCCTTGAGGCGAAGGAGTTCCTCGAGAGTATTGCAGAGATTACGATAGCGGGCTGAAGAAGTAAAGTCGTCGTTCGACACAAGGAGCTGTGCCACGATATTCTTCCCGAAGAACAACCGTTCGTAAGTACGCATCAAATGGCTCTGCCCGACCGCAGCGGCGGCTTGCATCTGCGTGATGGACATAGGCTGTTGATTGGTCCCCAGCACAGACATGCCGCAGGCAATAGCTCCTGAAGTCACAATCAGGTATTCATGCTCCGTCATGTCCATCTGGTCGATCAGGGCCCGCACCGTGGAAGGGTTCAGCCGACCGCCCGGGGTGATAAGGCTCGTCCCGATTTTGATGATTACGCGCATGGTCCGACCGTCACGACAGCTGTGCAGATCAGTTCGAAAGAGGGTGGGTTAACCGCGTCCCGTCCTAAATCAAGTAAGAAACTGCCGAGCAAGATGATTGCCCCTGTTGACTTCTGCCAGAACGTTAGACGTCTTACGGAGGATTCGTAATGACGCGTTGTCGTACAGCGTTCTTTTTGCAGTATTTGCCGGGAACCGGTTGACACCTTGGTTTCCGTGTGGAGGCTCTAAGAGATCATCCAAGGTCATGACTTCGCACTTGTTCCCGGCACCGCAGCGAATAGGCTTCCGAGGAGCCTCGATGTATTCCTTCATGAAAACCTACCGTCGCGCGCAGCCTTCCCGACGACTGCAAATCTGTCTCCTCGTCCGGAAGCAGCGTTCCTACCAACAGATCCCCTGATACGCCGCTCCATTAATGGGGCGACTCGACTTTTCAAGGTTAACCAAATCGATCACGATCTGTTCCGGTCGAAGCAGGGGAACAAAATCGCGTTTATCTGCGGCCTTTGTTCCCACAACAACGACTTCGGCTGCATTCACGACTTCTGCAAGGTTTGTCGAGAGCAGTGACCCGATGTGGGGGATCACCTCTTCAATGAATTGACGGTTCGAACCCATCAGACGGCCGGCAGATATATACGGATCCCAGACCCGGATTTCGCGTCCCTCTCCGAGAAGCCGTTTGCAAATCTTGACTTGGGGGCTTTCTCGCAGGTCGTCAGTGCCGGCTTTGAAGCTGAGTCCCAACAATCCAATCTTCTTCTTGTTCGTGCGCAAGATGGATTCTACGGCTCGGTCAATGTGCTCACGGTTGCTCGGCAATATCGCCTCCAGTAATGGAAGCCTTAAATCAAGTTCCCTGGCGCGATACTCGAGAGCAGACAGGTCTTTAGGGAGGCAAGAACCCCCGAACGCGAAGCCCGGTGAGAGATAAGCACTGGAGATGTTGAGCTGCGTGTCCGACGTAAAGATTTGGATTACTTCCTGAGTATCGACTCCGAAATGCTTCAAAAGAGTTCCAACCTCGTTTGCGAAACTTATCTTCAATGCGTGGAAAGCATTTGAGATATATTTGACTGCTTCGGCTGCTGCGAGTGATGTCTCAATAACGCGCCCGGGAACCCAACCGTAGATGTCGCGCAACGCATCCAGATGCTCTGGCGCTCCTGCACCCAGTATGGTGAAAGGCGGTCGAAAAAAGTCGTCGACGGCTGTCCCTTCACGCATGAATTCGGGATTATAACAAACGTCGAAATCAATGCCGGCGCGCTTTCCGCTCGATCGCTCGAGAATTGGGATCGCCACGGACTGGGTCGTGCCCGGAAGCACCGTGCTGCGTATAACCACCGTATGGTGAGAGTCTTTTCGCGCCAGGCCGCATCCGATTTCGTAGCAGACCTGTTCGACATGGGTCAAGTCAAGTTTGCCGTTCCGCATGCTGGGCGTGCCAACACAAGCGAATGACACTGCCGAGTCCCGAACCGCGGCATCCGCGTCCGACGTGGCATGAAGCCGGCAGGCCCCGTGGCTTTCGGCCACCAACTGATCCATTTGAGGTTCAACAATGGAGCTGCTGCCCGCTTCAAGAAAAGCGACCTTGTTCGGGTTAGTGTCCACCCCTATTACCCGGTGGCCCTTATGGGCAAGGCAGGCTGAAGTGACTGTCCCGACATAGCCCAGCCCAAAGACACTGATGGAATAGCTTCTTTTACCCATTCATCTCTCTCGAATTATACCTAAATCCCGACCCCTTCATCTGGGAGGTCTAATTTTGTGGTTCGGTTACAAAGACGCCCGATCCGCCCCCTTTAAGCGGCGTTCCCGGCCTGGCCCTGGCCCTCTTGACGTCTCAAAGCTTTTCCTGGAGACAACCCTTTACGGGAAGGACGTCGTGAACCCGGAGACGACGTAAACCTGGGGACTGCCACTCCAGTCGCTCGCAAAGATAATGTGGTTCATATCCAGCCAGCCTGGTTTGGGAATTCCCATATTAGAGTTCTCGAGCGTGTTGGTATCGGCCAGAATCTTGGTTTGACTGCCGTCAAGGGACATCAAATAAATCGGGGCCCCCGGTGCTCCCAGACTGTTGCAGAGAAACACCGTGCCGTCCGGAGACCAGGTGCAATAGTCGGCACCAAATCCGGTCCCCTGCGGCCCAATCGGGGAAGTTGCGAAGGTTCCGTTCTGCAGAGCGAATGTTCCGTCGCTGTTCAGGATGTTCGCGACGGTCCAGACTCCGTTGGCGACATAGCCGAGTTGCAGCCCATTGGGTGACCAGGCGGGGTGCCCGGCGGCCACCCCCGCGCCTGCCACGCTGTAGGCCACGATCGGCGAAGCATTCAAATTGGCAACGTAGATTGGCGGTGTGGCAACCCCACCGGGATTCGGATTGGGTGCGTCGCGCTTCCACCAGATAATATTCGGGAAAACCGGATTCAGGCGGATGCGGTGGAAAACCTGGGTGTTCTCGGGATCCGGTAGATTAACATCCGGCAGCGAATACCAACTCATCCCGCTGCCTTCAACCCTGTGCAGAATCAGACCTTCCGAAAAGGCGATCACGTTGAAGTTCGTCGCCGGGTCAATGCTCGAAGGGGAAATCTGGATCGCTCCCAGGGGGGGGATCGGCGTCATCGACAGATTGGATAGCCGTAGCTGCTGGCAGGATCCGGACTGGCCAATCTCCACCGCATAGATGTCCGACGTTTTATCGGGATTCTCGCCCTGGTAGTAAATGTACTTCCCATCAATGGTCACGAATGCTTGCTGGCCCGCTTGCTGGTCGGTGATGATTTGCGTCCCGGTCCCGTCCAGGCTGGCAGTCACGATCCGCGATGGAAAGGAATGATTATAGGTCAGAAGTCCGGTGGGCGAACTAAAGGCCGGAACATCGGGGTATGTATTCGAATTAGTGCCGTTGTTAGTGATCTGCGTCACCGTCACGCCAGCTAATTGGGAGAGTTGCGTCGTGACATCTGAGCTGGCTTCTGCCAGCGGGGTGCCCACGCACCCTATCGGGGGAGGAGTGCTGGACGTGGCCGGCACTGCTTCCCCTCCTGTTCCCCCTCCACCACCACACTCACAGAAGACGCTGCAAGCCAGGGCGAGGATAGTGAGTCTCAAAATGTGATAGCTGTTGAATCTGAGGTTTGCAGTCCCTTTGCTTTGTGCCACTTTCATCATGACTTCACACCCATCCTACTCCGTTTCCTTGCATGAGGAATAAGATGAGGTTCCAACCGCAATGGGTGGCTCGGTATTTCCAGTATTACTTTCAAAGTGAATTTGCGACGCCTTTGGAGCATTTCAGGTTGTTGACCCATCGGATTCAGTTAACAGTCAGCGTGAGTCTCGCCGAATGCTGGAGAGTACCAGCCGTTCCCCCGATGGTCAAGGTGTAAGTTCCGGCCGGCGTGCCTGTGGGAGTGCTCGGACGAAAATTGCAACCCAGCCAGAGCGTTACTGTCAGGATCACTGCAAGCGATGCTGCCCACCGCAGCCAGCGAACGTTCCTGCGCCCTCTTGTCCAGGGGACCAACCAGACCAACAGGCTGAAACCCACGAGGGCCAGCGATAACAACGCCGTAACGTCAGCGCTGGGGCCCAATTCAAACGGTCCCGGATTCTGCACGGGAAAAAGCCCCGATCTGGCTGCCGTTGTGACAGTTACTTTCGTCGTAGCTGATGAACTCCCTGTAGGGGTGATGGAAGTGGGCGAAACACTGCAACTCGCGTCCGATGGCGCGCCTGTGCAGGTCAACGCCACCGCGGAATCAAATCCGCCAATAGACGACACCCTCAACACGAAGGTCGCAGTCTGGCCTGCTGTTACTGTGGTTGATGATGGCGTCGCAGCCATGCTGAAGTCAGCGCCTTCGCCCACAAGAGCGATGGTATCGGGACTCCCCCCACCATTGTCGTTAATGGTAATGGCCCCTTGTCTGGTGCCGGCCACCGTTGGGTTAAAGGTTATGTTTATCGTGCAAGTGCCTGCGGCTGCCACGGAAGATCCACAATCGTTGGTCTCAGCAAAGTCTCCGCTCGCAGTGATCCCAGTGATATTGAGCGTAGCGTCGCCGCCATTAGTAAGTGTAACGGGCTGAATCGAACTTGTAGTCATCAAGTCCTGCGCGGGGAAAGAAACGTTTCTGGAGCTTAGACACAATGCCGGTCCACTGAAACTGCCGAGACGCGTCACGAAAGCGTCATAACTGCCTCCCGTCTGGGCTTGGAAGGGGTTCTGGACAGGGAAGTCGTTAGAGGAAGTTCGCCCCGTTACGTAAATATTTCCGGAAGAATCCACACTGACTCCTGTCCCGATATCAACCGAGTGCCCGCCGAGATATGTTGAAAGAAGAGGGGCGCAACCGGCGGGGACCAACTGAGTAACAAAGGCGTCTTGATCACCGTTGTTGGCGCTCTGAACAGGGTTTGCGGTGGGAAAGTCCGAAGATGAAGTCGCGCCAACGACGCTGGCACTGCCGGAAGAGTCGACCGCTATGCCGTTAGCAAGGTCCTGTGCCGTCCCGCCAAGGTATGTGGAATAAACCAGAGCGTTGCCCGCCGCATTCAGTTTGGTTACGAAGACATCGCTCAGCCCACCTGCAAAGGCCATCTGGAAGGCTCCCTGAGTCGTAGGGAAATCGGTTGAATTGGTTTCCCCCGTCACATACGCAGACCCCGAGGAGTCGACGGCAATGGCGGTGGCTGAATTGCTATTTGTTCCGCCGAGATATGTCGAATATATCAGGCCTGAGCCGTCGGGGCTGAGTTTGGAGATGAATGCGTCCGCCGTTCCGTTAAGTGTGGCTTGGAACGGGTTCACCGTTGGGAAATTGTTCGATGTGGTTTGGCCAGCGACATAAATGCCCGTGGAATCAACCGCGATCCCGAATCCGGCATCGACGCCGCTTCCCCCCAGGTACGTGGAACTGAGGAGATTTCCATTGGGATCGAACTTGGTCACGAATGCGTCTTGTGTTCCTTGCAGAGTTGTGCCTTCCGGGAGGGGGCTTTTCGTTGGGAAATCGCTCGATGACGTCGCACCGGTGACATAGGCGTCGCCAGCGGAATCGACAGCGATTGCAGCGCCTGTGTCGGCTTTGCTCCCCCCAAGGTAAGTGGAATAGACGATGTTCCCAAAGGGGTCGAGTTTTGCAACGAACGCGTCCGGGAGTGGAGGCGATGACGCACAGCTCGCACAATTGCCCTGAAAGGCACCCAAGGTCGTCGGAAAGTCCGTCGACAGCGTTTGTCCTGTGACATAGGCGTTCCCTGTACTATCCACAGCGATTCCTGTTCCGACGTCGGTGTTACTTCCACCGAGATATGTGGAATAGACCAGGGCCGAGCCAGTAGGATCAAGCTCCATCACGAAAGCGTCGGAGGTCGGTGCGGCGGCAGCGCAACTGCTGCAAGTGCTGGAAGTTGAACCTTTGACAGGAAAATTTGTCGACAGGGTCAGCCCCGTTATGTACGCCGCGCCACTCGAATCGGTTGCAATGCTGTTGCCCTCGTCGTCCGCACTCCCACCAACGTAGGTCGAGTAATCAATCGTCGGATCGATGACCAACGTCCGATTTGAATGGCGGCCCGTAACCCGAAACCCGATCTGCCCGTCGTCTCGAAGGACATAGCTGCCGTCCAGGAAATGCCGGTGCGCCATCTTGCCAGTAACCGCGGCACTTTCGCTCTGGCTGACTTCGTACACGCGAGGTTTTTTAAGGCAGACGAGCCCATCACCGACCGGTATCAACAGGTTACCTTTAGAATCCAGTCGAAGCGGGACTTGGGTTTTGGGGATGCCCTCGATCTTCCAGGAAATGCGATCAAAGTTAGCCCCCGACGCTACAACAAAATCGAATTCCAGCCTGCGCTGGTTCCCATGAAATACGACATCTATACCCGGGTAGGAATCGCCATAGACCACTCGAGCGTAATTGCTGACCCCGAGCAGCCATTTCTTTGGGTCTCGTCCGATATAATAGTTGCTCGTTCCTGGCAGTCTATCCAAGCCCACTGGCCTTGTTTTGGGATTGATTCCCTCCCATTTTATGCGCAGTTGCGTCAAGCCTTGTGATTCATTACGCGGATTATCGCGGTGCCCGATGTTGCTTCTATTTTCAGCTGGTCCTGACAGCAAGAACTTATCGAAAAGCGGGTGGCGCCGGAATATGTCTGAGGAATCTGGTTTCGGCTGGCGCAGTTCCATCGTGGCGCCATCTTCCGTCAGAAAAAGCGCGAACCCTTTTCCCTGCGAGATGTACCGAGCGTCGCGGGGTGCCTGCCCTTGATTTTCTTCGAAAGCCAAGGGCAACCTAGCGTAAACCCGATCGAGCGTCGCTTGAGTGCGGTGGTCGAGCGATCCGACCTTGGCATTTCGCGTCGAAAGCGCCTGGGAAGCAACGCTGGGCATAGCGCTGCGAGCGGTCTCTTGGTGACTGCGAACGGTGCGACTGCGGGCTCCGCCCCGCTGCGCAATCGAGAGAGCCCCTAACCCCACAATGACAGCAAGCGCGACCAGGATGACTCGCGCCGAACAGCGCCCTGAGAAAAGGGGCGAATGCTTCATAAAGAACTCCACCTTGCCTGTAATTCGTCGAAACCCAAACCGTTTCGAAAGCTTACTTCCCCGTTTCCCCTTTTTCGAGGCATGTCACCAGCCGTTGCCGTGCGCTAACCGTTTTCGGTCGACTTTTCCTGTGGAAGTCCTAGGGAGGCTGTCACAGAACTCGACAAGTTCAGGAATCATGTACTTAGGGATGCGTTGGGCGCAGTGCTCCTGGATGTCAGTCTTGGTCAAGGCGCCCGGCGGGTCGGTAGACACGAACGCCTTGATGCGATTTCCCACTTCGTCATCGGGAATGGCTACAACAGCGGTTTCTTTAACAGCAGAATGGGCGTACAAGGCCGATTCGATTTCACCCAGTTCGATTCTGTAGCCTCTGGACTTGACCATATTGTCGATACGGCCGAGATAGTAGTAGTCACCATTTTCGTCAATCGTCACGAGGTCCCCAGTTCGATAGACCTTCTCGCAAAAATTCGGCTGAAAGCGGTTCTCCAAAACTGCTTTCTTGGTTTTTCCCGGATCGTGCCAATAGCCATATGTCACCGAAGGGCCACGTACGAGCAACTCTCCGACTTCGCCCGGTTCAATGGGTTTGTCGGCCTCATTCACAGCGAAAACTTCCGTGTTGGCGCACGCCTTACCAATGGAAAGTTTGTCGCAATCAGCAAGGGTTGAACGCTCGACGCGGTGGAAGGTGCAGACGTTCGTTTCCGTTGGGCCATACAGGTTGTAGAGTTCGGCGCCGGGGAGAACCTCCGCCAACTGGCGAAGGTATTTAATTGCAAAGGGTTCGCCGGCGAAAAGGATGATACGAAGCCGTTCAAGATTGCGATGGGCCAGATTTCCGTGCAGCAGGAGATAAATTAGCGCCGAAGGAACGGAGTACCAGACGCTAATACCGTGCGTTTCTATAAAAGATGCCAGACTCACCGGGAATGGAGCGATGTCTTCGGGAATCATATACACGGTCGCACCGGCTTGAATTGAGTTGTAAATATCGAAAACAGAGAGATCAAAATGGAGCGGTGCGTGATTCGAAAGGTGGTCTTCTGGCCGTATCCTGAAAGTCTCCGCACACCAGTTGATGAACGTGAGGGCATTTCGATGCGAAAGCATCACGCCTTTTGGATCACCCGTCGATCCTGATGTGTACAAGATGTATGCGAGATCCGTCTCGACAGACTGGCAAAGGGGCGGTCGAACGTGCGGGAAATTAGAGAGCTGGTTCCAGGCCATTACTCCGTCGTGGTAGGCCCCGTTTCCCGTCGTGTCCAGGAGGACCGTTAGCCTGTGCCCGTCACGGACGCTCGGGGTGAGAGCTTCAAATTTGGCCGCGACGGTGATCAACGCTTTGATGCCGCAGTTCTCGATAATATACTCGATGCGCCGGACGGGGGAGTGCGGGTCGAGAGGGACGTACACCGCACCGGCCTTCAAGACCGCGAGCATGCTGACCACGGACTCAATCGACTTTGGAAAATAGAGGCCTACCCGATCCGCCTTCTTGATGCCACTCTCCCGAAGTAAGTGCGCAAGCTGATTGGAGCGCTCCTCAAGCTGTTGGTAAGTTAAGGTCCTGCCTTGGGCCCAGACCGCGATCCTTTCAGGAAATCGGTGCGCCGTTTGGGTAAGGAGCTGCGGAAGGAGGTATGCCATGCGCTATCCCCAGATGATGGATCGGAATGAGATCAAAGGCCCAAAAAACCGGCGATAATTGCCTTCTGGATTTCTGAAGTGCCTGAATAAATCGTTCCTGCAATGGCGTCGCGCAGGTCCCGTTCGATCTGATATTCAGTCATGTAGCCATAACCGCCGTGAATCTGAATGGCGTCAAGGCAGCTCTGAATGCATGCCTCGCTGATATAGAGTTTCGCGATGGATGCCTCGCGAAGAGCATGTCTTCCCGTTTTTTTCAGCCAAGCTGCCTTATAAAGAAGGAGCTGTCCTGTCTCCAGTCGGACTTGCATGTCTACGATGCGGTTCGCGACTGCCGGGAATTTGCCGATGGCTTTTCCGAACTGCTCGCGTTCTTTCGCGTATTGAATGCAGGTTTCCAGCAGCCGCCGCATAGTTCCGAGGTGCCCTGCTACGATGCAAATGCGCTCCCATTCCATCGAAGCCGTAAAAATGGCCGGGCCCGAACCTTCCTTGCCCAGTATGCTCTCGACCGGAACCTCGCAATCAACCAGGGCAAGCTCAGCCATTGGAGACGTTCGCAGGCCCATCTTGCTGATTTTGTGGCTGACGGAGAGCCCGGGCGT
Organism: Terriglobia bacterium; assembly: GCA_046705285.1. Lineage (GTDB taxonomy): Bacteria > Acidobacteriota > Terriglobia > UBA7540 > UBA7540 > SCRD01. Next base: position 48,273 of record JBJKQK010000149.1, read on the forward strand.
TCCTTTGTCCAGGATAAAGGCTGTAATTCCGGCCGCCCCCTTGGACGGGTCCACGTTGGCGAAGATGATAAGTACGTCGGCTTGCTGCGCATTTGTGATAAAAGTTTTGGCGCCGTTTAGCACGTACCGATCGCCCTTCCGCTCGGCGCGGGTTCTGAGACTGTAGGCGTCTGACCCGGACATGGGCTCGGTCATGGCGTGCAGACCTACCCACTCTCCACTCACGAGCTTGGGCAGATAGTGCTTCTTCTGGGTTTCGGTGCCGAACGACATTAAGGGAATTTCTGAGGTCCACATGTGGGCGTTAATCGAGAAGGTCAACCCATTGTCCTGACATCCATACCCGAGAGCCTCGAGCGCGCATGCTGTAGTCAGGATGTCTGCACCGCCTCCACCGTATTCCTGAGGCACTGGAAGGCCCTGAATCCCCATCTGAGCGCACTTCTTCCAGGCTTCCCGGCAGAACTCTGACTGTCGATCTCTTTCGATCAGGCTGTCGTTAAGCTCGTGACGTGCGAAGTTGGTGATTTCGTTTCGTAGAGTTCGCTGCTCTTCAGTCCAGGTAAAATCCATAGAACCGTCTCACATGATTGAAAGTGTCGAGAAGACCTATGCTGCTAAGCGTGTTCGATTGCTTGACCTCGTGCACCATTGGGCAGGGGGAGTCCGAATCGGTCGAGGATGGTGGCTGAAATGTCAAAAAGCTTTTTCCCCTGAAGCTGCCTGCCGCGCCCCCCGTTCGGCTCGCGCAACAGGAACATGCCGTATTCGGCGTGGTTTGCGTCGTCGGGTCCTGTGTCGTTTTCGAAGGTATGCACTGTGCCCAGGCCGACCGTGCCCACTGAGCGCCAGCCCAAATCACCGAAGTAAACAATGAGGTCGGGTGCCACGCCACGAACCGTTCTGTAGGCCTCTTCCGGATAGAAGACGCGCGTCCCGAGCGGTTTGCCCTGGTCATCCGTCATGGTTTCGAGTTTGGCCCTGATCTCGTTGCGCACCGCCTGATAGTCAGAGGGCTCGACGACCCCTTGGGGCTCGCGACCCTTCACGTTCATAAAAACCCGGGAGTAATAGCCGCCCTCGCCCCATGCCATGGTGCGGTTCCAATCAATACCAGCCTTCGCCAGGGACGTGCGCCCGGACGGCGGCTGCTGCAAAGCGAGATAGCCCTCTTTGATCAGCCATTCGTTCACGCAGATTCCGCCTTCCATCTTCTTTGCGCCGTGGTCTGAGACAACCAGAAGGCTCGTTTCGTTGCCAAGTGCAGGAATAAAGTCGGCGATTTGCTGATCCACGAAGCGATAGTAGTCGTGGATAGCGTTCTCATAACGATTGCCCGGCGCATATTTGCGATGGGTTTTATCATGGAACTTCCAAAATGCATGATGTATGCGGTCGGTCCCCATTTCCACCATCATAAAGAAGTCCCACTCGCGTGTAGAGACCAGGTGGCGCGCAATCGCGAAATGCTGTTCGGTCATTTTGTAGATCTCTTGGAGAATGCGGTCCTTATCTTCGGAACGGAAATTTTCCACGTCCAGCCGGTAAGGGCCAAACCGCGATTCAAGCTCAGCCTTCAGGTCAGGCGGATAGGTATAGCCTGATTGCGCACTAGGGGTCAAAAAGCAGCTCACCATAACACCGTTCACAGGAGTGGGCGGATAGGTGCCGGGGACGAACAGTACGATAACTTTCTTTCCCGCCTGGCTGAGGACGTCCCAAGCCCGCGGCTCGCGTACGGCTGTGCCATTGGCGAAGACCATACCATCGTAACTATGGTCCTTGCGGTTCCTGAATCCGTAGATTCCCAGTTCGCCCGGGTCCTTTCCGCTCATCATGCAGGACCATGCCGGCACGGTGATAGGCGGACAGACACTTTGCAGTTTTCCCCACACTCCCCGTCCAGCCAGGGAGCGGAGGCAGGGAAGTTCTTCCCGCCATTGTTCGAAAACGAGCTCGGGTGCGGCACAATCCAATCCAATCACTGCTACCTTTGGCCTACCTGCCATGTCCTCACCTCTATTTGCCAGTCGCTGGAACGATCGGCACATCGGCGTCGTGCGAAAATGCTGTGTCAGGAGTGGTTCTGCTGAGGAGCTTTCTTTGCAACATCGCACAAAACTCGAGGCCCAGCGACACTGAGAAGATCAACTACCACAACTTTCGGTATTCATTGAAATCAAAATAAGGGATGCAACCCAAGCTCTTAGTTAAAGGGCGCGCGCTCCGACGTGACGTCCTGTGCAAGGAACCGCCTGGAAATATGTCGCAAACAGACTGTATGTGACCGCGGAAACTTGCACGCCTGAGGATCTAAAGAACCTTTCATTCGACTATGGGGGGATGCCAGGCGGGCCCTATGCAGCATCCGAGTGCCGGCTCACGCGCCGTCCCTCAAACTCGTCTCCCGGCGGGGGAGCCTTCGCGTCGAGGTATCGGCCTGGTGTCAGTATGCTGGCCGGCTCGACTCGGTAGTCAGGTCACCAAGAAGTTTGTGCCACGGATGCTTGGGGCGCTGCTCGATATCAGTCACAATCCGCCTCATCTCTCCCAACACGGGCGGGCTGTCCACGTCGTACAGATCCCCTTGCAAGAGTTTTAAAACGTCGAGACGGTACTTGGGGTTTTCCACAAACAGCGTGAACATGATGTTCAGCCGGTAGTAGAGGGAGATGAACTCATACCAATTTTTCGACCCACGCCGCATGGTGTTCTCATAATCTTCAAAGCTCTTCTTGTCGAAAACGTTGCCGTTTTGAGCAGTTTTAATGATACTTTCGGTCGCCAGTTTGGCGCTGGTCATGGCAATGCTGACGCCACTGGAAAAGATAGGGTCCACAAAGCGAGCTGCGTCGCCAATCAGTGCGAAGCCATCACCGCAAATCTGCTTCATACCATAGCTGTAATCCCCTTCTTCCTTCAGCGGTCGCAGTTGGGTGCCGGCGTGGAGCGCTTCAAACAGGTCAGGCCGACTGGCTACGGTGTTCCAGAAGAAATCCTCGCGTGATTTCCGGGACTTCGCGAAATTCTTCTTTTGAGTCACCACTCCGATGCTCGTGATCCTGTCCGTAATCGGGATCTGCCACACCCAGGTATTGGTCACGGGCAGGAAGTGAATAAAGATGTAGTCCTCGTGGGATTGCCCCTCTTTTGTCTTAGCGAAGTACTGCCGGTCGTAATTATCGAACCAGGTGTGCAACGCGTACTGATCGAAGACAGGGTCATTGACTTTCAACTTGAGCTGGTTCCCCAGCAGAGTCTTCCGGCCTGAAGCGTCGATGACCACTCGTACCCGGAGTGCCACTTTTTGGTTCCCAATGCTGAACCTGACCTTCGGCATCGCCGCATCGGAAAAATCCACCTCATGGACGCGGATCCCCTGGTAAACCGTCGCTCCGAGCTTCTGCGCGTGTTGCAAGAGGAGCATGTCAAATCTCGCTCGGTCCACATGCCAGGTGTAGTTCCTGTCCACGCCTGGTTGCTGGCGCTCTTCGAAGCGGATGTCGGCGCGCATCTCCTTCTCCAAGCCGGAAAAGTCGTGGGCATGTTGCGTGACTTTTACCATGCTGTCGTCATCCGCCCCCATGCCGTCGAAGTTGACATCGTAGGTGCTTTTGGTGGCGGAAGTCCACACGGCGCCATATTTCCGGACAAATCCGTGCCCATCCATTAGGTCAATAAAACCAATTTCCTTCAGCATGCGATTGGTTGCTGGCACGAGAGACTCGCCAACGTGCTGTCGAGGCATAATCTCCCGCTCCAGTACAACGCACTTCAGTCCCGCCTTAGCGAGATAGGAAGCTGCCGCGGACCCACCGGGCCCCCCGCCAATGATCCCGACATCGAAATCCGCTTGTACCATCGATTCCTCCAAGTATCACGTCGGGACTCCTACCCGCAGTCAGTGGGGCCAACAATCCTCGTCTTCCTTTGCTGGCCCGGAACTCCCAGTTTGGATCCCCAGACGACAGATTTACTTCCAAAACCCGTTTATCTCGTAGCCCCCAGCGCTCCTAAGAATTGTCAAAAGTGACGCGTCATCTTATCCACGCCACAGAAGCAACTGAACCCTACGGAACGACGACCGTATCGGTCGATCTGAGCTGAATGTTTTGACCTGGGTCTCGCCCCCGGATCACTTTCTTATAGTTGAAGTGTAGTTTTATGGGATTCCCATTCGGTCCTATTCGGAGCACGTAGATCTTCTTTGCTTTGGCAAACTCCTTGAGTCCACCCGCCATGGCAATTGCATCGAGAACCGTCATGCGCATATCCAGAGGATAGGAGCCAGGTTTGGCAACTTGACCCAGGACGTTCACTCGCAGGCTCTTCGTCTCCTTGACGATGACTGTAACCTGCGGGGAGTCTACATATTTCTCGAGTTTCTGGCTCACTTCGGAAGCAAGTTGTTTCGGCGTCAGGCCGCTCGCCATGAAATCACCGACCAGTGGCAGTGTGATTTTGCCATCGGGTCGCACTGTCTCGGTCTGGCTAATCTCGGGCTCTTTCCAGACGTCCACAACCAGGACATCGTCGGGGCCGATCTTATAATTAGGTCCCACCTCGACGCCATGGTTAGGCGCTGTCTGCGTTGGCGGCGGGTCTGCAGTCGATTCCCCGCTTCTGTTTTGACCTGTCTTGACGACCGAATCCTTCTCAGAAGGAACCTTGTGTCCTTTTGCCTGAACGATGATCGGACCTAAGGATATGCCGAGAAAGATTACAGCAAGACTCAGTAAGGAATCGCGTAATGTGGTTCTCAATTCCTCTGTTTTCAACCCGTCTCCTTTTCATCCCTCTTTTTGTGAGCACTGCTGCCCACTCGAGGCGAATTTCCAGAAGCTTGACTCATCGGCTCAATGGTCTCTGCGTCAAAGCCTTCAATCGTTATGGCCACAGACCGATTAGCAAGTTCCACTAAGACGACCAAACTGCGTCTCTCGTTCTGAGCCACCAGGATTCCTTCAAGCCCGTCCAGGCAGCCTCCACGGATCCGAAAACGTTGGCCCACTTTAAGGAGTGGAAGTGAGGTGCACTGGCAACTGCCCGCAAACCAAGCGAGAATGCAAAACTTGGCTTAGTGCATGTAGGGGTGGTCGTTGACCGATTGATGGAGCGCGAAGCACTACTTTGCACGATGGAACCTGCCGGGAGGGAACACCATCGGGTGAGGGACCGGAGGCGTACCGGTGAGTTTTCCGGCGGAACTTCACATGCTGGAGAGATTGGTAATTGTTAAGCTGCCTTACTGTCCGCAGTAGCAAAGGAGTAAGGATGCCTGGCGGCATCATGGGAAGTGTGCTGCCAGTGCTGGTCGGCGGGCAGTCGCGGCACCTGCTCCACAACTGCGGCATCCACTTCGATAGCAACTGCCTGGTGCACGAGTTCCACAGAAATGACCAAACGCAACTGCCCTTTCGTGCGGACCAGAACGCCTTCGATGCCTTCGAGCGGTCCCGACTTCACTCGCACCCGGTCTCCGCACTTCAAAAAAGGATGCGGCCAGACGTGCTGCGAACTCTCCACAGTCCGCTTCACGGCATCGACCTCTTCGGGAGTTATCACCGCTACTCCCCCACCTGCCATCACGAGCGAGCAAACCCCGGGCGTCGTCACGATCTGGAGTTGCCGCTCTAGGCCCCCGCGAATAAAAACATAACAGGGAAACAGCGGCAGCACGAGAGTCTTCAGGCGATCTTTCCAGCGGCGCGTGGTTTGATACAACGGCAGGAAGGTCTCGAAGCCTTTCTTCGAGAGCAAGTCTCCAACCATCTTTTCATGTTGGTGCCATGTATAGATAGCGTGCCAGGCAACATCCGTCTCCAATGCTTTGCTCCCTTCCGTTGTCAACATATAGCTCCGCCACCTGACCTACATGGGGTTCCCCCGCAGGTAGGCCTTTCCTCAAGAATTGGCAAAAAGACCCCTATGTCTTTTTAGCTGACGCCCGCGCGCCCATAATTCTTTCGCGCGCAAATCGAAAATGACTAAGCGCCACAGCCATAACGGGCGTATCGTATCCTTCCGCGCTTCCCGCGTGGCGAATCACGGTTCCACGGCACTCAATACGAACGGGTCTCTCACCAGCCCTCTCAATAGGCAGGGTGATCACCATCTCAAGCGGCGTTTCCGGCGGCAGCGGCCGCCGCATGGTCTGAAACAGCACACCTGATTCACTGATATTTATACTGATACCTTCGCCCCATTCCATGTCGCCCATTCGTCGAAATCTCACTGGCATCTGAACAACGTAGCGCCGTGATCTCATGATACGAGGATGATTTTCCTTTTCCTGGCACTTCAATACGTGAAAAAGTACTTCGTGCTACGAGGCTCTGAATTAACTGTTGCTCATGGATTCCCATGCCCTCTGTATTCACCCACAGCGCATAAGCCGATAGCTCGAAAATCTGACTGCCAAGCCTGGAATTTCGCATCCATTATCGGTGGGCGTGGCACGGACAACGGTTCCGCGGCAATGCAGTTCAACACACTTCTTCTTGGCCATTACAGACAGGGCGATACGCATCTCCATCACAGTTCCGGGCTCATGGGTGAGACCAGTGCGAAACAGAATGCCCGAATCGCTAATATTTTCTGTCGTACCTTCTCTCCACTCGTGTTTTCCCGGAACGCGAAACTGCAATGGCATGACCAGACAAAATCGCCTCTGGCGATCTTTGGCGTCGTCTTTTCGGGTTTCAATAGACTTCGCAGGAATTACCTGTGATACGGTCAACTTGGTCTGCATTAAGACACTCGAACCTATACGACATTGCTCTACTGATGCTAGAGCTGGTTTCAAATCCTTACGAAATCGCGTCAACGTCTGACTTGAGTCGTGCCGCTAAGGGAATCACGACGACGCGGGCTTTAGCCCCTGCAGCGTATTGCCAGCTCGCAGCGGCTGAAACCGCTTTCTTGAGCGGCAGCTTTTCGGCACAGCTGAAACCGTGCACCGACGCCCGCTGCGTTTGGTTTTCTAAACCGCTTGTAAGTTTATTCCTCCGCGCTTCTTATTCAATAGACCATTACTCCTAGACTTATAGGACTGCAAGGTCCCAGTAATAGTGTTTATATTTACTAGATAGTAAATTTTGCGTGCAGACCATCTCGCATGAATGGGAGAGGTTCCGGCAACGATTCAGAAGGCTGGAAACCATCGAGGCAGGCGGATCTGCGCTTCTCCGTCCGCATCAACGAATTCGTTTACAGCACCTCATCCACGAGGTGATGAGTGATCGCGAGTAAGGTAACTTCCATGCGGCTGTCAACGCCGAGCTTATCAAACACATTGGTGATGTGATTCTTGACCGTATGCTCGCTGAGGGAG
>JBJKQK010000150.1:0-5819 GCA_046705285.1 Terriglobia bacterium
CAAGTCGCAGAGTGTGACGTGTGTCACTGCGAAGGGCCGGTTTGCGGCGTAAGTTGAAGTTGTGGCTAGCGTTCGAAGCACCCCAGCGTCTCCATCGGCCACATGGGCGCGCTTCGTTCGGGTCTAGTTTCACCTTCGTCTTCCGGCCCAATGATGGAACGGGAGGCGATGCAATAAGAATAAGCGCTCTGCACAGCGCGAGAACCTGGCCCGCCAAGGTGTGCGGCATCCTTCCAGCTATCAGACTGGCATGCATCTTTCGTGCGCCGGATCGAGGTCAGAGAACGGAGGATGAGGGGGGTGTTTGGCAGTTTTTCTCCGCAAGATACTGTCGGGCGCTCTTAGACCTGAGTAAGTTATGCCTGAAACAATGACACCATCAAGAAACTTGCGCCGTAAGGTTCGAGGTGTTGTATATGTCGACTCACACCGGTGCAAGGGTTGCGGATTCTGTATCGAGTTCTGCCCGCCCAAGGTGCTGGTCTCCTCGGCATTGTTCAACGAACACGGGTATCACCCACCGGAGTTGGCCCGTGCGGACGGTTGCACGGGCTGTGACCTATGCGGTCTATACTGTCCCGACTTCGCCATCTATGCGGTTCGCGAGCCTGTGCCAGACCAACCCAAAAAGGAAGGTACACGTGAAGCCTGAAACGGAACGAGTGCTGACCGGCACTCATTTTCTAGATGGCGACCAGGCTTGCTGCGAGGGAGCCCTTGCGGCAGGAGCAAATTTCGCGGCTGGCTATCCCATAACACCTTCGACGGAGATTGTAGAAAGGTTTGCTTCCCGTGCTCCCCGGGTGGGCGGTGTCTTCCTTCAAATGGAAGACGAACTCGGCGCATCCATCTGCATTGTGGGAGCAACCTGGGGCGGAGCGAAGGCGTTTACAGTGACTTCAGGCCCCGGATTCTCGCTCATGATGGAACACATCGGTTACGCGGCGATGACCGAGACCCCGTGCGTATTTGTCAACGTGCAACGAGGAGGGCCCTCGACAGGGCTGCCCACGCTTCCCGGCCAAGGGGACATCATGCAAGCACGCTGGGGTTCGCACGGCGACTACGAAATCATCGCGCTCAGCCCTAATTCGCCCCAAGAATGCTTTGACCTGACCATTGATGCTTTTAACCTGGCGGAGCGATACCGTGTACCTGTGATGTTCATGATGGACGAATGTGTCGGGCACATGACGGAGAAGGTGATCATTCCTCCAGCTGACAAAATCAAGCTTCTACCCCGGCGATACACGTCGCTTTCGCCGCAGGAGTATCTACCGTTCAAGCCAAGCCTAGACGGCATTCCGGAGATGGTGAAGGTTGGTGAAGGCTACCGCTTTCACGTGACCGGATTGACGCATGACGAGCGTGGTTATCCCGCAATGGACTGGCAGACACAAGAGAAGCTCGTCCGGCGCCTCGTGGAAAAGATTCGCGGTGGCGCAGACCAGATCGTCCGGTACGAAGAAAGCAACACATCTGACGCCGACGTGGTCGTGGTGGCCTACGGCATTACTTCCCGCATCGCCCTGAAGGCGGTTGGGATGGCCCGCGAGGAGGGAATCCGCGCAGGGCTGCATCGTCCCGTTGTCCTCTGGCCTTTTCCGGAGAAACGGATCCGCGAACTTTCCGCAAAGGCAAAGAGCTTCGTCGTCGTCGAGATGAACTATGGCCAGATGTTTTATGAAGTCCAACGCCTGGCAGGTGATCGAGCTCGCACGGTACTGGTTCCCCATGGCGGAGGGGCCGTCCACGAGCCTGAGGCAATATTAGAAGCGATCCGGAGGGTTGTTGAATGAATGGTGTAAGTAGTCCCGAGCAGCATGTTAATCCTGTGGAACCGTTCCTTCGAAGCGAGCGCATGCCCCACATGTGGTGCCCCGGATGTGGCATCGGCACCACCGTAAACTGCTTCGCGCGGGCGCTGATCACCTCCAAAATGCCGCTCGACAAGGTTGCGGTCGTCTCAGGAATTGGCTGTACAGGGCGAGTGGCCGGTTACGTGCAACTGGATTCTTTTCACACGACACACGGACGGGCTATCCCCTTTGCTACCGGACTCAAGCTCGCAAACCGAGACCTGACCGTGGTTGTCTACAGCGGCGACGGCGACCTGATTGCTATCGGCGGCAATCACTTCGTTCACGCGGCGCGGCGCAACATCGATATCAAGGTCATTTGTCTGAATAACTTTATCTATGGAATGACCGGGGGACAAGTAGCGCCCACGACTCCGACCGGCGCCATGGCCACCACCACGCCCTATGGCAGCTTCGAGCGTCCTTTCAACCTGCCCTTCCTCGCGGAGTCTTCGGGGGCCGTTTACGTTGCCCGCTGGACGGCCTACCATGTTCGGCACATCGCGCACTCGATGACCGAGGCGTTCAAAAAACCGGGATTTTGTTTTATCGAGATCATCGCGCCCTGCCCAACCCTCTATCAGCGCCGGAATCGTCTGGGCGACGGGCTCGAGGCCATGAAGTATTACAAACAAGCAAGCGTTATCCGGAATGGTGCAAACACCAGGGACGTGGAAATCGATTTTCAGAAAGAAATCGTGGTCGGCAAGTTCGTTGATATTGAACGCCCGACGCTGCAGGAAGCGATGGACCTGCGACTCCAGCCGGCACGGTAAATCGGCTTTCCGGGTGCAGGAGGCTTTTTATGAGTTCGACCGAAATCCGCATTGCAGGCTTTGGAGGCCAGGGAGTGATTCTGGCTGGAATGATCCTTGGCAGGGCGGCGTCAATTTACGACGGGAAGTACGTTACACTGACGCAAAGCTTTGGCCCGGAAGCCCGCGGCAGTGCCTGCAGCGTACAATTGATTGTTTCTTCAGAACCGATCCTCTACCCATATCTCACGCGCGCCGACATCCTGGTTGTGATGTCACAGGAAGCGTACGGACGCTTCACCTCCGGGCTGAAACCCGACGGAGTGCTGCTTTACGAAGAAGATCTGGTTAAACCGGACGAGAGTGGGCTTCCGGAACGAGTTTTCAGCATCCCGGCCACGCGCCTGGCTGAGGAATTGGGTCGCAAATTAGTGTTGAATGTTGTCATGGCGGGTTTTACTGCCGTCGTAACCGGCGTTGCAAGCCCGGAAGCAGTGCGGCAAGCGGTCCGAGACCTGGTGCCGTCGGGAACAGAAACTCTTAATCTCGCGGCGTTTCACAAGGGAGTCGACTATGGGTTGAATCAATTTGGCTCCGCCGGTGTGGCATCACCGGGTATGTCTCTCGGGAATACTGCCTGAGCTGACGCCCTTGCGAGGGCAAACGAGCCCTGTACTATCTGGAATAGCGCCCCAACTGTGTTCTCGCCTGAGGTGTTCCGGCAGAATTGATATGATGACTCCTCGTGATCGGCGAGGCCTCGTGTGCACCATACGGCATCAGAATTCGATGTCTTCGCGGGTGTCAGCCTCTGGCCGGCCAACTGGCTCCTGCCGTACACGCGCCAAAGGCGCCTGGTTTGCACAGGACTTCTCTCGTGATGACGCGGGAGAAATTGCAGGCCGATTCCTGCTGGGATATGTTGAAATGCAAAGTTATGTTCTGGACACCTCTGCGGCTGGTCAAGGGTAGCCGGCAACAAAGAATCAAAGGCTTTGGCGGGCCTTCCACCTCAACCCTGGATCGGATAAGGGCTGGCCAGGAAGTCAAGGTGGTACAGATCTGCGCCGGGCAATCAGCCACACGGCAACTGGCCCAACTCGGCATTCGCGCAGGGACCACGCTGAGAGTGCGGCGCAGCGCGCCGATGGGCGGTCCCGTCATGGTAGACACCGAAGGGAGCACGGTGGCCATCGGACGCGGCATGGCTCGCAAAGTGAGTGTGCAAACCCTCGGATGAAGATCGCTCTCGTGGGCCAGCCTAATTGCGGAAAGAGCACGATCTTCAATTCAGTAGCCGGATACCGGGCCGCGACGGGCAACTTCCCCGGCACAACCGTTCGCGTGGCCTGGAGTACCGTGCGCCTCAACGGTCTGGTTGCCGAACTGGTGGATGTGCCAGGCATCTACTCCCTCACTTCAAACAATCCCGCTGAAAGCGCAGCCAAGAAGTTTCTTCTGAATGAAAACGTCAACCTGATTGTCAACGTGCTCGACGCTTCTTTGCTGAGCCGGAGTCTCGAGTTGACGCTTGAACTGCGCGAACTCGGCATCCCAATGATCGTCTGCCTGAACATGATGGACGAAGCCGAGCGCCGCGGCACCAGGATTTCTTCCCGGCAATTGTCGGCCCTGCTCGGGCTCCCTGTGGTGGAAACCGTCGGCTACAGAGGCGTAGGGGTCAGAGAACTCTTCCGGCAGGTGAAGGAGCAGCTCGACCGACCGCCAGCGCCGGCAGAATTCATCCGCTGGCATCAGGATGTCGAAACCTCCGTCAGGGAGATGCAGGGCGTGCTCGAGTGCAACTCGCACCGGCACCGGCTTCCCAGCCGTTTCATTGCCATCAAGCTGCTCGAAAATGACGATGACATTTCCCGCGAAGCCGGGCAGGAGGCTGCTGAAACAGCCACGCGGTTGCGAGCCAGGATTGAAAGCACACGCGGGCGCCCAGCGGAATCCGTGATCATGTCAGAGCGTCATGACCGAGCCATGCGGTTGTTCGAGCATTCGGCCACCGTCACTCGGCCACGTTCCGATCCGCGCGCTGCGATCGACAGCCTGCTGACGCATCCCTTCTGGGGGTATGTGTTTCTGGCGGTCATCCTCGTTGGCTTCTTCCTGGCGGTCTTCGGCTTCGGATCGCTGATCGAGAACGCCGTGTCTGGACGCCTCGACCTGCTGACCGCCTATCTTCTTGCGCAGGTTCCCAAAGGCGGCCTGGAACACGCCCTCATCGCCGCCCTGATGGACGGCGTGCAGGGAGGAGCCGGCATTGTTCTTCCCTATCTGATTCCGTTCCTGTTCGGCCTGGCGTTCCTGGAGGACGTGGGCTACCTGCCACGAGTCGCCTACCTGATGGACGGATTGCTCCACCGGGTCGGCCTGCATGGCACCTCGATGCTGCCCATCATTCTAGGCTACGGATGCAGCGTTCCGGCGTGCATGGCCACCCGCATTCTCCCGTCGAAGCGCGACCGTTTTCTCGCTTCCGTGCTGGCCACGCTGGTTCCCTGCTCGGCACGTTCGACGGTTATTTTTGCTCTGGTAGCCTTCTACCTGGGTCCGATCTGGGCGCTCGGGATCTTTTGCTTCAATGCCCTGGTCATCATTTTCTCCGGCTGGCTGCTCGCCAGGGTCTGGCCGGAAATCAGCGCCGGCATGATCCTTGAAGTGCCTCGCTATCAGTGGCCGGTGTTCCGCACCCTCTCGCGCAAGGTCTGGCTGCGTCTTCGCGAATTTGTCGTGCTGAGCTGGCCGCTGCTGATCGGCGGCAGCCTGGTGCTGGGCCTGGGCGCCTACTTCAATTTTGACCATTACGCCAACCTGGCTCTCAGCCCACTGACCTTGATCCTGGGCTTGCCCGTGGTGGTGGGAACGACGTTAATTTTCGGCATCCTCCGCAAAGAGCTGGCCTTGATTATGCTGGCGCAGGCGCTCGGCACAACCTCCGTAGCGACCGTGCTGACGGCTACGCAGATTGTGGTCTTTACGATCTTCATCACCTTCTATATTCCCTGCCTCGCCACACTGGTGGCGCTGGTGAAAGAAATCGGCAGGAAAATGACGGCCCTCGCCGCCACGTATACCTTCTTCCTTGCCACGCTCATGGGCGTCGCTGCCCGGCTGGTTCTTCCACTCATTTTCGGGCGTTGATTCCCGAAGCATTTCAGACCGGTCATAACCTTCCGTGTCCTTTGTGTTTCAA
>JBJKQK010000151.1:0-7930 GCA_046705285.1 Terriglobia bacterium
ATCTATCAGGAGCGGCCCCAACATCACCCGTTGCAAGAATGTGACGCAGACTGGTTGCGGCGTGAGGCGGGTTGGTGTCGATAGCGAGCCAGACTTCGAGGGGCAGCTAGGCGGTGACTTCGTGGAAGCGCAGCGCCGAAAGCAGCGCGACCACGCCGTGCAGAACGCGCTTGGCTGGCGGCCAGCGCAAGGTCGTGGTTCCCGGTCACCTCGGCATCGCTCGCCACAGAAAGCCCCCGGGCGACGCGCCTGACCTTGCCTTCGCGCTCGGCGAGGCGAAGGTGCTGGCGCGAGATCCAGCCGAGGTCGCACGCGGGTGCGGCGAAACCCGCGCGTGCGATGCAAAATTGCCTTGCCCTCTGCCTCCTGTCCGTGTGCGCTACGTCACAATGGACACTGACCTGCTTCCCTTTCGAGGTCAAAGTGAGGTTTTCTTTCAGCCTGTAGTTTCGCTGCCGGGAGGGTAAAAACGCTGAACCCAAGGCGAACAATAATAGTAATTGACCGTCAAGGTGCGACGTGATCTAATGCGCGGGTGTTTGGTCAGTTGTGCGCTTTCCCGACCGATAGGTGATGGGTGCACGGGTTTGAGCCAGCACTGTTCACCGCGGGTGGCTCGAAAATGCAGGGTTGTTCCCCTGGCCAAGCCGGGTGCCTCCGGCATATCGTTTGCTCAAAGGACCGGTCTTATGCGGTCGGTAGTTCTGGGCACGCAGGTAGCTTTACGTGGCGATAGACTCAGGCCTTTGCCTGGCCCGTAGACATCAGGAGTGCCAGCCCTTGCTGGTGTCGGAAATGAAACAGCACGGGCTCGGATGCTAGCCTGAGGACGTGTCGGTTCGGTCTAATCCACTGGAACGTGTGCGAGTCGGCGCAGCGCCATGGAGTGATAGCACTGTCCAGCACACAGCATCGTCAATGGGGAGGTGATAGAGGATCACGCATCCCGCCATTGCAATGGGTTGCTTGTCCGGGTCGAAACTCCCTGCCAGCCCAGGCCAGAGGGAGTGCTGCCACCTCGACGAAGAGACCAGCAATCATGAACCAGGCTGGACAAACAATTTGAAATGGACAGCTAATCCAACCATGCTTAAACAAATTCTCGTCACCTTGACATTGATTGCGCTGCCAGCAGGCCTCAGAGGCCAAGGCATAAAGGAGGTCAGAACTCAAGGAATCTACAGCTCGGCAAGAACCGTGAAAGCCGACGACGGACTGGCAACGCCCGGCTTTCATGGGGTCCTAAACGCAAGCCAATTCCCAGGTGTGGACATGGGGACAAAGATCGCTGCAGCGCTCAGAGCGGTTTACGCGCACGGCGGCGGGATTGTTGATGCGAGGGGATTTACGTGCCCCAGCCAATGCCACATTGGGACGGCAAACCTCGTTGTCGGGGACGGCATCCATCCTGTAACCTTGCTTTTGCCCGCCGGGAAGATTACCAGGGGATTGATCCCATCAAATAGGAAAAGTGTACAAATTCTCTACAATTCAAAAGCTACCATCATTGGAGAGGGCCGGGCATCAACCGTTATTTCCGGACCCAGCAGCGTGACAGCGGTTCAACAAGCATATAATGGCAATGCCAACGCCGGCTACCAAATAACCGATGTGCATCTTTCAGGCTTCTCGATCCAGGATGACGGGAGCGTCGCTGCCGGATCCGTAGCTTTTATGGTGGGTGGCAGGAATGAAGACGGCACAAGAGGCTCGGATGTCCTCGCGTCAAGCTTTGAAGATATGAACGTTTGCGGTGCGGATATCGGCAGATTGCTTGATTGTCAGCACGGATGTGATTGTTACCTTCACTTCTATAATGTCAACTCAGCAGGCAGAATCGCCGGGATTAAGACGAAGAATGACAGTTGGTATGCCTACGGTGTCAATTCCGATCAGTGGACGATTGGAAATATCGGGGGGTCGATTGGGTTATGGGATTCGGGCACAGACAAATTCACCTGGCGTAACCTGGACTTTGAAAACAACCGGAGCTCCACAGGGGCAGTTCTATACGCCCGGCCAGACGGCAACGATGCCGGGAGTGGTTATGCGGTAGGCGACACGGTGCAGCCTTTGGGCGGGAAAGCAGGAGCCGTTTTAACAGTGTTAAGCGTCCGCCCAAACGGGGCAGTAACAAGGTTGGTCATCTCTGGCGCTGGAGCGCGCTATACAAATGCCCAGAGCGTGGCCACAACAACGCTAACCGGATCAGGATCAGGACTTAGAGTTGATATCAGAGTCTCTGCATTCATGTTGCTTTTGAGCAATGGCGGTTCCTTTGTCATCAATCCCTACGAGGAAGCTGGAGGCGGTGATTATATCTGTGGAACAGGAAACTTTGTCCTTGGAGCTATGTTTGCTTCGAATGGCGGCACTTATTCTCCCACCTATTGTACAGGAAGAACCGGAACCTATGGAGGTCCAGCCAGTAATTTCACTTTCGGTCCTGGGGCTACTCCAAACAGTATCGGACTGAGATCTCGCTCTTCATACATCACTTTTGGCAGCCTGCTTATGTATGACAGAGATCTTGCAGATGCGTACACATCGAAAGCTTCCTCAATCAATCTTTTTGCTGATGGACCTGCTTATAACGGCTTCCTCTCCTCGGTTTATGGAAATTATGGCCATTCTGATTGGAATGTCGGCACTTCAAGGCCCCACGCTGGAACAATCGACACGGGAAGGATGACAGTTTCCAAATTGCCCGCCCCTGCCGCCCCCACGGTTAAAGTCGGTGCTGGAACCGGAACGACTCCCTATAAATACGCCTTCGCCTGTACCGCTGATGGGAATGGCGGCACTCCTCTTCCGGGCCCATTCTCAACGCCTGTGAATGGGCCCTCAGCACTTGGAGCATGGCTTGTGGCCAAGGTTGCGAGTCCGGGACGAGGCGGATATAAGATAGGAGATACAGTGACCGTGAAAGGGGGAGATGGAACCGCTCAACTGCGGGTAACGGCAGTTGACGGCTCAGGCAATCCGACTGCTCTGTCGGTCGTGAAGCCTGGCAGTCACTATCGTACGATTGGACGTTATGGATTTGGAGATTCCACCACTTTTTTCACGACTGGCGGAACCGGGCACGGTTTAACAGTAACTGGAACCACTACATACATCCTGGTCACCTTTAGGGTTCCGGATGGCTGCAGAAAATTTACTCTCCTGAGAGACAATTCCAAGACACAGCTTAATCAAAGGCTGGGAATTGGCTGGCGCGACGCATCCAGAACATGGTTCGATTTCGGTTCTACAAGCAGCTACGCTGCTCCGGCACGGGATACGACGGGGGATCTCTCGATTGCTGGAATCCTTCAGATTGGCGGTTCCAACGGTCCGACTTGGAGCAGCGGTTCAGGAGCACCCACTGGTTCGTGTAGGACCGGAAGCCTCTACACGAACACTAGGGAGGGCCCAAGCAGAACCCTTTATGTGTGCGAAGCGGGGCGTTGGAGCGCCAAATAGCGCTGGCTCAGGCAGCGGTCAAACGATTGACCTACATGGGGATCAAGACGGTGTACGAGAGGGGATACGAAGTCGGCCGCCGTATGGTCTGCGGATAATGAGGGGATTGGTGTATGATCGGTGCTGCGTAGTGCCTGACGCCGCCGCTCGGAACACCCACAGGAGCGATTGGCGGACGGAGCGGCATTTCTGCGCCCGCAATGCGCAGCGAGCTGAGCTTCGGTCTTCTGTGAATGCAATGCTTTCTGACTATGCGCGGGAGCTCGCAAATTGACGGACGCTGGAAAAGAGAAGAAAGGACGTGCCGTTTCAAAGCTTCCTGTTCTCCTTTCTTCGCCCATCCGGAGTGTTGGCTACTCCCGTCGCTGGGACGTACCTTAATTCACATCGCCGTCAGCCGTCTTGATTTTTTCGCCGTTCTTAAAACCCAGGAAGTTTAGTTGCTCTTCCTGTGTTTCCGGGCCGTAACCAAAAAGGTTCGCTACTAAATGGGCTCGAAAGGTCACCTGTCAGTGCATGAGGTGTGGATTCCGGGGCATAGTGATGGCGATTCCGAAATCATCGTGATGGGCATTCCGATTTGATCGTGATAGCGATTCCGGGGTCATCGTGATGGTGATTCCGGGGATCGTAATGATCTTTCCGGGGTGAGTCGAAGGCCCTTCGGGACTTGAGCCATCAGGTTCTCGATTGGGTGCCAAGAGGGCTCACCCAAGGAGATCAAGTCAGGGCGAGCGACGCTGGACAAGAATCGGACAATTAGGGTTCCTCTGAAACGAGGAGGAATCCATATTGCCGACAGAAAGATTGTCCATGCGAAAATTCAAAGAAGTGCTGCGGCTCCGGTTCCAGTTGGGCCTGAGCCAAGGTCAGATCGCTCGCAGTTGTTCGATCTCCCAAGCCAGTGTTTCAAACTGCCTGAAGCGCGCTCGGGCAGCAGGGGTCCACTGGCCGCTGCCGGAAGACTGGAACGAAGCCCAACTGGAAGAGGCGCTGTTCGGGCATGCCCTGCGCCACTACGAAAGCCGCCGGCCCACGCCCGACTTTGCGCGCCTTCATCAGGAACTGCAATCCCACCGGCACCTGACGCTGCAACTGCTGTGGGAGGAATACCGCCAGAACCATCCCGACGGCTATGCCTACAGCCACTTCTGCGAGCTCTACCACCGCTGGCGCCGCCATCTGGACGTGGTGCTGCGTCACGAGCACAAAGCCGGCGAAAAACTCTTTGTCGATTATGCCGGCGACACCCTCCCCGTCCACGACCCCCAGGGTGGGCCCACACGTCAGGCTTCGATCTTCGTCGCGGTGCTGGGCGCCAGCAACTATACCTATGCCGAAGCCACCTGGAGCCAGGGTTTAGAAGACTGGCTCGGCGCTCACGTCCGCGCCTTTGAATTTTTCGGTGCGGTTCCCAGGCTGGTCGTCCCCGATAACACGAAGAGCGGCGTCCACCGCGCTTGCCGTTACGAACCCGACCTCAATCCCGCCTATCAGGAAATGGCCCGCCATTACGGCGTTGGCGTTCTGCCGACACGCCCTTACAAGCCCCGCGACAAGGCCAAGGTCGAAGCAGGGGTGCTGATGGTCGAGCGCTGGATCGTGGCGGCGCTGCGACATCGGAAGTTCTTCAGCCTCGCCGAGCTCAACCAGGCGATTCGCGAATTCCTGGAGAAGCTCAACCAGAAGCCGTTTCGCAAGCGCTCTGGCTGCCGAGCCAGCTTGTTCCAAGAGTTGGATCGGCCAGCGCTTCAGCCGCTGCCCTCAGAACGCTTCCATCTGCATCACTGGGCGCAGGCGCGCGTCAACATTGACTACCACGTCCAGTTCGACCGCCACTTCTACAGCGTTCCTTACACGCTCACCGGCCAACTCGTGGAGATCCGCTCCACGGCGACGACGATCGAGATCTTTCACCGCGGCCAGCGTGTGGCTTCCCATGCGCGCAGCCGCCAACCCTACCAGGCCACGACCGTGAATGCCCATCGTCCGAAGAGCCATCAGCAACACCTGGCCTGGCCACCCTCGCGCCTTGTCCAGTGGGCACAGCGGGTCGGACCTTTCACGGCTCAACTGTTTGCCGAGATTCTCCAGAGCAAGCCTCACCCGGAAATGGGTTACCGCTCCTGCCTGGGCATTCTGCGCCTCGGCCAACGCTATGCTGTCGAGCGTCTGGAGGCGGCGTCCAAGAGGGCGGTTACGACTGGCGCCTGTTCCTATCGCAGCGTGAAGTCGATTTTGGAACGCGGTCTCGACCGCCAGGCGCTGGAAACGCCGCCTTCCTCGCCGCCTGTCGCACACCAGAATCTGCGCGGCGCTTCCTATTTCGATCCCTCGTCCCGCGGGTCGGGACCTGAACTCCCACACTATTCCGGAAAGGAGCATGAATGCTAAACCAACCGACTCTCACCAAACTCGAAACCCTGCGCCTGCACGGCATGGCCGAGGCCTTCCGCGCTCAGTCTGATCCTGCCCAACGGGACGGCCTCGCCAGTCTCAGTTTCGAGGAGCGCTTCGCCCTGCTGGTCGACCAGGAGTGGAGCTGGCGGCAGAACCGCGCCCTGGCGCGCCGCCTCACTCAGGCCAAATTTCGCTATCGCGCCTCGGTCGAGGACATCGACTTCCGCACCTCACGCGGCTTGGACCGCTCGCTGGTGCGCTCGTTGACCCAGAACTCCGCCTGGGTCGCCGAACATCAGAATATTTTCCTTTTGGGACCGTGCGGGGTCGGTAAAAGCTGGCTCGCCTGCGCCCTGGCCGAAAAGGCCTGCCGGGATGGTTTTAGCGCTTTCTTCATCCGCGCCCCCAAGCTGTTTCGTGAGCTGGCTTTGGCCCGTGCCGACGGCAGCCTGGGAAACCGCCTGGCGCGGCTGGTCCGCATTGACGTGTTGATCGTGGACGATTGGGCCCATGCGCCGCTTGGGGAAAGCGAGCGGCGGGACTTCCTGGAAATCTGTGAGGACCGCTATCAGACGCGCTCGACCCTTTTGACCAGCCAACTGCCTGTCGCCAAATGGCACGAGCAGATCGGGGACCCAACTCTGGCCGACAGCATTCTGGACCGGCTGGTGCACAACGCTCACTATATCGAGATGCGCGGCGAGTCGATGCGCAAGGAGCACAGCGGCAAGAAGACCCCGGGCCCCCAAAAGGAGGTCCCGTCGGCCGAGGGACACTGAGATCGTCGTTCCCGGGCGAACCCGGGGCAAGATTTTGGCGAGGCAAGTCGAGATTTTGGCCAAACATGGAAAAAGAGTTGGAGAAGAACAAAGCCAAGCGGCGGCGAGGCGTCGCTGCGCTCCGAGCACGACGAGATCAGGAGCGCGGTGGAAATGCCGCCCCATGGAAAGCGTGGAAAACTCCCCAAGCGAGTTTCCCCCTCTTTCCACCGGGCTTGGAAATCCGGCAAAAAACCAAAGCGCCGGATTCCCACATTCCCACCGCGCCGACGGCAGGTTTATATCAACAGCAACGGAGAAAAATGAAGCCTAAACCAAATTCCAGTTGACCGCTCCAGGTCAGTTGAAGCACCATAACAACGTCAGCGTCGCTTCGCTCCGATCGTGATGATTATTACGTACCGGAATAAGCCATCACGATAAAATCGGAATCACCCATCACCATCATCGGAATCCACACATGAGGAAGCCCCGTTGATCGAATGGTCGCCTGCGCTCCCCCCGGAAGGTATCGCTAACCTGGAATGGTCAAATAGGAAAAAAGGCCGGTAAGGATAACGTATTTTTGCCATGCGGGGTTTCATTTCCCAAGCGAGAATCTGGATGTAAGCAAGCACTGGCCCCACGAGGAGCCAGTCTGCACTGTAGTACGCAATGGATTCGGTTATTGACAGAACTGTGAAAAACACTAAAAGCCCAGGGATTTCGTCCGGCAGCTTGCTGGATTGATGTGATGTGTAGAGACGAATAATGAGGAACCAAGCCAGCCCATACGCCGCCAAGTAGGCAAGCGTTCCCAAAATGCCGGCTTGAATCAAAGCTTGAAAAAACGCGTTCTCCAACTGTATCCCGTGCAGGTAAAACCGGTCAGCTTGAAAGCCAAGGCCCACCCAGGGCGAACGCTGAGTTGCCGCGAGGCCTTCCATCCATTGAATAGTTCTGCCAGTGAGCGTCGGGTCAAATCCCCTGCCACGGGTAAAGAAGTTCCAGAAATCGTGGAAAAAGCCAACCAGAGCAAGCAGGCTCACACCGAGGATGCTGGCTCCCACCAGGACCACGCGCCGACGTTTCCGTAACAGCAGGATGGCCAGACCTCCGGCGCAAAAACCCACGACCTCCGTACGACCTTGCGCCAACATAAGCGTATAAAGGGCGACAAATAACACGCCCAACCAAAAGAACTTACTCCACTTCTTTTTCTCCCAGAGTCTGGCAAGGGCAACCAGCCCCGCTACGGCAGCGTATCTGGCAAGTCCGGTACTCCGTGTACTGGCCATCCCAAGGAT
>JBJKQK010000152.1:0-9464 GCA_046705285.1 Terriglobia bacterium
GTTCATGGACAACACGGCCAGCAAATACTTATTGAGGGTGGCCCATGCGCCAGGCAGCGGCCAGCTTCCGACAAGCCGACAATACATCCAAGTGGCCAGGTCCTGGCGATCTAATTCTGAACAAATCGGAAGGCGGGAACACCAATCAGGACAACGAGAACCCCCAACAAAGCCTGTTCCGGAGATCTCGAAGCCACCATAAAAAGCATTGCAGCAACCAGGAGAATAAAGGCCAGCGGTGTGTAAGGGTAGCCGGGCACATTGAGGGTGAGGCCCTTGGTCCCGTTGCTTCGCAGCCGCGTTACTCCAGCCACGGTCAAGCCCAGAAAGACCACGGCGACAAAAACGAAGTAGGCAACAATCTCATTGAAGGTTCCAAGAAGCACCAGAAATGAAGCCAGCACGGCCTGAATGCCGATGGCACGGGCAGGCGTTCCGTAAACGGGATGAGTCTTGGCAATCGCTTTGAAAAACAGGCCGTCGCGTGCCATCGCGTAGTAAACGCGTGGTGAGAGCATCAACAGAGCCGCAATGCAGGCCAGCACACAGAGCACCACGAGTGAAGCCATGATGGTGGCGCCTGCCGCCCCAAACAACCGGGTCCCAGCCTGGGCCATGAAGGTCTCGTCAGAAGTAATCTGGCTGATGGGGACAAGGTAAACGAATACCCCGGTGACCAGAACATAAACAAGGGTAACTACGATCACGCCGATCATCAGCGCACGTGGCATGTTTCGCTCAGGGTCACGCACCTCCTCGGCGATTTTGGTTCCTTCCCACCAACCACCAAAAGAGTAGAAGGCTGCCATGGAGCCTGCGGCCAGGGCAATGAACAGCGGGGATGAACCGGGGCGCTGGGCGACAAACGGAGTGAAATGCGACCACCTTCCCAAGCCAAGTGTCAGCGCCCAGACGACAACCAGCGCCAGCGCACCAATCTTCAGCCACGTGAGGCCCTGCAGAAAGCCTGCCCCCAGTCGTGTTGCGCGCATGTTGACCGCGGCCAATGCGAGGATGGCAGCTATTCCCAGGAGCTTTTGCTCTCCAGCTGAGATGCGAACGATTGAGGAGGCGTAGGCCGCCATGCCGACGGCCAGAGAGGCAGTTACCCCGGGGTCGATCACCAGTAGCTGCATCCAGCCGTATAGAAAGGCCATCCGTGGGCCGAACGCTTCACGCAGATAGACGTACGCCCCGCCTGCTTCCGGGTAACGAGCCGCGAGGCTGCCAAAGCAGATTGCACCTGCGACCGCCATGAGGCCCATCACGAGCCAGACCACAAGCAGCCAGAAAGGCGAACCCAGTTGCCGCGCCATGCCGGCCGGTGTAAGAAAAATCCCGACCCCGATCGCCTCCGCGGCGACGGCCGCAGCCGCGGACCCGAGGCCCAGCCGTCGCTTTAGCACGTTCTGTGCGCCGGCAGGTTTGCTGACGGCGACCGGGCCGGATGGCAGGGCTGAGAGTTCGGATTCAGCTTTCAGCCGCATTCTCCTTAAGCGATTTGCCCGGTTCCGAATTCATTTGTTTTGCCTCGTGGACATAACCTTCCATTGCCATGCGCTTGCCGGACATCTGATAGCCAAAGGTCGGCATGTCTTGAACGCCGGTAGCGTCTACCCAGCGGTTATAAAAATTGAAAATCGCACAAACCGTGATGGCGTCGAAAATCGCTTCATCCGTCCAGCCAGCGCGGTGGACTTCTTCGATGTCTGCCGGTCTGATCTGGTTTGAGGTGCGATTAACTTTGGTCACGAATTTAAAGAGTGTTTTCTCGGCATCGGAGATCGGTGCCGTGGTGTAATCCTTGAGCACGGCCTGCACCTTCTCGACGTCGCCCAACAGTTCTGCCGCGACCGCGGCGTGTGAGCCGATTCAAAAAGGACACTGGTTGCGGTTGGATGTAAAGGCTGCGATCAGTTCCCGAAGTCCGGGGCTCAGAGGTGAAGGGCCGCGCAGGAGTTCCTGGGTGAAGCGCGATAAATGCTCCGTCATGCGCGGCTTATAGGCGAACAGGTAGAGGATCTGCGGCACTGGGATACCCTGAGCCTCCATGGCTGTGAATTGCGCGCCTGCCAGGCTGGCCTTGGCAGTCTGCTCGACTTCCTTAAGATAGATGGGACCCATGATGACTCCTTTCGTGTTGTTCCCGGATGAATTGATGATCCACGGCTAAAAGAGCAATTTCAGTGCTAACTGAATCAATCGCGGCGCTCGTGCGCTCTGAATCTGCCCGAAACTCGGCGAGTTGATGTCATTCACGGGCAGACCGAAGTTCGGATGGTTCAGCAGGTTGAAGCATTCCACACGAAACTGCAGCGTTTTCGACTCTTTGATCGGGAAATCTTTGAAAAGTGAAAAATCCCACTCAACCAGCCCAGGCCCTTGCACGATGTTCCGTCCGGCATTGCCGAACTGGCCTGGCTGCGTGACGGGCTGAAACGCCTGAAGGTTAAACCATTGCTGCGGCGTTTTGGGGCCGTTATTGGGATTCCCAACCAGGTTGGGACGGTCACTGAAAAAGCCGGAGATTTCTGGGGACTGCCCCTCGAGAGATGGATCGCTTGAGTCGAACACGGTGAATGGAGTTCCGGTTGATGCACTGAAGATGCCGTTCATTTGCCAGTCTCCCAGAGCGTAATGATACCAATTGCCAGGTTTCCTCCAGAACGGCACTTGCCAGATGTAGCTCAACACAAACCGGTTTCTCGCGTCGAAAAGCGAGCGGCCATATTCCGCTTCGAGGTCGAACGGATTTTGCGCAAGATCGTTCGCACCGGCAACACTCTGTGGGGATGAGCCCGAAATGTTGAGGGACGAGACGTCGTCAAGTGACTTGGCGTAGGTATAGGAAGCCAGAAATTCAAGACCGCGGGAGAACCGTTTTTGCAGGCTTGCCTGGAGAGCGTTGTAATCAGAATTCGCGATGCCGGAAATCAGCCCGACTGACCCATAGACACAGTTTGCAGGCTGAGCCAGCGTGCAGCCGGAATAGAGCCTTCGCTGATTGACGTTGGCTTCGGTTGACTGACCAGGAACATAGACAGCCGGGTTATCCTCCACGAAGCGCGGCAAGTGGGTCCCCTTGGTTCCCACATACCCGACATTCAGGAGCCAGCTCTGTCGAAATGAACGCTCGATGGTGAAGTTCCAGTCCTGCCCATAAGGCAGTGTCAAATTGGGGTCCAGAGTTAGCAACGTTAGAGTCTGCGGGTTGGAGAAAGTCGGCGCAAAAGGATTGAGGCCTGCCGGCAAGGGATTGGCAAAACTGGCCGGTGGCTCTTCCTGAATTGTCTTGAACCATGGCGGCGCGCTAATAGGCGCCTGAACAGGCCCGCCATCGCCGTTGTAGTAGGGATCGTAGAAGATTCCGTAAGCTGCCCGAACGGACCAGCGACCGCTGCCGGTTGGATCCCACGCGACGCCAAACCGCGGAGCAAAACCGTGATAATCGGTATGAATCAATCCCCGCGGGACACCAGGATCACCGGGGTAAACCAGACCCACCGGCGCGGTGGGCATCACCTTCGACTGGACGCCCGGCTCAAATATGGCGGTCTTGTTTCCCAGCACTGAATATGGGACGGGCAGTTCGTAGCGAAGTCCGACATTAATGGTCAGTCGATGCGTCATCTTATAGCTATCCTGTGCGTAGAGGTCGTAACGATTGGCGCGCAGGCCTCGAGGCAAGTCGCCACCTCCTTGAAGGAAGACCACCGGCGCGCCCAGCAGGAAGCTGGCAAAGGCGTTGTTTACTGGAAATGGCGCAAACACAAAAAACCCGTTCGAGGCAATGCCCAGCTTGTAGTTGATCTGCTCGTTCTGGAAGCCACCGCCAAACTTTACGTCGTGCGTTCCGTGAATCCAGTCAGTCGAATCCGTTAATGCGAAAGTATTTTGATAGGAATCGTTGGGTCCGGTAATCGGATTGCCCACCGACGCGAAGCCTTCGATTTCGATGAAAGGAGGCCCGGTTTGACTCGCAAGCGTTGGAGTGTACTGGAATCCGAGAGAGGACAGTGGTGTGTGATTGAGAGCTTCGTCAAAGAAGAGCTTGTACCGAAGGAACGAAAACTCCGCCATGTTCACAAGCGTGGAAGAAAACGAGTGCGTCTCCTGGGCGGCGACGTTCTGCGCCCGGTAATTCTCGCCCACTGGAAAGCCCGGCACATTGGCACCCGCGGTTGAGAGTGGATCGATCTGCGATCCGTTTGAAAACATGTAGCGGACAAACATCGAGTCCCGCTCTGAAAGATAATGATCAACCCGGATGCCGAACTGGTCGGTATTCTTGTTGAGCATCTGCGTGGTAACAAACTGGTTGACCCCGTCGTTCGGGAGCGGGTAAAACTGGAGCAGGTTTTGCGAAATGGGATTGATAGCCGGTAGCTGATTCCCCGGAAACGGCTGGCCGGTGAACTCATTGATCAGCGGTTCCACTTGCCCGGTTGAGGGATTCACCGACTGAGAAAAGTCTCCTTGCCGTTCTGCCAGCGAAGGCACAGTAGCCGCTTCGCTCTCACCCTGGCGGATTCTAAGTCCTTCATAGTATCCAAAGAAGAACGTCTTGTTGTGCTGAATAGGTCCACCCAGCGTGCCGCCAAACTGATTTTGTTTGTAGGGTTGCACGGTTGGCGAAAAGAAATTGCGAGCGTCGAAGGCGTTGTTCCTTACAAACTCCCAAAGATCGCCATGAAAGTGGTTGGTGCCGGAGCGCGTTACGATGTTGGTGGTCGAACCGGCGTTGTTGCCAAATTCCGCTGGGGCCGTGTTGGTCAGGATGCGAAACTCTGCAATGGCGTCCGGAGGGGGTTCAAGCACAAAACCGGCATCCACCAGGTTGTAGTTTTCAACACCATCGATCAGGAATTCGTTCGACTCGGGACGCTGGCCATTCACTGCATACGATTGGCCTTGTCGTTCCGTGCCACCTGCTTTCAGCAAACCTCCCGTCAGTGGCGCGACGCCCGGAAGCAACAGCCCGAGTTGCGTAAAATTGCGACCATCCAACGGCAAGTCCAGAATTTCCCTTCCTCGCACCGTCTCCCCCAGGTCATTGGTCGTCTTTACCAGCGGCGCGCCAGCCTTCACCTGCACGGTTTGGAGCTCTGTGCCAACGGCAAGACGGACGGGTACCGCTGCTACCTGGTTCACGCTTAAGTCGATACCTTCCTGGTCGTGGCTTTTGAAGCCCTTCTTGGTAACTTCCAGGCGGTAAGGCCCGATAGGCAGAAGAACCAGCAGGTAGTTTCCACTCTTGTCGGTCCATGTCTCACGCTTGAATCCTGTTTGGGTCTCGGTTGCAACCACCCGCGCATCCGGCACGCGTGCGCCGCTCGCATCTGTGACGGTTCCGCGTATGCTTGCGGTGACTTCTTGAGCAGAAAGTGGAGCTGTGGCCACCGTCAACAGCATCAGCAAAATACAGCCCGGTATGCTCTTTAACATGATTGTTCTCATTTGTTCTTAGCCCCTTCAAGGTTTTGGTTCCCCGCGCCGCCCGAGGCGGAGGAAATCTACCAGCCTATGAATGCACGGCTCCTACCGGTCAGCCCCAGCAGGTTTCGAAGCGGGTCCCATGCTACCGGAAGAGACCAATGAGTGGAGGACCGCGGCCATTGCCTTGGGATGAAAACCATACGGCCCCGGCTTGCTCTTGTAAGCCACGCGACCCTTGCGGTTGATAACGTAAATGCGATCCGGCCACGCGGTGTAGGCACGTTCAGTCGTGTCCTGCAAGTCGTCCACGAGAGCCGGGATTCGGATGTTGAGCTGGATGACACAGGTCTGTGCGGCTTCATCGCGTTGGAGGAACGTCCTGGCACTTGCGATGAGGATGCCCTCCTTAAGATTGCTCGGCATCTCCCATCCATCCGTCGGATGGGCTTCTTCGATGTAGACCACATAGAAAGCCGCTTGATCCTTGTATTGCTCGTACAGCTTGTTGAGCTCGGGAACCTCCCGGCGAAATGGCGGTCAAGTATGACTGCCAAAGATCAGCACCACGGGCTCCTGTCCACGAAACGAGGAAAGGTGTACAACCTTGGAACCTTCCGCAGTTGTGAGGGCAAAGTCCGGGGCCGGGTCCCCGACCTTCAAACGGCCTCTGCGCGCGTACAGCCACATTGGCCTGAATGGAAAGAGAAAAAAAGCGATCGTTGGCACCTTTGCCATGATGCGGCCGAAAACCGGCGGCGGTTGCAGCATCGCCACAAACAGTCCGCACAGAAGCGCCGTGTAGATTACGGCCACCAGGGCACCGATTTTGAGATAGAGTCGGACCAATGTGTGAACCTCAGCCTCGAACCTGCGACGCCCCTACAAACGCTGGCTCACCAGGAAACACTTCGCCGACATCGTGGAAAACTCACCACGACATAGAGTTGAATGGAAAAACAAAATGACCTTAAGCCCGACGAATCGCCCCAAAGGACGTCGGTAGCGTATATGGAGGAGCACGCACCGTCAATCATGCAAAGCCGCTAGTCGCGTACATGAAACGGGTTAACGGCCAGATAATTTCTTGGTAGCGACTGGCCAGAGAGTGCCTGAGCAGTGTGACTGCACCCCCGGTTGCGGCTGGATGCGCATGTCGAATTATGATTGCGCCACTCTTTGACTTCGCAGGCAACTGGCTTACCTCCATGGATTGCAGGGTAAAGTGTAGAATGGCTTTTCTTTGTTGCAAGGGCCCGCTTCCCGCGTTTCACGGTGTATTTAGTGAAGGCCAAGCTCATCATTAGACAGAGCACACATACTGATACCCAGAGATTCTTCTTGCCGTGTGATCATCATCTGCGGAAAATCACTGAGGCGCCAATTTCTACGTGTGTTACTGCTGACGGAATGCGGCGAAAGTACTGGTAGCTTGTCGCTTGGTGTCACCGGCCGATAGGATCTCGGGTACGCTACGAGCGACCACGACCCGGCCATGGGATTGACCCGCGATAGCCACCACGTGCTCCGTGTTTCAACATTGCCTCTCCTGTTGAGTGCGCCGGACGGTAGTCGCTTGCGTTGATGCTAGGTTGGAACTTGCCGATTCTGAAGTGTGGGAAAGTTTGACGTCTACGCCCGCAGGTGGACTTGTCCCCATTTTTGAGACAAACGGTTAAGACTCAAATTTCAGCGAATGGTATGAAAATGCCATCGAAGGGAGAATTGAGTCATGGGTTTGTCTCGACGGCAGTTCACGAAGGAGTTCAAGTTGGCAGCGATTCAGCGGTTGGACATGGGGGCGTCCATCGCGGAGGTGGCACGGGCCTTTGAAGTGAATCCGAACACGCTTCACCGTTGGCGGCGGGAGTTCCGCCAGGGGCCGGGCAACGCGTTTCCTGGACAGGGGAAGCGGCGCTGGGACGAAGGTCGCGTGGCGCAACTGGAGCGTAAGAACGGGCAGCAGACGCTGGAGATCGATTTCTTGAAGGGGTGCTTGCGGCGCATCGACGAGCAGCGGAAGCTGCAGGCCTTAAATGGAATGCCGCTGTCTACGCGCAAATCCAAACCCAGCAGGAAGGCGGTCGGTCGGAGGACGGATTGACGGTGGAATGCATGTGCGCATTGACGGGAGTGAGCCGGGCGGGATTCTATCGCCATCCGCCCGAGCCGCACGAAGCGGATCGGGACATGGCCCTGCGGGACGCCATCCAGCGTGTGGCGCTGGAATTCCCTTGCTACGGCTGGCCGCGGATGACCATCGAACTCCAGCGGCGCGGCTGGGCGGTGAATCGCGTCTACCGCCTGATGCGCGAGGACAATCTGCTGTGCTTGCGGAAGAGAAAGTTCGTGGTCATGACCGACTCCGATCACGGCCTACAGGTCTACCCCAACTTGGCCCGCCGGATGACGCTAACGGGGCTGGATCAGCTCTGGGTGGCCGATCTCACCTACATTCGCCTGGAGCTGGGGTTCGTCTATCTGGGGGTGATTCTGGACGCCTTTTCGCGGCGCGTGGTCGGCTGGGCGCTGGGCCCAGAGCTCGACACCGCGTTGACGCTTCAGGCGCTGGAAAGGGCGCTCGCCGAGCGACGACCCGCGCCGGGACTGGTGCATCACTCCGACCGCGGCGTGCAGTACGCTTCGCGAGATTACACAGATGTGCTGCGGGAGCACGGCATCCAGATCAGCATGAGCCGTCGTGGGAACCCCTACGACAATGCCACCTGCGAATCGTTCCTGAAGACGCTGAAGTACGAGGAGGTCTACCTACAGGAATACCGGAATTTGGAAGAGGCCCGTGCTTCCATCAAATACTTCCTGGAGAAGGTCTACAACGAAAGGCGGCTACACTCGTCCTTGGGCTATCTTCCACCGGTCGAGTTCGAGCGCTCCCGGCGTTTCTCATCTGGTACACTGGTGAGATTCGAGCAGACCGCTTCGCATAGGAGCTGATAGAGTGAATTCTTATTCGTGCCCCAAGTCCGTCGTGAGCTTTCGGAGTTGGCGTCTGCACCCAATCTTCTTGGGATTATTTGTTTTTCTCTGCGCCTCCATGATCGCGGCTGCACAGTCCGTGCGGCTGAATGATGACACCGACTGGTGGTCGCTCAACAATCCACACTCTATCCAACCGGATGTGGATGCAAAGGGGAGTAAGAAGGATATCACCGCAGGAATGTTTGAGATTGCCGGCGTCGTTGTAGGAAGTGGCCAGTTCAGCAAACTTGCGGCCAAGATGGGCAAGGCGCAGATCGTGGAGCGAGGCGACGCAGCTTACGGGCGGGAGCAAGTTTGCTACGTGGCGGCCGGAGGCCCCGCGAAGGTGTATCTGGTTTTTGAATACGGCGAGGATCAAAGCGAGTTTTACCTATTTAGCGACGGCGCAACTTGGACCGGACAAAATCTCTGCGTCAGAACGAAGCTGGTTTCAATGAGTTTAGAAACGAGATCGGGCTTGAGGCTTGGCCTCTCGCGGGCCAAGGTCGAACTAATCCTCGGAAAGGCTGACGCTGTCTCTGACACTAGCCTCGTATACTCTCGTGAGGTCTGGAAAAAGACGACTCCCGCCCAGTTCGCAACGCTGCGCAGGGACTACCCCGGGCATCTCAGCGACCCGGCGGCTCACAAGGAATTTGACTACATCCCCGTTGACATATACATCGAGGCGCGGTTCGGAAAATCGGGAATGAACTACCTAGCCGTTTCAAGATCAGCTGGAATTGAATGAGTTTTTTAAGGCATGAGGAAGTCTATCGTCCGATGAGTTCTATGCCGGGGCGGCCCTCCTCGAACCGCCCTCGGCCTCATCGGTGCGATGAGTTTCCAGCTGGTTATTCCTCGGTGGGTTGCACTCCTGCAGAGCCTGCCTCCGCTTCACCAGCCAGTGGACATTTTGAGGGAAAACGCTTTCGCAATACAATGGCATTCCAGGGAACGGCACGCAGTGTCTTAACTGTTTGTCTCAGCCCAGGGGACAACCCCATGCAGATTTCAAAACTGTCCAACAGCATCCTAGCCTGTCTTCGAGA
>JBJKQK010000153.1:0-15390 GCA_046705285.1 Terriglobia bacterium
CACTCAGCGCCTTCTGCGTCAGTTCCTTCACCACCGGAGCCTTCCCGTCGATAATGGCTTGCCGCATCTCTTCGAATAACCCCATAATGATCTCCTTCTAACCGTGAACGTGAGAATGTTGCGGGAACGAAAGCCCCTCAACAAACGCCTCCTGAAACTTGCTATCGGCTTTCAAGGCCACGTGCTCGATCTTCTTCCGCAGCCTGACGTACGAACCATCTTCGCCATCCCTGCTGAAAAGCGCAAGCTTGGCTCCCAGCAGGGCCGTGTTTCCGGCGGCACTGACCTGCTCAAGGGGCAAATCAATGAGGCCAATGCGCCGCGCGCTGGTACGCGAAATATAATTGCCAAAGGCGCCGGCCAGGTAGAGTTTCTTCAAATCGCCGACGCTCGCGCCGAGACGATCAAGCAGAATCCTGAAGCCGGCGGCAATGGCACCCTTCGCAAGCTGCAGTTCACGGATGTCGCCCTGGGTCAGCACCACGGGTTCTGCAAGCGTCCATTCCTTGCGGCCGTTGGCGAAGCGTCCAGAGGGCTCAATGACCTCCAGGTCCAGACCGGCCGCCACTGCGTCTACTAATCCGCTTCCGCACAGGCCCTGTGGCGCGGCGTTTCCGAGAACGTGGCAGGCAAGGTGGTTGTCTTCGACCGTCACCTGGCTGATAGCTCCGGTCGCCGCGCGCATGCCCATGGTGATGCGCGCACCCTCAAACGCCGGCCCGGCAGCCGTCGAGGCACAGAAGAGTCCGGAGGAGTTCCCGACGACAATTTCGCCGTTGGTGCCTAGATCAACAAGCGCGCCCAACTCTTCGCGGTCACTGAGGCCCGTTGCCAGCACCCCCGCCAGCACGTCGCTGCCCACAAAGCCGCCCAGACAGGGAAGAAATCGGATGCCTGCATCTGGATTGAGGTTCCAGTCGATGTCTGCAGGACGGAATATCTTTAGATCCGTCTCGGGCGACTCGAACGGGTAATGCGAAAGCGGTTCGACACTAATCCCGCCGAACAAGTGGTGCATCACCGTGTTACCGACCAGCACGACGTCACGAATCTCTGTTCGCGCAGCCTTTGAGGAGAAAACCAACTGGTCGATCAGGCTCGAAATCTGGCGCCGGATCAATCGCGCGAGGTCGAGCAAGTGGCCGCTACCACCGGCGTATTCGACGCGGCTCATCACGTCCGCGCCATAACGTGCCTGGGCGTTGAGCGAAGTGCGTACCGCGAGCACCCGGCCAGTCGTGAGGTCAAGAAGCTGTGCTACAAGAGTGGTCGTTCCCACATCGACGGCCACTCCGAGTCCTGGCCTGGGCTCGAAGACAAATGGCGAATCATCGGCCAGGATGGCAGCATCCCATTGGCGAAGTTCAACCACCAGATTGTCAGCCAGCGAGCACTGGCATGCCAGGCGCCAGCCGTTCTTCAACTCCTCGTCCGAAAGTTTCTCCCTCTGTGCGTCGTTGATTTCCGCGGAGCCCCGATGGATGCGAACCCGACAGCCCCGGCAGCGCCCCCGCCCGCCGCACGGAAATTCCACTCCCTGTTCGAAAAGCAAATCGCGCAAGGGCGTACCCGCCGGAGCGCGCAATTCGACCTCGGTAGGCCGAAGCAAAATGTGGAATGTGTCCTTCTTCTTCAAGGTACTTGTCATCCCCCGGCGCTGTGTTCGCGCGAGTATCGCGCCATCGCACGCACGTTGGCAGCAGGCGTGTCTCGCGGCACCTCGCAACCCGCGCCGACAATAAAGTGATCGCCCGTCTGTCGATGACACTCCGCAACGGCCTCGTACACCGACTCCGGCGTTCCGTCGCGCAGGACGCGCACGGGATCGATGTTGCCGCACAAGACTTGTTTCGCGCCCATCTCGCGCCGTCCCTGGGCCATCGGGGCAAGAGAATCGAGATCAACCATGTCGCAGCCCAACCGTCCCATAGGTGCGAGAAGCGGCCGCGTATTCCCGCAAATGTGCAGGCGCACGCGCGCTCCGGCAGCCTGCAATCCCTCCACCAGGCGCTTTTCGCATGGCCAGACAAACTGGTTGTAGAATTTCGGCCCGACCAGCGAAGCGGCGGCGTCCCCGATCCCGACCAGGTCCGCGCCCGCGGCAATCTGGGCCCTGCCAAACGCCAGTTCAAGATCGGTGATAAATTCAAAAAGCTCTTGGATGAATGCCGGGTCGTCGTAAAAGTCCATCATCAGGTTGTTGATGCCACGCAGGTCGGCGGCCTCCGCGCATGGACCTTCAACCCAGGCCTCCACCAGCTTGTCATTTCCCTCACGCTGTTTCAGGGACGCCACGGCTTCGAGCCGGTTGTGCATGCGGCGGCCGCTCGAAGGCTCGGGAGCCCTGAGTGCGCTGAGTTTGAGTTTGTCAGCCAGCAGGGCGTTAGCCTCGTCGAGAGCCGGAGGCTGGTCGGGAAAATATTTAACCTGAGCGCCGCAATCGGTGGCCTCGCAGCCCGGATCGGAAATCACACTCACGTAATCGAAGTCGTAGTCTTCGGCAACGCGAAGCTGAGCCTCGGCTTGCACGTGAAAATCCGTGGCGTACTCCAGGTATTTCACGCCCGCATGGTCGGCGGCAAACATCATGGTGATGGGCATGAATGGCAAATGGTCCGCCTGCCGGACCTCAAGCATTGCCAGAATGCGTTCACGCCCGTTCATGATCGTCGTCCTTATCCTTTTGCCGCGCCGCTCGCTGCGTCGTCAGCACCTGCCAAGCCGACTGAATCCGCCGGTTCAGCGCTGATAATGCCTTCGTCGTACTTTGCGACGATCCGAAATCCCGGCGGCACAATCAGGAATTCCTTGTCGTCCCACTGGCCGTTCAACAAGCGCCGAAGCAGGCCAAGGTCTCCCTTGATTTTCTCAAAGGCCCAGCCACGTTTGTCGGCGTCCCGGCGTGTGTGCTCTTCGAAACTCCCGTCGGGCTCGACGCCCATCTCGATGAAGGTGAACTGCCTGTAATGCCGTGTCAGGTCGCCGAGTTGTTCCTGCAGGTAGCGGGCGTTGTCCTCGCCGTAACGGGCAACCATCTCCTCATAAGTCTGCAGAAAACCCAATTTCTTTCCGAGCGAAAGCTGGCTCAGCTCCCCATCAGCACCGCCGCGCTCGATCCAGCCACTGGTCTCAAAGTAGACGCCGGGATGGTTTTCAAAGTACTCAATGTAGCGGGCGCCGCTGCCGAGAAAAAGCGTAATGCAATCATGCGCACGGGGAACCACGAGCGGCTTGTCCTGCGCAGTCAGCCCCACGACGCCGTTGTTGCAAAGGCCATAGCCCAGCAGGATAGCGTCATAAGGGCTGTTGTCGATCCGGTCAATCGTCGACTGCAGGCGTGTGTACATCTCCTGGGTGCCAACATCGTGCAGTCCCTTGGGCAGAAATTCCACATCAATCGTGTGAGGCGAGCGCGCCAGGAGCGCACACATTTCGCGGAAAAAAATTTCACAACTGATCAGCCGAAGGCGCATGGGTCGAACTAAGCCTTTCCTCCTGCATGCAAATGTATTGAAAGTTCCAGGATGAACGCTGGCGTCGTCCCGCAACAGCCGCCTACAAAGCTCGCACCGGCCCCGACCAGAGCCTGGGCGTGGTGGGAGAAAGATTGCGGCGTCTCGTGGTACACCATCCGTCCTTCCAAAACTTCCGGCAAGCCCGCGTTCGGCTTGATCCAAAGCGGCAAATTCGTGGCCGCATGCAGGCGTTCACAGATGCTGATGTAGCCTTCGGCGCCTTGGCCGCAATTGGCGCCGATCACGTCTGCACCCGCAGCGGTCAGTTCGGCGGCTGCCTGTTCCGGGGTTGTGCCCATCATGGTGCGATCGTGCTCGCGGCCAGAATCAAAAGTCATGCAGGCAATCACCGGAAGCCCCGTCCTCCGCGCCGCGGCTAAAGCAAGCTTTGCTTCAGCAAGGTCACTCATCGTTTCGATCACAATTGCGTCCGCCCCCGCCGTGGCCAAGACATGAGCCTGTTCCTCGAAGGCCTCGGCGATCTCCTTTTCGGTTATCTCTTCCGCAACCAGCAGTTTGCCGCACGGTCCCACGGACGCAACTACACGCGCGCGGGCGCCGGCGGCTCGACGGGAAATCTCGACTCCGACGCGGTTGATCTCCTCCGTCTCCCCTTGAAGTCCGTGCCGGGCCAGAGCAATGCGGTTAGCGCCAAAGGTGTTCGTCAGAATGATGTGGCTTCCGGCCTCAACGTAAGCCCGGGCAACCTCCTCCACGCGTTCCGGATCTGACAAATTCCAGGCGTCGGGGCAACTTCCCGGCTCAAGGCCGCGCGCCTGCAACTGTGTTCCCCAAGCACCATCCGTCAGGACAGGTGCGGTTGATACAAGTTGTCGGATCAGGCTCTTCATGGTACTCCGCCACCCAGCGCGGACGCTGGTTCTGAACAGACTATACTGATCGGACAGGAATTTTCCGTCAACAGTTTATATCATAGCTCGCGGTGAGGAGACGGCCTTATTGCCGCCAGCGGAGCGCCACTGGCTCCCCGGAGGCACCATGGTCGGCATTGATGGATACCTGCAGGCATTTATCCGGGATGTCAATCGCCAGAAAACGGACGATGCCATTGGAGTGCTTATTTCAAACTGTACTCCGTGCATCGGAGATCCCGGCAGCCCACCTTCTCCTGGAGACAACAGCATAAGCGCGCCCGCAGAGCCGTCCGTACTCGTCCGCATGGTCCGGACAGGGTGAAAGTTCCGCCGGAAAGCTCACAAAGAATTGTCGGGCGGAACTCGCGTGGGTTCGAGCAGGACATAGCCTGCATACTTTCTGAAAGCTGCTTGCCGCTCTTTTGAGGCAAAGAGCCATCGAATCTTCAAAAGGGTCCTGGCCAGCCGTGGGAGTGGAATCGGACGGTGGAGGCGTACGGATTCTTCCGCCAGGTAGCGGACTTCCCTGCTCCGCCAGCCGTGCTCGCCAAAAAAGCCAAACCAGTCTTTCGGTGCAAACTTGAACGGAGCGTTTCGCATCATGCGTCTCATCCCGTGGCGATGCCGATATTTCATGATTTCCGGCGCAAAGTAATCCACAATCCAGTAGCAAGCATGATCGAGCCTTCTGAGATCATCTGCGAGCGCACCTGCCTGCTCCGCGCTGAGATAAGGAACGACTCCTTCCGTGAGAATCAACAACTTCTTTGCGCGTGGATCAATGCTGGCGAGCAGATCGCAGCGTTCGCCAAAGTTGGCAAGGTCAAGCTTCGTGCGCTCCAGGCGGCAGCGTGCCTTTTCATTCAACAGCTGCTTCTCCTTTAACTCGATGACATGAGGATAGTCCGCCTCGACCCAAAGCAGCCGTTCTGGAAGGTCCATCCGGTAAGGGCGGGTGTCGAGTCCGGCGCCGAGGTTCAGAATCGTATCCACGCCTTCGTCGACGGCCAACCGGATATAGTCGTCGATAATGCAAGTGCGGATCACGACAGACCATGAGGTTATGAAGCCGCGGGGCATCGCGGCGGCGATGGTCTTGCCGCGGTCGCCCGCGAGAACGCCGGCAAGCGGATCGTGAAATAGTGCGTCACGCCGCTGATTTTCGATCGCCCGGTAATGCGCGATCCAGAACGCGGTGTCGGAAACATTTTCGATCACAGTGTCCGGCAAGGGTTTCCCTCGTTGACAGTTTGCCGATAGTTTGGTTTGGTGACTGTTACCATCTCCATACCGTGGATGGTGTTGAGGCTCGCCTTCATTGAGAAATCCAAAGCTCTTTGCCCGGATGAATCGCAAGCCCGATCTGCTCAAAGTAGGCATTGCGGCCGTTATACCAGAGTAGCCACCGGTTGTGCGTTCCATCCCAGACCGCGCAGGGTTTGTAGCAGGCGTCATGATCCCACTCAGCCGCGCCTCTTCCCGCACGGATGATGGGGTTTTCAGGCAGGCGTTGCCAGCTGCTTATGCCATCGCGGGACCGGGCCAGGCCGATTTGCGCATGGTTGATGTCCCGAAAGCCAATATAAAACATATAGAACCAGCCATCACTATAGATCACCTGGCAGGCGGTAACCCGTTGCTGCTCCCACTTATGCCGGGGATCTGAACGGAAGACAGGGTTTTGCCGCGCTCTGGTCCAATGGATCCCGTCGCGGCTGGTTGCATAGCCGATGGCATCGGGCTCGTATTGCTCTCCGCCTGAATACCACATACGATAGATCCTTGCGCACTTGTCCCAAATCACATCAGGACACATCACCGCAACCTTTTCCCAAGGTTTGTCCGAAGAAAGAACCGGTTTTCGGCTCACCCGCTTCCAGCGAATTCCATTCTGGCTAACAGCGTAGCCTATCCAGGAATGGCCATGCGCCTGGCCCGTGTACCACATGTGATACCCGCCACCGCGGTAAATGACGACCGGTCGGTTGATGTTTTCCTCCCACCCGGTTTCCGGATTGGGCCCCAGTACGATGACCGGAGTCCCCCAATGAATGCCGTCGCTCCCCCGGACCAGAGCAATGCTTTTCTTGGGACGCCAAGAGAACCACATGAGATATTGGCCGCCTTCTTTCAAGACGGACATATCGAAGCACGTGCCCAGACGGCCCCCAAGAACCGGGTTGTGCCGGTATTTTCGCCACCCGG
The DNA here is from genome assembly GCA_046705285.1 of Terriglobia bacterium. Classification (GTDB taxonomy): domain Bacteria; phylum Acidobacteriota; class Terriglobia; order UBA7540; family UBA7540; genus SCRD01. The sequence goes on from JBJKQK010000153.1 coordinate 6,596, forward strand.
TTGCGGTTTCCGCTGCCGAATTGTCGGCGCGTGCTTTGGCCCCGCCGAGCAACCCGAAAAGGGCCGGATTGGCCAGCGTGACGCTCAGCAACCAACTCGGTTTCTTCGATAAAGGAAGTTTTTCCGTGTTTGTCCCAGTTTGTTTTATCATCCCCGCGTAACAACACTGCGGCCCATGTCTATGAGCAGCCGGCCTGCATCCGGTATGTTAACACCGATCGTATTTCAAAGACGTCGGGAGAAGTTCCGGTGGCGGGCGGTATAAGGCGGTCCGCACAGCTCATTCATTTAGGGTTTTACATTTGGCCGTCCAGTTCGTCCTGGCCAGGCCCCGAACCCATGCTGACATTTGCAATTCCCTGTTCAGCGATGATTACCGATTTTGCAGGCCGCAAAATCACAAGACAACTCTATCCGCCGGCCGTGCAAAAGGCCCGCGGCCGAAACACTCCGGACGTTGCTGCATTGCGTTACCCGTGCGTTGCCGCCCGGGTTCGACGCCCGCTCGCCTGGGTGGCAGTGTTGCGCTTCCAATCTTCCAAATGGGGTCCAGAGATATTTTTGGCGCGTTCCTGAAGGGCTTGCATTTCATCCGGCGAAAACGGTTTAAACTGCTGAGCGAAGCGGACGTCGTCCTCCAGTTGGCCGATGGTGGTGCAGCCGATGGCCGTGCAACTGATCGGGAGGCTCAGCACGTATCTCAGGCAGTCTTCGGCGCTGAATTCCTGCATCAGCTTGGCATTGCCAAAATTCTTCATGCCTTGGATGCCCATTCCGCGTTCTACGGCCACCGGCAGGGTCAGCTTCTGAAAACTCAAATAGTTGAAGTCTGCGATGTTGAGTGGCATCAGAATGGAATCGAACTTGTCATAGGCGTGCAGCATCGCCAGATGCACATAGGGATCGTGATGGCCCGTAAAGCCGATGAAGCGGCACTTCCCGGCCTTCTTGGCGGCTTCAAACGCTTCGATGGCGCCGCCCGGGGCGAAGATCTCCTCCACCTCCTGCTTCTCGCCCACTTGATGGATTTGCCAGAGGTCCACGTAGTCCGTGCGCAGGCGTTTCAGCGATGTATGTAACTCAGCTTCAGCGCCCTTGCGGTCCCGATTGTTGGCCTTCGTGGTGAGAAAGATGTGCTTTCGAAATGGCGGGAGCACGGCCCCATAAACTTCTTCCGAGCGGCCGTTCCAGTAATCAACTGAAGTGTCAAAATAGTTGATCCCCAGGTCATAGGCGCGCAGGGTAATGGCCTTGGCCTCTTCAAAAGTAATCAGCGGAAAGCGCCCGCCTGCCTGTCCGATCACCGTGAGCTTTTCACCGGTCTTCCCGAATGTCCGTCGCGGAATCCCGCCTGCTTTGGCCTTGGGAACCTTTCCCGCGTAAGCCGAAGCCGCCAGCCCCGCGAAAGCACTTCCGAAAAATGTCCTTCGCCTCATACCGCCTCCTCACAGCTCGAGAGTTTTTCCACTCATATGGAACACAATCGCTCCCTTACCTCATGAAGCCAGGCTGCAACCGTCTATCCTCATCCACCGAAAATATTTGGTCTCTGTACTACCGCGTTTCGCTGCTCTGGAGTATATCGCAAATTTCCGCCACAACCCATACGATCAACTTTCGATGACTCGGTGAGCTTTATGCTGCAACTATCAAGCCCCTGGCCATCACCAGGAGAAAAAACCAGGGCTTGCATCCGACCACGTATGGCCGTGCTACCAGCCGTACCCTACCGCGACATTCCACTAGTAGCTGGACAGGAACCTGTCGACGACAATACTTGGGTAGCCCCACAGAAATCCTCCCATCCCAGCCCTGTCTGCGGAAAGCTCCGCTGGCTGGCTCCCCGTTAAATTGGTTATCGGCGCCTCCAACATCCCGCAACAGCTTGAAAAGGGCGGAGTTACAGACTAAGCGTACAGTTACACCTTCCCTGCCGTCCGGAGGCAACGTCCTGGCACAGGTGAAGAATGCTATCGGCGTTGCCGTTTCGTCCTTACATCCACCTGTTTATGGAAGGGCGCACGAAGTGGCTGAGGGTAAGGGAGAATAGTCGCCGCCAACGTTTCGCTCTGGCCTGAAGCATTTTGAGAACTTTCGCTTCAGGAAAGGCTCATGTGTCATGTGGGTTGGAATTTGGCACTAATGTGCTGTGCGGTTTCGGCTGCCTGAATTCAGCTTCAGTTGCCAGGCTTGCTCAACGTCCTTGAATGCGGAGAGTATATTAACTGCGGCCCACCGCTGGTTAATGCAGCTGGTGGGAAGAGATGCGTAATGCAAAATCTTCATCAGGCATTCGGTTGACTTCTGTACAAGCTCGTGTTCTCCGGTCTGTGTCATCAACCTATACATGTTGTCCAAAATCGAATCAGCAAACGGCTTGAAGTCCTCGGCATAATCAATTGTGCTGAACTCCTCGGTGAAGTCATCCTTGTCTTGAGGACCCGGAGCGGAGGCCATCTGTGCCAGCCCGATAAGTCGAGTCCCTAACATGGCAAACAATTCTGGTTCCTCCGAGTATTCAGCCAGGAACGCCAAGTCCGGCAGAATCCCATCTAAGAAGCGTTCGAAATAGGGGGTGACAAATGGCCTTGCCAATTCAGGTTCCTCCGCTTTAACGTTCAACGGGGTTATCATATTCGGCACGTATAGGCGTTGACAATGGAACGATGGTTGGTACAACTTTAGTGCCACAGACTCTATGGGCGGCATGCTTACCCTCTGGCATCTTTGACGTGGAAGATCGCTATATTATTGAAGTACTCGCGGGGAGATACCGCGGGGTTGGGACCAAATGCGAGTTGATGTATGTGGGCGTTGCGGATGTCTTAATTCAGCCACACCAGCTTTGGATCGGTAAGAAACTCATCTCCGTTAGACGGTCGGTAAATTCCCGCCCGTGCTTGTAGTAGTAGATCTCTAAACCTTCCTTATCTGACGGCTTCGCCCAGGCAGTTGAGACCTTCGGCAGGGCGGCCGCTCTGGGAGCCCCCTAATCAACGACTAAATCCCAGCCGAATCCTGGCCGGTCGGGAGGCCGCATGTAAATCCCCTCGGGGCCGCGCGTGATCTGGTTGTCTTCCTCAAACCGCTGGTAGACCACCGGCGGGCCGCCTGGAGGCGGAAGGAACATTTCACACCAGGGGCTGTTGGTGGTGGCGAGGATAAACTGCGCTCCGCCGTGCGACCATCCCGCGTGCGGAATCACGGGAATGTTGTAAGCGCTCGCCAGCGCAGCAATGTGGCGCAACTCGGTGAGTCCTCCGCACCACGTGATATCCGGTTGCCAGATGTCCACGGCATTGTATTCCAGCAAAAGTCGGAAACCCCATCGGGTATACTCATGCTCGCCAGTCGCCATCTGCGTGGTTCGGATTCTCGAATGGATCCTTCTGAAACCGTCGTAATCGTCGGGAGGAAGGCATTCCTCCATCCAGTAAACGCGGTAAGGCGCAACCGCCTCCGCAAACTCAAGGGCATACTCTTCGGTCAGCGCCATCCAGCAATCCAGCATGATGTCGCCGTCGGGTCCCAGAGCTTCCCTGGTCTTCTGGACAAGTTCCGCGTTCTTCTTCAGTCCGTCGCGGCCGTCCGCAGGGCCGTAAGGCACCGCCAGCTTCAGCCTTTTGTATCCGAACTTGATGTGCTGTTCGATGTCGTTGCCTGTGCAGTAGGCAGGAATTCTGGACTTGGTCTCTCCGCCCAGCAACTTGTAGATGGGCAGGCCCAGAGCCTTGCCGATGATGTCCCACAGCGCAAGATCGACGCCGCTGATGGCGTTGATCACAAGCCCCTTGCGTCCGTAGTAGAGGGTGGAGCGCCACATGATGTCCCAAAGCTCCTCCACGTTAAACGGGTCTTCGCCCATCAACAACTTGGTCAGGTGCCTCTCAATGACAAAGCTGCAGCCCGGCCCGCCAAACCCGATTCCCTTGATTCCCTTATCGGTCGAAATCTGGACGGCGTCGGGCCCCAAGTCATCCGCCATAAAGGAGGTTCGCTTTGCCTTATATTTGGGATAAATCGACATAGGATTCGCCACAAGCGCTCCGCCCGTGCTCCATGAGCCGGGAGCGGGCTTGTAGGCAGGCAAAGGTCTCGGCGGCCTAGGGCGAACCATCCTCACGCCGGTAATCTTGAGCTTGCTCTTCTCATCTCGAAAAGCAAGCGGGGGAGGAAGCGGCAGAGGAGCAGGCGCAGCAGCAGCCCGCTCCGAAGTAGCTCCTCCGGTTAAAGCGCCCAAAGACAGTACCGTACCAGCTTCGATGAATCTTCTTCGGTCCATGCCGACCCTCCCAACCGTCAACAATTCGGTCGTTTTAAAGTGCTCTTCTGGCAGAACTCTGTTACTACCAAGCCATGAAACTATCGTCCGCTCAACGACCCAGACACCCATCAAAACGGGTCTCGAGCGTGCCGGCGGCGAACCCAAATCTAGAGAAAAGCCGCGGAGTCTCCGGGATACGAGCCTCCGGCGCTGTTTGCTATTCTACAGCCTGAAATGCCTGCCGCCGCAAAAAACCAGTGGCCATGGCAGCCCGCGGACTCGTGGGTGCCCGGGTTGTCGGCGGAACTCGCAACGTTGCCTACGCACGGAAGATTCAATCTCCAGTTTATGCCTTGGGAATTGTCCCTTCTATCTCGGTTGATCACTATGTTTTCGGCGGGTCAAACATTCCGATCGTCTGCGACGGCGTTCCGGTTTCGGCGGGAGATATCGTGGCAACTGACGAAGATGGCGTGGTGGTGCCACGAGCAGACACAGAACACCTGCCGAAAACGGCGCAACAACTGGATTTCGCTGAGCCCACGATAAATCCCTACATCGCCAAATACAAGTCCATCGAGGAAGCCGTCAAGCAGTTCGGACGGCTCTGAGGCACGGGTATGCCGGCGTGGCATCCGGCAATCTGCTGGCAACCCGCATGGCACTTTCAGGAGGTAATGCAAGACCAAAGTTCCATTGCCACAGGGTGGGAAAGAATGATACTTCCTATACTCGAAAGAGATCGCCAGGGGGGTAGCAACACTAGGGACGAGACAAAGGCAAGGGTCCGAATAGGGGGACGGTACATGTCTTGCCAAATGTCGATGTACGATTTCGACCGGGCAGTCAAGATGATCCTGGACCAGGAGTTCGTGGGCGTACTGGAGATGGGGCTTGTTTCGGAAGAGGCGCTTTTCCCTGTGATGGCAGGCATGCGCGTCTCACTCCGCAAGGCATTCCCTGCGATGTCAAAGACCGAAGCTGAGCTGCGCTTGCATCAACTGCAGGAGGAGTGCAGAGACACAGCGGACAGCATTTTTGCCATTGCTGAGGGTGTCCGCTGGAACTGAGAAACACCGCGCACTGAAGGATCCCGGCCGGGTCGAGCGCCAATGTGCCCGCCCTGGCATTCCGCCGCTGTCGTCTGGCAGTTTGAGGTCCGGAGGAGCCTGTTGGGACACTGCACCGCGGAGAACGCACGACCACAATCACAGCGTCCGCGCTGATTTGCAGTCGTCTGCAGCCTGGATGAAGTGCGTGGGTCTGAACCTTCATGCACAGAGACGCTATCCCTGCAATGCGTCCTTCCCGCGCTGTGAACCCTCGCCTGCTCCATTCTCGAGGTTTAATCCTTCGGTTGCCTATCGGAATTCACGGCTTATTCGATGGTGGGATCGTGTTCCGGAGCACGAATGCGCGCTCAATCTCAATCGCACACGTCTCTCCTTCTTTCCTCCGGGCGAGAAGTGGGTTCCCGGGCGCAGCAGCCTGAACCCAAATCTTGCCGAATCTCTGCACTACGGAACCATCCAGGATTTCCAGAACCATCTGGCGTGCGCACCAATGCGCAAGACACCCAACGCTTCCGCCGAGGACGGCGTTGAGGCCGCGCGCATTTCGTGGATCGGGAACCTGTCTTACAAGGCTGGAAAGAAGCTGGTTTGGAATTCGGAGAATGACGTAGTGCTTTGAAGCTCGCGCAACAACAAGCAAGTTGAAGAAACGGTAGGGGGTCTGTTTTGAGGCCCGATCGGGATGAGGCCAATATACCCCTGAAAGCAGAGGCATCGCTCTCCGCAAAGCGAAACGCTCTCTAGCTGGACCACTTGGTGCCGCGTAGGTCCGTCCACGTACCACCGTGAGTATAACGTTCAGGGTGGAGCACTTTCGGGCGCGGGTCTTCCGCCGTGTCAAGCTGCAGGACCATCCATTTGGGATAAGGAATGCCGGGATCAGAGACTTGATCGAGCAGTCGCACGTCTTCGTCTGAAAGCGTGAGGTCAACGGCGCGTATATTATCTTCCAGGTGCTCGATGGTGCGAGCCGCAATGATCACCGCGCTGATGGCCGGGCGTGCCAGCGTCCATGCCAGTGCGACGCGTGCCGGGCTTGCACCGTGCCGCTCTGCTACTTGTTTGAGCACGTTGATCACGCGGTAGCCCATCTCCTTGTCAAAGGGCACAAACTGGCCGGAATCCCCAAAGCGCGTTCCCTCGGGAGCGGGATTCGTCCGACTGTACTTACCGGAGAGGAAGCCGCCGGCCAGCGCGCTCCACACCAGGATGCCGATGTCGTAGTATTCGGCGAACGACTGGAACTCATGCTCAAGGCCTCGGCCGACCAGACTGTAATACATCTGCGCGGTCACGTATTTTTCCAGGCCCAACCGCTCCTGCATGTTCACGGCTGTTGCCGCCTGCCAGGACATCAGGTTTGAGAGGCCGATGTAACGGACTTTTCCCTGCCGCACCAGATCGTCCAGCGTGCGCAGGGTCTCTTCCAGCGGTGTATTGCTGTCCCAACCGTGCACCTGGTAGAGGTCAATGTAATCGGTCTGGAGCCGCCGCAAGCTGGCGTGGATTTCTCGCATGATGTTCACCCGCGTTGCTCCACTATGGATGAAATTCCCATCCATGGGAAGGCGGACTTTGGAAGCCAGAACAATCTCTTCGCGCACGCCCTTCAAGGCATTGCCCACCAGTGTTTCGCTCTCGCCCAGGCTGTAAACGTCTGCCGTATCGATGAAATTGATTCCATGATCGAGCGCCACTCTCACCATTCGTGTGGTGTCGTCCTGGCCAAGGTTGCCCAGGTTCATTTTGCTGCCAAACTGCATGGTTCCGAGCGCCACTTCACTCACGATCAGCCCGGTATTCCCCAGCTTCCTGTACTTCATCTTTATTCCTCCTTCATGCTATGCACAGCGCAATGGGTGGATTCGTCTCCAGTCCGTTTCAGGGCATGGCTTCAGCAATGCCGTTGGCGATGCCGTATTCCCCGTGCCATCAGCCAGCAAGGCCACCCCAGCCAAAGCCGCAGAAATCGCGCTAACCCGTCGTCACGGCTTCGGCCATGTCCTGACTCTTTTCATGACTGCTTATGCGCATGTTTTTAATGCGCGCTGCATGGAAACAAATGCCTGAGACGATTTCGGACACTCCCGAACCATCGGGGCCAGACCGTCGGTTATAACCCACGCTTCGAGAGCCAAACCCGAATCCGATGGTTACTTCGCTTTTCCGTGCTTGAGGAAAGTGCCATCATGAAGCTCACTGAATGCCTGGCGGAGTTCTTCCTGCGTGTTCATCACGATTGGGCCGTACCAGGCAACGGGTTCTTGAAGCGGCTTGCCTGAAACCAGCAGAAAGCGGATGCCTTTATCATGTGCCTGGACGGTAACTTCGTCGCCACGATCGAAAAGCACGAGGGAACGGTTTTCCGCTTCCGCCGGAGGGGCAGTATCCGCCCACCCCACTGATTCTGTGGGCACTGCCAAAGGGCCAGAAGCGTTGCAGAACTTCCCTTCCCCTTCGAAAACATAGGCGAAGGCATGACGGGTGGTTTCAACCGGCAGAGTCTTCCGCTTACCGGGCGGAACGGCAACATCAATGTAGATGGGGTCAGCGGCGACGCCATCCACTGGACCTTTCACACCCCAGAAGTCGCCGCAGACCACGCGCACCTTGGTGCCATCATCTTCGGTGACCTCCGGAATTTCGACTGCCTTCACTTCCTGGTACCGCGGCGCCGTCATCTTGAGCGAAGAAGGTAGGTTGCCCCAAAGCTGGAAGCCGTGCATCCGCCCCGTTGGGTCGCCCTTGGGCATCTCCTGGTGAATGATTCCGCTGCCCGCCGTCATCCACTGCACGTCGCCCGCGCCAATGGCTCCGCTGTGCCCAAGGCTGTCACCGTGTTCGACGTTGCCAGCCAGAACATACGTAATAGTTTCGATCCCACGGTGCGGGTGCCAGGGAAAACCCGCCAGGTAATCTTCCGGGCGCTCATTGCGGAAATCGTCCAAGAGCAGGAACGGATCGAAATCAGAAGTGTTGCCAAACCCGAACGCACGGCGCAGATGCACGCCAGCCCCTTCGAGCGTCGGCTTGGATTTAATCAGGCGCTTAATCGGTCGAATAGACATGATGTTTGCCCCCTGTTGCGCAAGTCTACTCCGGTTGGATGCGGTGCAACAGAAATAGTTCCGGGCGGGGTGGTGTTGTGCCTGATAAATTGAAGGCGTGAAGGAGGGGGGGTCGATGAAGATTAAGGGGATTATTGTTGCATCGGAGAAATGGGACCCGACGGGGGCTACGGACAGAGCAGAGCAAGTACCAGAACCCCAGAGGAAAGCCAGAAGGCTTGTGCGCCGATACTCACTGCCTCTTGACCTCGCAGCTTGCTCCTAGTGTTGAATGCCTACATCATTTATCGCCCAGTCTGCGCCGTCGCTGCCAGCTCACTCGACATCGGACTTTGTCTTGATAGCGGAGCAGGACTCCTGTACTTTGAGGATGATAGCAGGGACATTCGA
>JBJKQK010000154.1:0-10499 GCA_046705285.1 Terriglobia bacterium
CCACTGTACCGATGCCCCAAAAGCAATTGAAGGGCTTCGATCGGGTGATGCTCAAGCCGGGAGAGAGCAAGGAGGTTTCAGTCACCTTAAACCGCCGCTCGCTGGCTTATTGGAGTGTCAAGTCGGATGGCTGGCGTGTGGATCCGGGCAAATTCGTCGTCTATGTTGGTGATTCCGCGGAGCATGTGCCGCTACAGGAGGATTTCACTGTCAGGTAAAGCGGCACAGCGCCCAGATGTTGAGGCCGCTGATGAGTTACAAGATGTCCGAGGAGCCACGGTGAACGTTGTGTTAAGAGGAGTTTCCCGGGTGTTGTTAGTAATGCGACGTGCTTGATGTTGGATCGGCAACCTGCCAGTTATCACGGTGATGCGCATCACAGAAGGAGGGATGGGTTGGAAACCTATTATTGGAAGAAATCTCTTGCTTGAGGTGGACCAGGATTCGCAACATCATGGAGGCTCTGCATGGCAAGCGGTGAATCTGGGGCCGCCTGTGACGCGCAAAAAGGGCCCACTTTCGCGGCCTATAAGAAGGTACAAGCTCGTATTTCCCGGCGCCGCTTGTATCCGGTGACGGCCTTATACACGACGTACGCGGTGGTCGTTCTGGTATGGGCCCTGCGTTCGCACCATCCTTATGTCGCAGTGGGGTTCTTTGTTGCTGCCATCCCGTTGTGGACGCTGGTGGAATTTATGTTTCACCGATTCTTCCTTCACGGGCGTTTCGGCCCGGGTAAAGGGATCATGAGGAAGTTCGCCCACGAGCGCCTGGACCCGCTCCACTGGGAGCATCACGCCCGGCCCTTCGACGGGTTGCACATCAATGGAGGAATCACTGACTTGCTCGGCCTGTTTGTTGTCGCCGTGGCCATAAGTTTCCTCGCGCCGGTTTACACGCTGCCCGTGTTGATGGCGGGGATGGTCCAGTTTTACGTCATCGAAGAATGGATTCATCACTCGGCGCATTTCTACCCATTTGGCGGCGCGTACTTCCGTTACATCAAGCGGCACCATGGATTCCACCACACCCCGGCAGGGACCGAGCTCGGCTACGGCCTGACGAATGGCTTCTGGGACGTGGTCTTCAATACTCACTACCCCGAAGAGGTTCGCCGCGTGCTCTACGGAACGCGCTGGTCCCTTTCGCCCTGGCGGGGCAGGCGGAAGCCGCTTTACGACCTCGACCGGATTATCGGTCCTATCCTGATATCGGAAACGGAGGCGCGAGAGCTTTCCCCGGAGCAGGCCGTGGACGTGCTGCTGGGACACCCGGAAGTTGCGCAGGCGGCGGCAAGCTTTGGGCCACCGCAGATCGTCGTTCAGAAGGCGCTACGGCGGCTCCGAAAGTATGGCCTCACGGCCGAGATCCACGGCTACCTGATCATTCCCAGGCCGAACCACTTGCGCGCCTATGTTCTTGCCTAGCAGCCGTTTGCGAGTTTGGCATCCGCATCCCCGGACCCGCGTCGGGGGTGTGGAACTGGGTAGATGGATATATGAATACTGGATCAGGATCCAGATGAAGCGACGAGTGCCCGTTCTTGCGTATGGTCTGGATTAGCGCATTCAGCCTGTATCCGCTCGCGGCCTGGGCTTCACGCAGTTCGTTAATGTTTGCAGTGTCCTGTTCCACGCTGTCGGCAATTGAAGGCGAGAAGTCGACAAGCTGGATGATTGCTTCCTCATGCTTCGGCGCCAGGTTTCAGGCTTGGACTCTGTCTCCAGTATGAACCGCATGCTCTTTTCAACGTCCATGCAACTACTCAGGTCTTCCTGTCGACGGGTAGCTTTCCCCCACTCCCGACATTCTCTCGGGGAGCGGTTGCTGCGTTGGTTGGTTCTGCCGGCAGTGCTCAGTGTCAGCAATCTAGCAGCCTTGGAGTCTATCCAGTGGCAGTTACCTGCACAACACGCGGATTTTGCTCCAGCACTTCCGTTGCGTTGTAACATCAGCGGCGCCCAGCCCGCGCGCTTCCCTTTGGAGAACTCTCGTCTCCACTACACGTGTAAAATTAGACCGGTTTTGGTACTTTCCATTGCTGTCTATCGCTCTCCCTCGTCGTGTAATCAATGGGTTAGGGTTTCAATGGTAGCCTCTTAAGGATTTCCACTCCACCTCTCAGCTCGCCAGGAATTGGATCGATATTGGTACTTTGTACTGGATCGCTTTGGGTACTGAGTTTTAGACCAGATTTGGTACCTAACGCGGTACCGAATTGAACCTTCCCTTTTGAGCCCACCAACCGATAATTAGCAGAATGATGGAGGGCCGTATGACGAGGAACGTGCGTGTGCTGGTTGCCAACCGCCCGCGGTTAATGCGGGAGCTTGTGCTTGCCACCCTCTTTGACCAGCCGGACATCGAGGTCGTCGGTGAAGTGCAGGATGAAGCAGACATCCTGCCCAGCGTGGAAGAGAAGCGACCAGACTATCTGATTGTCTCCCTCGACAACCCCAAGACTCGGCCCTCGGTTTGCGACGTTCTGTTGGAAAAGTTTCCCAACATGAAGATTCTTGCTCTGGCGCCGGAGCGCAACAGCAGCATTTTCTACTGGGCTTCTCTCGATATCCATTCCTTCAATGTGGAATCATCTGAAGACGGCATTCTCGAGGCGCTACGGGGGGGAGCGAGACGGAGGACGCAGTGAAGCGGAAGGTTGGAGTGTCGGCGAACTCGAAACAGTGGCGCTTGAAAGAGGCGCCACAGAGTCGAGCTTCGAACGGCGATGCCCTAGCACGCAAATCGCTTACGGAAACCCACTGTCGGTTCGTCCAATTTCAATCAGTCACCTGTTCTTAAAGACGGCGGGGCAATCAAAACAGCCAACTGCAAATTTCGACGGTGTGTAGCAATAAGAAACCAGATCTTTCAAGAATGGGCCAGTCGGGCCCTCAAGGCTTCGGGAAACGGCAAGGTGATGTGGAGGTTGCAGTGGTAAAGGTGAAACCCAATAACAGGAAGGCAAAAGGGGGGAACGTAGGCCGCGGCCTGGGGGCAATCTTACTGAGTCTCCTGGCGACCGCTGTTTTGTCTCAGGCAATCTGGGCGCAGGACAGCCAGCCGACTGGTATGTCCCAAAACAATTCCAACGGGCTGTCGAAAGTCCCGGGGCAGGGAATACAGCCACTTGCGTCGACGCCGACCGGCTGGTCTCCTTCGCTGCATCTCGGAAGTGCCAACCCGCTTGCAACCTTGAACCTGGATCAGGTGGCGGCCTCAACCAGCCAAATCCGGACCGTCCTCTCTGAAAATCCCGGTCTGATGGTGGAGTTAAAGCGCCTGCTGGCGCTGCAAGCCACCGAACGCGGACAACTTTTGACTGCGGACGACCTGACCGATCAGGCCGTGTACGACAAATTGGACAGCGACCTCAAATTCCGTTCTGCCTGCACCCGCCTATTGCAACGGTACGGCTACCTGATGCCGACGATAAATCCAAAGTCTGAGATGGGGCAAGAGCGCCAGTTCCTGATCCAGGAACGGGCCCTGCAACTTGCCCACCTTGAGCAGCAGGAAAGTACGATGGCAGCCCAGCCACCTGCGCAGATGGCAAATCTCTGTGACCCGCGAACAGATCCCAACTGTTCGGCAGGGCAACAGAATAATTACGGGACTTTTAACCCCCAGTCCCCTTCGGTTGCGCCGCCGAACAATTTTCCTCCTCCGTCGATGACCCAGCCCATGCCCGGCACACCTGCCGCTCCGCAAGGCAATCAGCGGGAGATCCTGACATCCTTCCCTGGGGGAGCTGGCACGGGCACGACTCTTGGCTCACTCGCCGCGCAGCCTTTGGGTGGAACAACTTCCGCGATGACGATGGGATCAGTAGAAAGATATGCACGCTCAGGGTTGAATGGCTCTGGCGGACTGACAGGCTCCCAGGGGCTCGGAGCGATGGCTTCGTTCGATGCCTCAGGTGGTCTCAACTCAATCCCTGGCCTTTCAAGGAATCTTCCGGAACTTTCCTTTCCTTCCGTTGAAGGAGGTCAGGCGCTTGAGGAGGGCGGGGCACAGCCGGCCATCTATAGTCCGCGGTATTGGCCGGGTGCGAATGGCAACGGGTTGGGAAGCCCCTACTACTCTAATGGCGTGTGGAATGGGCAACCGTATCGCGAGCGACAGCCGAAACTTGTACCGCGCAAGAATCCATTCGCCAATATCCCCTCGCTCTACGACATGTACATGCAGGCAGCACCGCAGACCACCAAACCTGAGAGATTCGGCCTGCAGGTGTTCCAGGACACAACGGCGTCGGATCAGATTATCCCAATGGACTTGCCGGTCGGCCCAAGCTACATCCTTGGGCCGGGCGACGGATTGACCATCGACGTGTGGGGAGGCACCTCGGCGCGGTTGTTCCGTCGTGTGGACCGAACGGGACGGGTTGACCTGCCTGAAGTCGGACCTGTGCTGGTGAGTGGTGAGACGCTGGGCCAGGTGCAGGAACAAGTGCAGCGGCTTCTGCGCACGCAGTTTCGTGACGTTTCCGCTGATGTCTCCATTACCCGCTTGAGGACAGTGCGGGTGTATGTCGTGGGTGACGTTGAGCATCCCGGCGCCTATGACGTGAGTTCGCTCTCGACACCTTTGAACGCGGAATTTGCGGCTGGCGGACCCACGCATAACGGCTCGTTGCGTGTGCTCCAGCACTGGCGCGATGGAAAACTGCTGCAGACGATCGATGTTTACGATCTGCTGCTGCACGGGGTGACCAGCAACATCATCCCTCTTGCCGACGGAGATACGGTGCGGGTACCTACAGTCGGGCCGCAGGTCACGGTCGAGGGAATGGTACGACGTCCGGATATCTACGAGTTGCGGAAAGGAAAAACTCTCGCTCGCGTGATTGCCCTGGCCGGCGGCATACTGCCGGCGGCAACGCTCAAGCACATTGAAGTTCAACGCCTGGTGGCGCACAAAGAGAGAACCATGCTCAGCCTGAACATCCCGGAAAAGGCCAGCCCGGCAGCGATTGAAAAAGAGCTGGTGGCTTTCCACGTTCAGGATGGCGACATCGTGCATGTCTTTCCGATGGCCCCTTACAATCAGGATGCGGTCTACCTTGAAGGACACGTTCTCCGGCCAGGCAAGTACGCCTACCATCGGGGCATGAGATTGTCTGGCCTGATCAGTTCTTACAAAGACCTGCTGCCGCAGCCCGCCGACTATGCGGAGATCATCCGGCTGTCGCCCCCGGATTTTCACCCTGTGGTCGAGAGTTTTAACCTTGCCCAGGCGCTTAAGCATCCTGGGGACTCACCGAAGCTGGACCGGCTGGATACCGTGCGGATTTTCAGCCGCTATGACTTTCGGGATGTACCGACGGTCAGCGTGGGTGGAGCGGTCCGCCAGCCGGGTGTGTACAAGACGTCGGGCCAAATCCACCTGCGAGACGCCATCGAGTTGGCGGGCGGGGTGACGCCCGATGCCGACCTGGGGTCGGTTCAGGTGTTCCATTATCTATCGAATGGCAAGATGGAAGTGCTCAGCGCAAGCTTGGAAAAGGTGTTGGCCAATGATCCACGCTCCAACATGCTTTTAGGCCCGCGCGATACCGTGTTGGTGCACGAAAACCTGTCACAAGCAGATCCTGCCACCGTCTATGTTGAGGGCGAAATTGCTCATCCGGGGCGCTACCCGCTGGCGATGGGCATGCGCGTTTCCGATCTGATCCATGTTGCGGGAGGGCTCAGGCGCAGTGCTGATACGCGAGACGCAAGTCTGACACGCTACGGCTGGAGCCCCAGTGGCCAGATTTCCGGCCAACAGATGGAAGTCCGTCTGGCCAGCGCACTCGAAGGGAAGCCGTCCAGTGATGTCGCACTCCGGAATGGCGATGTTCTTACCATCCGGCAGGTCGAGGGTTGGAACGATCTGGGTGCCTCGATCGAGATCAAGGGCGAAGTCAAGCATCCGGGCCGATATGGTATCCGGCCTGGTGAAACACTGAGTTCAGTCTTGGAGCAGGCTGGCGGCTTCACAAAGCAGGCTTACCCTTATGGCGCGCTTCTGGAGCGCAAGGAAATTCGCAGTATCCAAATGAAATCCTACGAAGACCTCATCGATCGTGTCCGGCAATCTCAGGACGATCTGCAAACCAAGCTGGTTACCGCGACCGACCATGATCAGAAGCTGGCCCTGGAGACAGGTTTCCAGCAATGGCAGATGACGCTCCAAACGCTGGTCAATCATCCGCCCATCGGGCGTGTTGTCATCCACATCTCCAGTGAAATTCACCGCTGGGCCCGTTCGGCTGCGGATATTCAGGTTCGGCCGGGAGACGTACTGATCATTCCGAAAAGGCCGAGTTACGTAATGGTACAGGGACAGGTGTATAACCCGACGGCCGTATCCTTCCAGCCGGGCAGAAGCGCGAAATGGTACTTGAGCCAGGCAGGCGGTGCGACCAACCTGGCGAATAAGAAATCGATATTTGTGATTCGTGCTGATGGCAGCGTCATTGGGGCGCAACAAGGGTTCTCCCTGTGGAGAGGAAATCCGCTGGATGCCACGCTTTACCCCGGGGACACGGTTGTTGTTCCCGAGAAGCCAGTTTCAGGGCCGCCGCAGTGGAAGACCGTCTTCCAGTCTGCGCAGGTCATCTCGTCGATCATAACGTCGGCGGTGCTTGTTGCTCATTACTACTGAGGGAAGGACCGATCGAGCGATCAGGAGCATCGTGGTGGTTTGGGAATTCGCAGTTTCGTTGGCGAGCGCGGCGCGAGTGAGAGATCGGTTCGCCTTGATCTCGCGTCCGCCATCGCGGTCATACTTGCTTTTTCTGAATTAACGACCTTGGGAGTGCACTTGCAGAAAGTACTGGGGATCATGTGCATGATAACGATCACAGCCGCTCTGGGCCATGCACAGACAAGCGCTGCGGCGAGTTCGACGGCTCGAAACGCAGCCTCGGTTTGGCATTTGCCACCACCGCGCGACTGGTGGGGGCATGGCAAGAAGAAGCAGCTTTTTCGCCGGAACTCGGGCAAGTATAACAACGCCCTCGGGCTTCCCTTGCTGAAGAACATGGCCGGGGACCAGAAGGCGATTTGGACCAGCCCATTTCATCTGCGGCTGAGAGACGCCAACTGGCTGGTGCCTCTTGCTGGCTTAGCCGCCGCACTGGTGGCGACCGATAGTTCGACCAGCCGCAGCCTGACGAATTCGCCGACGCGGATCAGGGAGAGCCGGACCTTTTCAAACATGGGAGCAGCCTCATTGATCGGGGCTGCCGGCGGCCTCTACCTCCTGGGCAAAATGCGGCACAACGAGCATATGCGTGAAACGGGCCTGCTGAGCGGAGAGGCGGTTATCGACAGCTATCTCGCCGCCACGGCGATCAAGACCGCCGCCGGGCGGGAGCGCCCCTATGTCGACAACGCGCGGGGGCTTTTCCGGCACGGAGGCAATTCGTTTCCCTCTGAGCACGCCACTGCCGTATGGTCGACTGCCGGTATTCTGGCGCATGAATATCCGGGGCCCCTGACCAAGCTGTTCGCTTACGGCCTGGCCTCCGCCGTCAGCGCCTCCCGCGTGACGGGCCAGGAACACTTTCCATCGGATGTTCTGATTGGCAGCGTGCTTGGGTATCTCATTGCCCAGCACGTCTACCATGCGCACCATAATCCGGAAATTTGGGGTGACAGTTGGCGACTGCCTTTCCATGAGCGCAACCCGGAGAGGAGCCGGCTTCCGAAGGATATGGGTTCGCCCTACGTGCCCCTGGATAGCTGGGTGTACCCGGCGATCGAGCGCCTGGCGGCGCTGGGTTATGTGCGGTCGGAAATGCTCGGCATGCGGCCATGGACGCGGCTTGAATGTGCACGCTTGGTGGAAGAGGCCAGTGACCGGCTCAGGAAGCAGGCAAAGGATCCGCCCGAGGCCGACCAACTGGTGGCAAGCCTGGAAAGAGAGTTTTCTAACGACCTTGACCTGCTGGGCGGCGCCCGCAACCGGAGCATTCAGCTGGAGTCCGTTTACACCAGAGTCACAGGGATTTCGGGCCAGCCGCTTACGGATGGTTACCACTTTGGCCAAACAATCACGAATGATTATGGACGTCCCTATGGCGAAGGCTTCAATGATGTCACGGGTTTTACCGGCTGGGCTTCCTCGGGACCGTTCACTGCGTATCTTGATGGCGAGTATCAACACGCCCCTTCCATGCCGGCGTTTCCTCTGGCGGCACGTGATTTTATTTCGAATGCGGACGGTCTGCCGCTGCCACCGGCCACCCCTTTTGCTTCGGTGAACCGGTTTCGAGCACTGGACGCTTATGTTGCGATGAACTTTGAAAACTGGCAGATTTCGTTCGGCAAGCAGAGCCTGTGGTGGGGGCCGGGCGAGGGCGGGTCGATGATGTTCAGTAACAACGCTGAGCCGGTGACCATGCTGCGCATCAGCCGTGTCTCCCCTTTCAAGCTGCCGAGCATTTTCGGATTGATGGGTCCTATCCGGACGGAATTCTTTATCGGGCGGCTCAGCGGACAGGATTTTATCTATGGCAAGTCGACCGGGCTTATAGGCCAGTGGAACAAGCCGCTCTCAGATCAGCCGATGATCGACGGAGGGAAGATCAGCTTCAAACCAACCCCCAACCTGGAATTTGGTGTATCTGCCACGGCATTGTTCGCTGGTGCCGGCATCCCATTCACTCCCAAGACATTCTTGCGCAGCCTCCTCTCAACCGGAAACGGGCCGCCTGGGTGTTATCAGATCAGTTCAATCTGTCCGCGGATCGACCCTGGCGACCGCCGGACGGGTTTCGACCTGACTTACAGGCTGCCGTTTTTGAGGAACTGGGCGACATTCTATACTGATTCGTTCAGCGAGGATGAGTTCTCTCCGCTTGCCTATTTTGACCGTTCGGCCAACAGCGCCGGATTGTATTTCCCGCACCTGCCCAAATTGCCCAAGTTCGATCTGCGACTGGAAGGCGTGTATACGAACAGCCCGATTGGCGGGTTGTACAGCCACGGCTACTTCTACTTTAACGATAGGTATCGCAATGGCTATACAAATGATGGCTACCTGATGGGGAGTTGGATTGGACGCGAGGGGCAGGGTGAACAGGCCTGGCTGACCTATTGGCGCACACCGCAGAGCTATATCCAGTTTCAGTACCGTCACGAAACTGTGGGCCCGGGTTTCGTTCCCGGGGGCGGAATCATCAACGATGGCGGGGTGAAGGCGAGCTACTGGATTGGGCGGGCCGTAAGTATCTCCGCCCTGCTCCAATATGAGAAGTGGAGCTTTCCAATCCTGCGCCCTGGACCCACTTCAGATATCACTTCTTCGGTGCAGCTTACGTACTGGCCTCGCTGGCGTCTGCATTGAGATGCCAGAGCGTGAGCCGGAAGCTGAAAGGTTTTAGTTCAATAATGGAAGTTGTGGTAAGAATTGCTTTAAGTGTAATTTATTGAATAAGTTATGGTCGATGTGCCCCTCGAAGTGACGGGGCGGAGCTATATCTTGATGATGACGGAAACGTGGTTCGCGCAGGCGGTCTCAAAACCCGATCTTCAGCCAAATGATCAATACATTCTCCAGGGGATTTCTGCTGAATACGGCCAACCCCGCTGGTATGCTGTTTGCACCAAAGCTCGTCACGAGAAGCGCGTGGCAGAGCAGTTGATCCAAAGATCTGTAGAGACTCTGTTGCCCGTGTACGAATCCATCCGACGGTGGAAAAACGGACGGCATCGAGTGCAGTTTCCTCTCTTTCCTGGCTATGCCTTTGTGCGGATCGCGTTGAAGAATCGGTTGGAAGTGGTGAAGGTGCCAGGTGTGGTTCGCCTGGTCGCTTTTAATGGGAAGCCGGTTCCTTTGACTGATGAGGAGATCGAGAGGCTGCGGCGGGGACTCGCTGCGGGGATCGACGTGCGGCCACATCCCTACTTGACCGTCGGTCGTCGCGTCCGTGTTGTGTCGGGACCACTGCAGGGAGCGAGAGGCATACTAGTTCGAAGGAAGGGCCGGTTCCGGATAGTAGTTTCGCTGGATTTGATCATGCGATCAATGATTGCCGACGTAGATGTTGCCGACGTCAGGACGGAAGCAGCCACCGACCCCGACAAATAGCTGTGTCGCCACCGCTAGACAGGCTAAGTAAGGAGCGGATGCGTGGAATATCAGAAGGATGAAACCGGGCTGGCTACCACCCCGATAGTCGAGCAGCCACGTTCGCTCGAGCTGACGGTTACCACGAACGGCCACCTGATCGAGCCGATCGAGGTGGCGTGGATGTTATGGTCCAGGCGCCGACTCCTCATCTGGATCACGTTTGTGGGACTGGTGCTGTCGACAACATTTGCATTTCTGCTGCCCAAGTGGTACACCTCCACAACTCGGTTGATGCCGCCCAATTACGGCTCGAATTCGTCCCTCGCCCTCGCACTCCCGGCCCTGAGCGGCGGATCGGGAACCGGAGGGGGATCGGGTAGTTCGATCACCGGCTTGGCCAGCCGGCTTTTGGGGATGAACACCTCGGGTGATCT
>JBJKQK010000155.1:0-36006 GCA_046705285.1 Terriglobia bacterium
CCTCCAGGCTGTGGACCTGCAGGCCTTCCTGGGCGCGGTCCAGGCGTCTCTTTTTCCAGGCGAGCATGGCGATGTCTTCCACCAGCATCCGCTCGACGGCGTCGGCGGGCTGGCGGGCGACGATCAGACTTTCGCGGAAGGCGCGGAACTCGCGCGGGTCTTCGCCCAGCAGAACCATGCTCTGTTCCATGGTCTGGCGCGTTGCGTACCTTCCGTACTTGAGCGCGTTCAGCGCGGAGCGGCGCTTTCCCAACGCCGTGCGCGGTCCGGTGGATTTTTTGGCGTTCTCGCGCCTCGATTCAAGTTGCCCAGGTGTGAGCTCTCCGCGTGTGTTTTCCACGATTCCTCCTTATTGCCATCCGGGTTCCGGCTTGCCGGCGGCAGATCGCTCATGCGCTGGCCGGCGGCCATTGGAACTTTGGCCCATCCAGCATAACAGCCTGTAATGAGACGCGTGGGACGGGCGGGACAAGCAGAAAAATAAATTTCTAAGATGGTTGGAATGAGGTGGTTGGCTTAAGGAAGTTGAGGTTCGGGACTAATTGAAATCGGGGAAGTTGTGCAAAATCGATACGGGGGGAATACCGGGCTAAGACTTCTTGTTGTTGTGGCCGTTCCTGCGGACAATCTTATCCACAGCATCGATCAGGGCGTTCAGCTTGTATTCGCTCGCGGCCTGAACTTCGCGCAACTCTCTAAAGCCAGCGGCTTGTGCTTCGCGGAGTTCTTTGATACTCGCAGAGTTCTGCTCTACGCTGCGGGCGATGGAGAGCGATACGTCCACGAGCTGAGCGATGCGGCGGTCGTTGGCTTCACCAGCAGCCTCAATCCGCGCAATTGCCTCGTCATGTTTTTGAAGCCAGGTTTCATGTTTGGCCTGCATGTCCAGCATGAAGCGCATGGTTTTTTCAATATCCATGTCCATGAGGCAAGTATACCGCAAGCTTTGTTGTTTACGCCACGCCGTCCCGGAGAGCAGGCCGTGCGTTCGAAGGCGGCGTATAATGGCGGGTTGCTCTAAGGTTTTGTCTGCGACAGTGGCACCTTTCGCGCGGCCAGAGAGCATCTGAAGGGATGGCGGGTTATGAATCGACGAGAGTTCATGGGAATTTTCGGTGGCGCGGCAACAGCAGCAGCGTTGCCGGCAGATCCCTGGCGCGCCTTTGGGGCGGCCAGGCCGGCCATGGAATATCAGTGGCAGATCGGGCCTTTCAAACGGCCAGCGGACGGCCAGCCCATCCTGCGGCCTGATCCGGAGGCGACTTTTTACGATCCGATCGCTCACAAGCTGGTCCATTGGGAAGCCACGCACGTTTTTAATCCGGCAGCCATTGCCTGGAAGGGGAAGCTGTACGTTCTCTACCGCGCCGAAGACACGACGGGCCATGGCATCGGCCAGTATACGTCTCGCGTGGGGCTGGCGGAAAGCTCTGACGGAAGGCACTTCAGCAGATTGCCGCATCCGGTCCTGTACCCTGAACCGGGCCAGTGGGAGAAATATGAATGGCCGGGCGGGTGCGAAGACCCGCGGATCGTTCAGAAAGAGGACGGCACTTTTGTGCTGACGTTCACCATGTGGGACCACAAGGTTGCACGCCTGGGCGTTGCCACATCCAAGGACTTGCTCCATTGGCGGCACCATGGCCCGGCATTCCGCACCGCGTACGGCGGCCGTTTTGAAAACCTGTGGTCGAAATCAGGCGCGATGGTCACCCTGAATACCGAAGGACAGATTCTTGCCGCCCGGTTGTTCGGACATTACTGGATGTATTGGCACACCGACCGGCAAACCGCTCTGGCCCATTCGGATGATCTGATCAACTGGACTCCCGTGCTGGATCATGCCGGGAAACCTCTGCTGGTGCTGCCCAGGAACAGCCCTGGACACTTTGATTCCCTGCTGACCGAGCCCGGGCCCCCGGCGCTGCTGACGGGTAATGGGATTGTCTTCTTTTACAACGGCATGAGCGACGGGAAGATGACGAGCAGTCCGCACATCCCTGCCCAGCGGTACTCGGCGGGCCAGGCCTTGTTTGCGTTCGACAATCCGGCGCGGTTGCTGCAGCGCCCGCAAAAACCTTACTTCTGGCCGCAGGAGCCCTGGGAAAAGACCGGCCAGTACAAAGCCGGCGACACGTTCACGGAAGGGCTTGCCTGGTTCAAAGGCAAATGGTTTCTGTTCTACGGCGGCGCCGATACCGACGTCGGGATGGCCGTGGCAAACGGAAAATAAGCGCTGAGGCCGGCAAGGTTAAGCAACTGGCGCGGATCGGCATACGAGTTGTACATCTGGTATTCAACGTAGTTCTTGCCTGAAGGAATACGGACAATGTGGGACGCGCGTATCGCAGTCGCAGGGTGATGCGGTTGCTCGCGCAGGGCCATGAGAGTAGAATAGAAGTGTTTATGGGGTCGAATCACCTGACTAACCAATCCTCAGGCCACTTGCCGGCTGGGGTGACTGCAATAGTAGTCTTCCAATAAGCGCTGCCGCCTGCAAGGGCAGCGGTTGATCGCCTCTCCAAGAGAATTCGAGGTGCACGGTCGTGAATCCAATGCCGGGGTCACCCACATTTGATCATTCAACCAGTTCTCCTCCGCGCGTGGTGATCGAGAATGTGTATCCGGAAATTCAGGGGGGACGGTTTGCCATCAAGCGCACCGCCGGGGAGCGCGTTGCTGTGAGCGCCGACATCTTTACCGACGGGCATGACGCCGTCTCCGGTCTTCTCCTCTTTCGGCGGTCCGGGGATTCCTCATGGCTTGAAGCGCCCATGGAGCCGGAGGTCAATGACCGCTGGCATGGCAGCTTCACGGTCCTGGAACTGGGGCAATACGAGTACACCTTGCAGGCATGGGTCGATCATTTTGCCTCGTGGCGCGGCGGTTTCATCAAAAAGGTTGAAGCAGGACAGGACGTTTCCGTCGATATTCTGATCGGGGCAAAACTGGTGGAAGAGGCGGCTGGGCGGGCAGCCAATGATGGCGCACAGCAACTGGGTGAATATGCAGCCTCAATGCGAATGCAGAATGGGCATACACTTTCCGATGCCATCGCCAGCGCCCGGAGCGAGGATCTGGCCCGGCTGATGGCGCTTTACCCGGATCGCAGCCGGGCGGCAACTTATGAAAAAAAACTGACGGTGGAAGTCGATCGGGAAAAGGCGGGATTCAGCGCCTGGTATGAAATGTTCCCCCGATCCTGCTCGCCTGAGCCGGGGCGCCACGGGACCTTTCAGGACTGCATCAAGCGATTGCCCTATGTGGCCGAAATGGGCTTTGATGTCCTCTATCTTCCACCCATCCATCCCATCGGGCGAGCGAACCGGAAAGGAAGAAACAACAATCCCATATCCTCCGCAAATGATATTGGCAGCCCGTGGGCGATTGGCGCCAAGGAGGGCGGACATCGGTCGATTCACCCTGAGCTGGGAACGCTTGAGGATTTCC
Source organism: Terriglobia bacterium (assembly GCA_046705285.1). Lineage (GTDB taxonomy): Bacteria > Acidobacteriota > Terriglobia > UBA7540 > UBA7540 > SCRD01. Next base: position 3,451 of record JBJKQK010000155.1, read on the forward strand.
ACCAGCTTGTGAAAGCGGCCGGGGAAGTGGGACTTGAGGTCGCGCTGGACATCGCCTTTCAATGCACGCCGGATCACCCGTACGTCGCCGAGCACCCGGCATGGTTCCGGAGGCGGCCGGACGGGACAGTGCAGTACGCAGAAAACCCGCCGAAAAAATATGAGGACATCTACCCGCTCAATTTCGAAAGCTCCGAATGGAAAGAGCTGTGGGAAGAATTGAAGGGCGTGATGCTTTTCTGGGCCGGTGAAGGAATTCGCATATTTCGCGTGGACAATCCCCACACAAAGCCTTTTGCGTTCTGGGAATGGGCGATCGGAGACATCAAGAAGCAATACCCTGACGTCATTTTCCTTGCCGAGGCGTTCACGCGTCCCAAGGTGATGTACCGCCTGGCGAAGCTGGGGTTTACGCAGTCCTACACGTACTTCGCGTGGCGCAATACCAAATGGGAACTCGAACAGTATTTCACGGAACTGACCCAGAGCGAGGTGCGGGAGTTTTTCCGACCCAGCCTGTGGCCCAACACTCCTGACATCCTCACGGAATATCTGCAGTCCGGCGGCAGGCCTGCGTTTATGATCCGGCTGATCCTGGCAGCGACGCTGGGAGCGAGCTACGGAATCTATGGGCCGGCCTTCGAGCTTTGTGAAAACCGCGCCCTGCGTCCCGGGAGCGAGGAATATTCCTACTCCGAAAAGTACGAAATCAAGAGCTGGGATCTGAACCGTGAGGACAGCCTGAAAGGGCTGATTGCGCGGGTCAATCAAATCCGGCGGGCTAACCCGGCGCTCGCAAGCAACGGACGCCTGAGATTCCACGCTGTCGATAACAATCAGATTATCGCGTACAGCAAGACCACCGAAGACCTTGCCAACATCATATTAGTTGTGGTGAATCTTGACCCGCATTACACGCAGTCGGGGTGGCTCGATCTGCCGCTCGATTATTTTGGACTCGATCCTCACCAGGCGTTTCAGGTCCATGACCTGATAACGGACAACCGGTACCTGTGGCAAGGGTCCAGAAACTATGTGGAATTGAATCCACACATCATGCCTGCACACATTCTGCGCATCCGGCGGCGCGTTCGAAGCGAGCGCGATTTTGACTATTTCATGTAAAGGTTCATGCAGGCGCTTGTGCAATGGCAGGGTGCGGCGGGTTCCTGCAGGAATTGGGGCATGTGAACACTAAAACGAAGACTGCAATTCAAACTTTGCGCCAACTGGCGGAGACGTACGGGATTCAATCGTCATATGAGAACATCCTGGACGGACGCCGTCGTCAGGCGTCTCCCGAAGTGCTGGTGGCTACCCTGCGCGCGCTGGGCGCTCCTTTGGAAAGTCCCAGGGATGCATCCCGTGCCCTGCGTGAACGCCGGCAGCAGACTTTCCGGCGAGGTCCCGAGCCGGTAACGGTGGCGTGGGATGGGAGAGGAGCAAAAATCAAGTTGCGGCTTCCCGCGGGACAGGGAACGCGGATATGGCGCTGCACACTGAGGCTGGAGAACGGCGAAGAACAGAATTGGGAAATCAGGCCGGGGCGCACGGAATCTGTTTCGCCGTCGAAAAGGGTCACGGTGGAGGGTAATCCCTATTGGGAGATGGACATGCGGATTCCGCACGTTCTCCCTTTGGGGTACCATACCTTGACCGTCGAAGCCGGAAAGCGGCTTTACCAATCCCTGGTGATCTCTGCGCCGCTGAAAGCCTTTGTAGGTTCCGGCAGAAACGTTAAGAAGTCCTGGGGCGTGTTCATTCCTGTTTACGCCTTGCGGTCCGATTCAAACTGGGGCGTTGGAGACTTTGGCGATCTCACCGCGCTGATGGAATGGGTCCGCGAACGTGGAGGTCCGTTGGTCGGGACGCTCCCGATGCTGGCATCTTTCCTGGACGAGCCCTTTGATCCCAGCCCCTATTCACCCGTAAGCCGTCTTTTCTGGAACGAACTTTTTCTGGACATGAGCAAAGTTCCGGAGATGGAGCATTGCCCGGAAGCCAGGAATTTCGTGGCGTCCAGCGATTTCCAGGCGGCGCGGGCAGAGTTGAAGTCGCATGCGCTGGTTGATTACCGGCGGGCGATGGCGCTGAAGCGCAAGGCACTCGAACCGCTTGCCCATACGATTTTCGACCGTCCTTCAGCCCGCCAGGAGGAGTTTTTCCGCTATGTCGAGTCCCATCCGAATCTGAAGGATTACGCGCAGTTCCGGGCGACTTGCGATCGCCGGCGCGCTTCCTGGTGGACATGGCCTCGCCCACTGCGGGACGGGACGTTAAGCGGCGACGACTACGATTTGGGCGCCATGCGCTATCACCTGTATGTCCAGTGGCTGGCCGAACAACAAATTTCCGGCTTCGCCAAACGCTGCGGCTCCAACGGCGCAGGATTGTATCTGGACTTGCCGCTGGGAGTGAACTCGGACGGGTATGATGTGTGGCGTGAGCGGCCTCTCTTCGCCCTGGATGCCAGCGCCGGTTCGCCGCCGGATGGTTTCTTCACCAGGGGCCAGAGCTGGGGTTTCCCGCCGATGCATCCGGGAACAATCCGCGAGGAAGGATATACTTATCTCCGTAAGGCGCTTCAGCATCACCTGGCGCATGCGTGCGTTCTGCGGATTGATCACGTGATGGGATTGCATCGCCTGTTCTGGGTTCCCAGGGGGTTTGAGCCCCGCGACGGAGCTTATGTGCGTTATGCGGCAGGGGAAATGTATGCGGTCCTGGCGCTGGAGTCTGTCAGGAATAAAGCGCTGATTGTGGGCGAAGACTTGGGGACGGTTCCCGGTTATATCCGGCCGGCGCTGGCACGCCACAAGGTACAGCGGATGTACGTGCTGCAGTTTGAGGCCATGCCGGATGAGAAGAATCCGCTTCCGGGCCCTGCGGAGGATTCGCTGGCAACGCTCAACACCCATGACATGCCCCCGTTCGCAGCCTTCTGGGAAGGATCGGACGTTCAGGACCGCGTCGACCTCGGACTGCTGGACAAGGAGGGGGCGATTACCGAGCTGGACAATCGCAGCAAGCTGAGAAACGTGCTGACACGGTTCCTGTGTCTGGACGGGTCCAGAAGACGGAATCCGTCTATTGTTGATGTCCTGAAGGCGTCGCTGAGATATTTGGGTAGAAGCCGCAACCGGATGGTGATTGTGAATCTTGAGGATTTGTGGTTTGAGAAGCAGCCTCAGAACGTTCCCGGAACTTGCGAAGAACGCCCGAACTGGAAGCGAAAGTCGAGATATAGTATCGAGCAAATTACCGGGATGCGTGAAGTGAGAGAAATGCTTGAGGCGCTCGACAACGCAAGGCGTAGAAAGGAGGTTGGATGAATATGCCCGAGAATCAACCCATGCAGGGAGAACAAGCCGCAGGTGAGGCTCTCCCCGTGCGCTACGACGTTTCCATGCTGACCGATGACGATTTGTATCTCTTCAATGAGGGCTCGCACTACCGCCTTTATCAAAAAATGGGAGCGCATCTGCGGGATGTTGATGGCCAGGAAGGCGTGTGTTTTTCAGTGTGGGCGCCCAACGCCGAACAGGTTTCGGTGATTGGGGATTTCAACAACTGGAATCAGAAGGGCCATCTGTTGCGTCCGCGAGGGCAATCAGGAATCTGGGAAGGCTTTATTCCCGGCCTGCACCGGGGAGATTTGTACAAGTACCACATCGATTCCCGTTATCACGGATACCACGTCGATAAAACGGACCCCTTTGCCGTTTACCGCCAGGTGCCACCCGATACGGCTTCACGAGTCTGGGATTTGCGATACGAGTGGGGCGACCGCGAATGGATGGAAAACCGCCAAAAGCACAATTCCCTCTCGAGCCCACAGTCGATCTATGAAGTGCATCTTGGTTCCTGGGCCCGGGTTCCTGAAGAGGGGAACCGGCCGTTGACGTATCGCGAGCTCGCCGTAAAGCTCGTCGAATATGTTCTGCGGATGGGCTTCACGCACGTCGAATTCCTTCCCGTCATGGAGCATCCATTTGCCGGATCGTGGGGTTATCAGACAACGGGCTACTTTGCGCCGACCAGCCGTCACGGAACGCCGCAGGATTTCATGTACCTCGTTGACTATCTGCATCAGCATGGAATCGGCGTGTACCTGGACTGGGTTCCTTCACACTTTCCGACGGACGAGCACGGCCTGGCCTACTTTGACGGCACGCACCTTTTTGAGCACGCTGATCCCCGGCAGGGATTCCATCCGGATTGGGGAAGCTACATTTTCAATTATGGCCGCAGTGAGGTGCGGAGCTTCCTGATGAGCAGCGCGCTGATGTGGATGGACGTTTACCACGCCGATGGGCTTCGCGTGGATGCTGTCGCTTCCATGCTTTATCTGGATTATTCCCGGAAGGAAGGTGAATGGATTCCCAACCAGTTTGGCGGGCGCGAGAACCTGGAAGCCATCGATTTTCTGCGCCGTTTCAACACGGACATCTACCAGGCGCATCCCGGTGTGCAGACGGTGGCGGAAGAGTCAACCGCCTGGCCCATGGTGTCTCGCCCCACGTATGTCGGCGGGCTCGGGTTTGGAATGAAGTGGGACATGGGATGGATGCATGACATGCTCGAATACATGAGCCAGGAACCCATCTACAGGAAATACCACCACAATACGCTGACGTTTCGCATGCTCTATGCTTTCACCGAGAATTTTGTGTTGCCCCTGTCTCACGACGAGGTCGTCCACGGCAAAGGCTCGCTGATCGGGAAGATGCCGGGCGATGAATGGCAGAGGTTTGCCAACCTGCGCCTTTTGCTGGGATGCATGTACGCCCAGCCGGGCAAGAAATTGCTCTTCATGGGCGGAGAATTCGGGCAGGTGAGAGAATGGTCGCACGACGCGAGCCTGGAATGGCACGTGCTGGAGTATCCCAACCATTCCGGCCTTCAGAAATGGGTTGCGGACCTCAACCAGGTCTACCGTCGCGAGCCGGCGCTTTACGAGATCGATTCCGACCCAGCCGGATTTGAGTGGATCGATTGCAGTGACAGCGATCAGTCGGTGCTGACCTTCATCCGCAAGGGACATTCATCCGACGACATTGTTCTCGTCGCCTGCAATTTCACCCCTGTCCCGCGGGAGAACTATCGTATCGGCGTCCCTCGGGGCGGGTACTGGCATGAAATCGCCAATAGCGATGCGCGCCAATACTGGGGCGGAAACTGGGGCAATATGGGCGGGCTGGAGGCAAGCCCGGTTTTGCACCATGGACGGCCGTGGTCGGTGTCCGCGACATTGCCAGCGCTGGCGATAATATTCTTGAGAAGCAAAGGGCAGCGCGGATGAACTTTCCATTGGGCGCAACCTATTTGGGGGAGGGCCGTTGTCATTTTCTGGTATGGGCTCCCAACGCCGAAAACGTCGAGGTTCACATTGTTGAACCCGGTGACCGGGTCATCCCGATGCAACGGCAGGAACGCGGGTATCACCAGGCCCTGGCCGAGGAAGTGGCTCCGGGAGCCCGATACTTTTACAGGCTCGACGGTCAGACGGAAAAGCCGGACCCTGCCTCGCATTACCAACCCGAAGGCGTGCATGGACCATCCGAAGTGGTCGAACCGGCTCTCAAGTGGAACGATGGCGGCTGGAGCGGCCTGGATCTGGCCGACTACATCCTTTATGAAATTCACGTCGGGACGTATTCGGAGCAAGGTACCTTCGAGGCCGTTATCCCTTTTCTTGATGGGCTCAAAGACCTGGGCATCTCGGCAATCGAATTGATGCCCGTAGCCCAGTTTCCTGGTAGCCGGAATTGGGGGTACGACGGGGCCTTCCCATTTGCCGTTCAAAACTCCTATGGAGGCCCATCGGGTTTGAAAGCCCTGGTCGAGGCTTGCCATACGCGCGAGCTGGCCGTGGTGCTTGACGTGGTTTATAACCACCTGGGACCGGAAGGAAACTACCTGGCCCTGTTTGGCCCCTACTTCACCGACCGCTATCGCACCCCCTGGGGACCGGCCATCAACTTTGACGGACGGGAAAGCGATGAAGTTCGCCGGTTCTTCATCGAAAACGCCCTTTACTGGACGGGAAATTTCCACATCGACGCCCTCAGGCTTGACGCGATTCACGCGATCGTGGACCCTTCGGCGCGCCCTATTCTCGAAGAGCTTGGCATGGCGGTTCACCGGCAGGCGCGGAAGCTCAAGCGCAAGGTGCAGGTGATTGCCGAAAGCGACCGGAACGATTCCAGGATTATTCGATCCCGCGAAGCCGGCGGATATGGTCTGGACGCGCAGTGGAGCGATGACTTTCACCACTCCCTGCACACGCTCCTGACGCCTGAACAGAACGGCTACTACCGTGATTTTGGGAAAGTAGGGGACCTTGCGAAGGCCTACCGGGAGGGATTTGTCTATTGCGGGCAGTACTCGGCCTATCGCAAGCGCCGGCACGGCAACTCATCGCGCCACCTTCCTGCAGAACGATTTGTGGTGTTCGCTCAGAACCATGACCAGGTGGGAAACAGATTGCTGGGCGAACGACTGAGCCAGCTTGTGTCGTTTGAGGCGCTGAAGCTGGCGGTCGGGATCGTTCTGCTCTCGCCCTTTGTCCCTCTACTTTTCATGGGAGAAGAATACGGCGAAAAAGCGCCCTTCAAATATTTCGTCAGCCATTCCGATCCTGAGTTGATCGAGGCCGTCAGGAAGGGTCGGCAGGAGGAATTCGCCGCGTTCGACTGGAATGGGCAGATACCTGATCCGCAGGACACTGCGACTTTCCAGAGTTGCAAGCTGAACCACGATCTAAAGGCGGACGGAGAGCATCGGGCCCTGAAGGACTTTGTGCATGAGCTTATTCGCCTGCGAAAAGAATTGCCTGCGCTGTCGCGGAACGACGAGGAGGATCTGGAAGCGATCGCATTCGAAAGAGAAAAGCTCCTTTGGGTCAGACGGTGGCACTGCGGACACCAGGCTGTGATGATTTCCAACTTCAGCAGTGACACGGTGGCGGCGGCGCTGCCTTTTCCGAAAGCGCGTTTTAGCAAAGCCCTGGAGTCCTCAGACAAACAGTGGCACGGCGGAGGGGGCCTGTGCCCTGAGTCGCTGGAAACAGATGGGAATGCCTCGCTCTCAATTGCCCCAAGTTCTATAATCCTTTATCAGTCCAACTAACGGAACGGGAAGAGGTGTATGCCAGACCGGTATATTTGTATCCATGGACATTTCTACCAGCCGCCACGCGAGAATCCCTGGCTCGAGGCGATTGAGGTCCAGAGTTCCGCCTATCCGTATCACGATTGGAACGAGCGCATATCGGCCGAATGCTACGGGCCGAACTCGGCTTCGCGCATCCTGGACGGCGAGGGGCGAATTCACAAAATCGTCAACAATTATTCCCGGATAAGCTTCAACATCGGCCCCACGTTGATGACGTGGTTCGCCGCAAAGGCTCCGGATGTGTATCGCGCCGTCCTGGCGGCCGATCAGGAGAGCCAGAAATATTTTTCGGGGCACGGTTCGGCCATGGCCCAGGCCTATAACCATATGATCATGCCGCTGGCCAACAGCCGGGACAAGGAGACGCAGGTCATCTGGGGAATCAGGGATTTCGAGTACCGCTTCGGCCGGGCTCCGGAAGGTATGTGGCTTCCCGAAACCGCTGTGGATCTGGAAACCCTGGACATCCTGGCCCAGCATGGAATCAGATACACCATCCTTTCGCCCCATCAGGCATGGCGCGTGCGGGCCATCGGCGCGCGCAACTGGCGGGATACAAGCGGCGGCCGCATCGATCCCTCGGTTGCTTATCGAGTGCGGCTGCGATACGGACGGTGGATCAATGTCTTTTTTTACGACGGGCCGATTTCGCGCGGGGTCGCATTCGAAGGGCTGCTGGCAAGCGGTGAAGGTCTTGCCGACCGGCTGCTGGGAGTGTTTTCAGACCAGCGCGCGGGGCCGCAACTGGTCCACATTGCCACGGACGGTGAGACTTATGGCCACCATCACCCTTACGGGGATATGGCCCTGGCCTACGCTCTGAACTATATCGAGGCCAACAATTCGGCGAAATTGACGAACTACGCAGAGTTCCTGCAGAAATATCCGCCTCTGCACGAAGTCCGCATTTACGAAAAAAGCTCATGGAGTTGCCCGCATGGCGTCGAGCGCTGGCACAGCGACTGCGGATGCAACAGCGGAATGCACTCCGATTGGAACCAGGAGTGGCGTGCGCCCTTGCGGGAAGCCCTGGACTGGCTGCGCGACACCATCAACGCGTCGTTCCCAAGGAAAGGGAAGGAGTTCTTCAAGGACCCGTGGGGGGCGCGAGATCATTATATCGAGGTGATCCTGGGACGGTCGAAGGAGAACACTCAGCAATTCCTGAATGAGCATGCGAAAGCCCCCCTCAGCCAGCAGCAGAGCATTCAGGCCCTCAAGCTCATGGAACTCCAGCGGCACTTGATGCTGATGTACACGAGTTGCGGATGGTTCTTTGACGAGCTTTCCGGGATTGAAACAGTGCAGGTGATTCAGTACGCGGGCCGCGCCATCCAGTTGGCGGAGGAAATCTTCAGGCAACCCTATGAATCCCGGTTCATTGAATTGCTTGAAAAAGCAAAGAGCAACATCCCGGAACACAAAAACGGAGCGGTGATTTTCGAGAAATTCGTTCGCCCCGCCGCCATCGACCTGCACAAGGTTGGCGCGCATTATGCTGTGAGTTCATTGTTCGAGCCCTACAATCACGAAACGAAGATCTACTGCTATACGGTTGATCGTGAGGACTATAAGGTGTTGAATGAGGGCAAGACGCGAATGGCTCTTGGACGGGCGCGAATTACTTCGGAGATCACCTGGGATTCTTCGCAAGTCAGCTTCGGCGTGCTGCACCTGGGTGACCACAATTTGAACGGAGGCGTTCGCGACTTTCGTGGAGAAGAACAATACCAGGCAATGGTAAAGGAAATCAGCGAAACCTTTGACCGCGGCGACCTGGCGGAGAGGCTGCGCATTGTTGATCGGCACTTTGGCTCCGCGAAGAATACCCTTGCGCTGCTTTTTCGCGATCAGCAGCACCACATCCTGAGGCTTATTCTGAAGTCCGCGCTGGCGGAGGCGGAGGCTGCCTATCGAAGGATTTATGAACGTGGCGCTCCGCTGATGCGTTTTGTCACAGCGCTCGGGATGCCCCAGCCCAGGCGCTTTCAAATAGCCGCGGAGTTCACTCTGAGTTCCGAACTGCGCCAGCTTCTGGAAACTGAAAGCCTCGACAAGGACCAGATCCAGGCCCTGCTGGAAGAAATGCGAAGGGCCGGGGGCGTGTTCGACGAGCAGACCCTGGAATTTGCGCTCCGGCGAACTTTGGAAACCGTGGCGGAAGCCTTTTTCAAGAATCCGGACGGCCTGCCGCAGCTTCAGGCATTTGAAGCAGCAGTTGATATCACGTCGCTGATGCCGTTCAAGGTGAGGCTGTGGCAACCGCAAAATGTCTATTACGACGTCCTGCAGCAGAGATATCCAGCGTACCGGGACCGTGCGGCACAAAACGATGAAGCTGCGCAGGCGTGGGTCCAGTCGTTTCTGGCTCTGGGAGCGAAACTGAGCGTTTACGTGGGTTAGATGGCATGCGTTTATTGGCTGTTCCAGTAGCGACCTATCGAATTCAGTTGAGTCTGAATTTCCGCTTTGTCGACGCGAGGAATTTGGTTCCTTACCTGCATGATCTGGGTATCACGCACCTCTATGCTTCTCCGCGGTTCAAGGCGGGGCGGGGCAGTTCGCACGGATATGACGTCGCCGATCCGATGCGAATCAACTCGGAGTTGGGGACCGAGGACGAGTTCGAAGAGCTGGTCCGCAAGTTGAAGAGCTATGGCATGGGTCTTCTTCTCGACATTGTGCCCAATCACATGGTGGCCAGCCCTGAGAATCCCTGGTGGATGGACGTGCTGGAGAATGGGCCGGAGTCGGAATATGCCAAATACTTCGATATTGACTGGCATCCCACAGCCGGCAAAGGATCGTTTCTTCAGGACAACAAAGTCCTGCTGCCGGTTCTCGGCGACCTTTACGGGAATGTGCTTGAAGCTCAGGAACTGAATCTCAAGTTCGACGAGAACGGATTTTACATTCGCTATTATGACCATCGCTTTCCCCTCAACCCGAGCACTTATCAACCGATCCTGGAACACTGCCTGGAAGGCACACGCGCAGCTAAACAGGGTGATGCCGAGGTTATTGAGGAAATCTCCCATGTTCTCGAAGCCGTCAAACGGCTTTCGAACCGAGTCAGTCCCGCTCAAGGCCGGGTTCAGAGAAAACATGAGGGCCACAAATGGATCAAACACCGCCTGTGGGAGACCTACCACCATTCGTCCTGCCTGAAGCACTGCCTGGAAGAGACGCTGAGGTTCTTCAATGGAACCCCGGGTGATGCAGAGAGTTTCGAACCGCTGGACCGTCTTCTGGCTGCCCAGGCCTACCGCCTGGCGTACTGGAAGATGTCGGCGGAGGAGATCAATTACCGGCGCTTCTTTGACATCAATGAACTGGTCGGGCTGCGTGTGGAAGAGCCCAGGGTGTTCGAAGACAGGCACCGCCTTATAGCCGAACTGGCAAAAAGGGAAGAAGTGATTGGACTGCGCGTGGACCACGTCGACGGACTCTACGATCCGCCTCGTTACCTGGAACGTCTGCGGGCTGCGGTTGCCGCTAAAGGCGGGAGCCGGAGCCCTGTGAATCGCTATATCGTGGTCGAAAAAATCCTGGGACGCGATGAGCCGTTGCCGGACGATTGGCCGGTGGCGGGAACGACGGGCTACGATTTCCTGAACGCCGTGAATGGATTATTCGTTGACCCGAGCGGCCTCAACACGCTTGAGCAGGACTATCGGCGGTTTACGGGATGCGAGCTTTCCTACGGCGAGGTCTGTTATACGCGCAACAAGCAGGTGATTCATCAACTTTTCGCCGGCGAGTTGGCCGCCTTCAGCCACACATTGGCGAAGCTGGCTTCGCAAGACCGCCGTGCGCGAGACCTTCCCCTCTCAGAACTTGTACGGGCCTTTGTCGAGGTGACCGCGTGCCTCCCCGTCTACCGGACTTACGTCCGGAATTTCACGATCAGCGACCGGGACCGTGCTTACCTGGACTGGTCGCTTAAAGCGGCACGCCGGCGGACTTCCGCAGCAGAGGTCAGCGACGCCGCATTCGATTTCATGCGGAGGGTCCTGTTGCTGGAGGCGCCTTCTTACGCGGCGGCGCAACGGAAAGCATGGCTCAGGTTTGTCATGCAATGGCAACAGTTTACCGGTCCGGTGATGGCGAAAGGGCTTGAAGACACGGCCGCGTACGCCTATAACTGCCTGGTTTCCCTCAACGAGGTGGGCGGAGACTCGTTGCGCGAAAAGCCTCCGTATGATGTGCAAGCCTTCCATGCTTTCAACCAGAACCGATTGGCACACTGGCCACAGACGATGAACGCAACTTCCACGCACGACACAAAGAGAAGCGAGGATGTCAGGGCAAGGATCAGCGTGCTCTCCGAAATTGACCGAGCGTGGCTCCGGTGTCTCCATCGCTGGAGCGCGTGGAACCGGCCCCACAAAACGGTCTGGAACGGCCGGCCCGCCCCTGACGCCGCCGAAGAGTGCCTGTTGTATCAAACGATGCTGGGCGCCTGGCCGCTCAATCCGGCTGAGGAAGAAGAGTTTGTCGAGCGGTTGGTTGCCTTCATGCAGAAGGCCCTCCGCGAAGCTAAGGTTCATACAAGCTGGATCGATCCCGCGGAGGAATACGAGAGCGTCGTGGAAGCCTTCATCCGGAATTCGCTGGCCTCCAATACCAGGAATCGGTTTATGGAGGATTTTCTGCAGTTGCGGAAAACGGTTGCCGCGCACGGATGCATCAACTCCCTTTCGCAAGCACTTCTGAAGATCATGTCCCCCGGCATTCCGGATTTTTATCAGGGAACCGAGTTGTGGGATTTCAGCCTGGTGGATCCGGACAATCGCCGACCGGTCGATTTCCACAACCGCGTTCGGCTGCTGGACGAAATCAGACTCCGTGACAGGGAAGGGTTGGCGGAACTGCTGAAGGACCTGGTGTCAAATTGGCAGGACGGACGAATCAAGCTTTATCTGCTTCACAAAGCTCTCAACTTCCGGCTTGCACACAAGGAACTGGTTGGCACCGGTGACTATATCCCGCTTGAAGTTGCTGGGCAGAGAAGCGGGCATGTGGTTGCTTTTGCACGCCGACGAAGGAAACAGCGGGCGATAGTCGCTGTTCCAAGGCTTGTTGCGGGGCTTCTACGCGGCAAGAAGTCTTCCTGGCATCAGAAAAGCTGGCCGGCGTTGAATGTTGTTCTTCCCCGTGAATGTCCGGGCAAGTGGCGGAATGTTTTTACGGAGGCGACGGTGTCCGCGAAACAAGTTGCCGGCGACCAAAGGGTTATTCCGCTGAGCCGAATGTTTGAAGACTTTCCTGCCGTTTTGCTCGAACCCGCTTCGGAATAAATTCTCGCGATTGCTTTACTTTCCTGCCTGCGTTGGTCCTCTTGATTTGTTCAGACGGATGAAATTGCTAGCGCTTACGGCCGGCGGCTGCCGTTGGCGGAACTACAATCGACGCCTGCCATGGCTGCGGATGAGAGACCGTGTTGCGAGTAAAAACATCACCAACGGTCAGAGTAATCAGTATGGCCAGCCAGAAAAGCGCAGCAAACAAAACGAGGCGCATCATGGAGTGGCTCCAGCGCAGATGCATGAAGAACGTTGCAACCAGTCCTGCCTTGAGAATTGCAATGAGGAGCATCACAACCGTGTTCCACCGGCCAAGATCGATGTAAGCGATCTGCCAGGTTGCGACGGTGAGGATCAGGAGGGCGACAAACACAAAATAGTAGATCTTTTTGGATGCAATATGTTCGGGCATCAGAAACGCGCTCCAAGCAAGTACAGTAAGGGAAACAGAAAGATCCAGACAATATCGATAAAATGCCAGTAGAGCCCAAATATCTCGACGTGGTTGTGGCTTTCCCTGGTAAATTTACCCCGCCAAGCCATGACGAGAAGAACCGCCATAATGGATTCTCCAACGATCATGTGCAAGGCGTGAACGCCCGTCAGAAGGAAGTAGAAGCAGAAAAACATGGCCACATGGGCAGCCTGCGGGCCAGCGTAGGTGAAGTGCACACCGGGAGCGAAGCCGTTTCTATAGTCGTGAAGCCATTCGACGATAAACTTGATATACAGAAAGATGCCGCCGAGGATCATGGTTGAAACCAGGAAAGCCATAAGCTGTTTGCGCTTGCCCACCTGGGCGGCATGGACAGCCAGAGCCATGGTCAAGCTGCTGCAAATCAGGACACCCGTGTTGAGGGCCCCGATCTTGGCATTCAGCAGGTGGCTGCCCGTTTCAAAGGCGGTCGTGTAGAGCCCTCGATAGATGGTGTAACCTGCAAAAAGGCCGCCAAAGAACATGATTTCTGTCCCAAGGAAAATCCACATTCCAAGGCTAGCCGCTTCGTGCTGCTGTACCCGGTCGTCAAATTGTTCCGCAACGATAGCTTGACTGTTAGGCAACTTGTATTTCCTCCGCGATGCGATCGTACCCGTAGGGCTCTTCTGTTACCACAGGCGTTTCTTCAAAGTTGTGGGTCGGAGGCGGAGAGGCAGTTGTCCATTCCAACCCCGTTGCTTTCCAGGGATTCGGTCCGGCCACTGGCCCGTAACGAGCTGACCAGGCGAAATAAATCAGGGGAATTATGTAGCCGAGCCCCAGGATGGAGGCTCCGGCTGTCGAGATCACATTGAGAGTCTGAAACTGGGGCGGGTAGACGGCGTACCGCCGTGGCATGCCAAGGTAACCAAGAACGAATTGCGGGAAGAAGGTAAGATTGAAGCCGACAAAGATGATGACCGCTGCAACCCTTGCCCATCCGTCCGGGTACAAACGGCCGCTCATCTTGGGCCACCAGTAGTGAATTCCTCCCAAATAGCCCATGACTGCGCCGCCGACCATAATGTAGTGGAAATGGGCGACAACAAAATAAGTGGCATGGACGTGCTGGTCAATCGCCGTGGTGGCCAGGTACAAGCCTGTTAATCCACCGATGGTGAAGAGCCCGATAAACCCCAGGGCATAAAGCATAGGGGCCTCATAGGAGATGGACCCTTTGTAGAGAGTCGCCGTCCAGTTGAACACTTTCACCGCGGACGGGATTGCCACCGCCATACTGAGGGCAGAGAAGACCAAACCGGCGTAAATCGACTGGCCGCTTACAAACATATGGTGTCCCCAGACCAGAAAACCGATAGCGGCGATGGCAACGCTGGAGAAGGCGATAAAGTGGTAGCCAAAAATCTTCTTTCTGGAAAAGGCAGTGATCAACTCGCTGATCACGCCCATTGAGGGCAGGATCATCACGTAGACCGCGGGGTGCGAGTAAAACCAGAACAAATGCTGGAACAGAATCGGATCTCCGCCGAGAGCAGGATCGAAGATTCCGACATGGAAGACTCGCTCAATGATGATGAGAGCCAGAGAGATGGCGATGACTGGAGTTGCGATGATAAAGATGATGCTGGTGGCATACATCGCCCAGATAAAGAGCGGCAGTCGGAACCACGTCAATCCGGGCGCGCGCATCTTGTGGATCGTTACGACGAAATTCAAACCGGTCAGGATGGAAGAAAACCCGGCGATAAAGATACCCGCTGCCGCAGCCATCACGTGGGTGTTCAGGTATAAGGTGCTCAGGGGCGTGTAGAACGTCCAACCGGTGTCCACTCCGCCAGCAATCAGCGCGTAGAGGACGAACGATCCTCCTGTCATGAAAATATACCAGCTCAGGAGGTTGAGACGGGGAAACGCTACGTCGCGCGCTCCGAGCATCATGGGAATCAGAAAGTTGCCCAGTACGGCGGGGATCGAGGGCACGAGGAAGAAGAAAATCATGACAATCCCGTGCATGCTGAACAGCTTGTTGTAGGTTTCCGGCTCTACCAGCAAGCCCTGAGGCTCAAGCAAGTTCAAGCGCATCAAGGTTGCCGCCACACCGCCGACCGAAAAGAAGAACGTGATCGAGACCAGATACAGCCAGGCGATCCGCTTGTGGTCGGTGGTCAGCAGCCACGACTTAACGCTGTAATCGACGTTCAAATAATGAACTCGTCGCTCTGATGCAACTTCTGAACTACTCATGGTGTCCCCGTGTTCCTTTCTTTGGAGCCCAGCGATTTAATATAGGCAGTGAGTTGCAAAATCTGATCCTCGGTTACCTGGCCCGCGAAAGTGGGCATAATGGCAGGGTATCCATTCACAATCTGGGCGGTCGGATACAGAATCGACTCTCGAATATACGAATCATTGGCGATGACGGTCTGTCCGGTGGAAAGCAGGACGGGCTTCCCAAAAAGCCCCACGAAAGAGGGACCTTTGCCGGTGCCGTGGCAAGTGATGCAACCTAGCTTATGGTAGAGAGTTTCTCCCTGGTCGGCCATGGTGATGCCTGAGACACCGTTGCGAAGCCACCTTTGGTAATCCTCCGGCTTCATTACATACACCCACCCGCGCATCAGCGAATGGCCCATTCCGCAATACTGATCGCAGTAGAAGTGGTACCTGCCGACCTTGGTCGCCTCAAACCATTCCGTTGTATAGCGATCGGGCAGCACGTCCTTCTTAACCCGGAAAGCGGGAACGAAGAAGTCGTGAATGACATCCTGAGATGTCATGGTGAGCTTGATAGGGACACCCAGCGGAATGTGCAGGGTGTTGATTTCACGTTTGCCATTCGTGTGTTCGATATGCCACATCCATTGTTTTCCAACGACGAAGATCTCTGTGGCATTCGGGGGCGGGTCCGCGTTCTTGACAAAAAGTTCGGCACCCCAGAAGTACATGATCGCGACCAGGACCATCGGGATAACCGTCCACGTCACTTCAAGTGGAATATTGTTGATAACCTGATTCTTTGGAGGCGGCTCGTCCTTCGACCGGCGCCGATACTTGACTGCGAAGTAGAAGATCAGCAGGAAGATAAGTGCGCTGAAGAAAACCGACACGGCCGTCAGAAAGTAGAAGAGATGGTCGACTGCCGGAGCAACCGTCGAGGCTTCCCGAGGAAATAGCGGAAACATGTGTGGCATCTTATTCTTTCACCTTCTTCAATTCAGGCCCCCATGGGTCCGGGGTCGCGCCTTACCTTCCAGCCTTTAAAGACGTCTGCGCGACAAGCGGCGGAGCCTCATGTCGCCGTCCACTACGGAAGAGAATGAACAACATTCCGCCCAAGAGGATCACCGTAACCAGCGAGGCGATGAACAGCACCCGCGAGATAATCAAGCTGTACTTTCCGGTGGCCGGGTCGTAGCGGCTGCAAAAGAGCAGAATGGCATCGACGGGCGACCCAATCTTGTCGTGCGATGCCTCAACCAGCGCAAGCCGAACCTGTCCAGACGGATAGCGGATGCCGTAAAAGTACCGTGCAAGTTTTCCCTGGGGTGTCAGAACCATGATGGCGGTGGCATGTGAATACATCCCCGTTTGCGGATCGTACTTGTAGTGAAAACCCACCGCCTGAGTCAAGGCCGCGATAGAGGCTTCATCACCTGTCAGGAAGTGCCATCCTGCCGCAGCACCCTTGCGATTGTACATGGACAGATAAACGGCTCTCTTCGCGTATGCCTCAAAGGGCGTGTCCTTAGGGTCAAAACTGACGGTCACCACGTTAAACTGGTCGCCGATACTGAACCGAAGCTGCCGCAGACTCTCGACGAGACCCTGCTCCACCATGGGGCAGAGTTGCGGACAGTTAAAATACACCAGCGACAGAATCACGGGCTTCTTCCCGAAATAATCTCCCAGGCGGACGGTCTTCCCTGTCTCGTCGCGGAACACCAGATCCAACGGAATCTGATGATTCAGTTCCTGATCGATCCCGACATTCTGAAGCTGACGAGGCAGGACTTTGGAATTCCGCGCTGACGCTCCGCCGCCCGGAGGGCCTTGGAATCCCCGGGATTGGAGGACCTTGGAAAGTTGGGCCCGTGCGACCGAAGGATGGCTGAAGCCGATCATCGCGCAGAGCAGGAGCAGAAGCCCAAGTCTCATCGGCCATTGTCTGATCAGTGCAGGTCTGTCGGAATCGGGCTTATCCTGAATATTTTCCCAAATCATGATTTCCCCTGACTTTCTGGCAGCCTTTTGACCACAGGCTTCGGTGTCTAGCTTAGTTTTGCGGCATATAGCCCTGCGGAACCGTATACTGCTGGACTTCGCCGGGCTGTACCGCACCTTTTGGTGTTTTGCTATTCCGAATGGGCAACTGGTTCTGTTTGAGCAGGAGAGCCATGGCACGCTGTATTGGAATACGAACGATGCCATCTTTCCGGTTGACCCATCCGTACGTGTCAAGAATCTCACGCTCGCGTTGCAGATATACTTGCAGATCGGCTGCCGGGTGAGCCTGCAACCGTGGCACGCCCGGAGGCGGCAGCACACGCCGCCCAGACAATGCCGACTGCGGAGGAGGATATTTCGGATGAGCCCTGAAGTAGGCCAGGACTCCCCAGCTGACCAGGAAGCTGATCGCCACGGTTACGGCCACGGCGCCGGCAAAATACAATATGTACCGCGGCACAGCTTCACGCGTTTCATGGCGGTGCTTTGGAGTTTCAGAATGAGTCTTTTTTTCATCCATGCTGAACTACTCCTTCAAAGCGTGGATCGTTCAGCGGGAGGCGAGGCTTGGCCTTGAGCTTGCTAATGTACAAAGCCAGCCAGACCCCCCCGATTCCGAAAGGCGCGACGATATCCATCCAGTTGATCCGAGGTCCAAGAGGATAAAATGCCGGCACGATAAACCAGTAGAGATCAACCCAGGTCATAACAAGCAATCCAGCGCCAACAGCAGCCAGAACCCGCATGTGTCTTTTGACCGGGCGGTTCAGGAGCAGGACAAAAGGCACCGCGAAGTGGAAAAGGATGATGAACAACGCCACCCACATCCACTCGCCCGTCCCGCGAACCGTATACCAGAAATTCTCGTCCTGCAGGTTGCCGGCCCAGATGATGATGAATTGCGAGAAACATAAGTAAGCCCAGAGCATGATGAAGGTCAGCAATAAGTTGCCAAGGTCATTGAAGCGGAGCGGACTGGCAACCTCCGATAAAGGTTTGTACTTAGCAAGAAACATGGTGACGACAACGGCGAATGACATTCCCGCCAGCGCTGGCATGACGATGAAGATCATGCCGAATATCGTGGAGAAAAACTTCGGTTCCAGCGACATGACCCAGTCAAAGGACGCCCAGCTTATGGTTGTGCAATAAATCAGCAAGCCCACCGCGCTGAGGTTGCTGAATCTCCTTAAAAGACCATGTTCCCCGCCCAGATCCTGCCGGGCAGTAAGTTTGTTGAGGTAATACGCGATGATAATCCAGGAAGCAAAATAGACGATGGCACGCGCGAAGTAGAAGGGCGGACTCAGATAAAACGCTTTGAATGTAGGACCGGTTACAGCAGGGTACAACTTCGGATCCGAATGTCCGATGACCAATGGAACAAAGAGCAGTGCCAGCAGGGGGAACGTTTTGGTGGCCGCCTCGAGCGTACGGCGGATTACGAAGCCCCATCTTCCGCCTACCATGTGGTGCAGCATGAGAATTGCGAAGCATCCAACGGTTATTAACAGCCATAGAAGGTATGCAATGAGGTAAGCTTGAAGGAAACCTGTCCAGTTGACATACGCTCCAAATGCACACGCCGCAAGCGCGGCCACGCCAACCATGAGGGACCAGCGCTGGGCGCGATCGAAGTTCGGCATTAGAGTGTCGGTTCCGTTCATTGTGCTTTTCCTTCAAGTTTCGCAAGTTCTTTTGGCGGAACATCGCTTTCCGGAGCGTCCTGGCTTAGTTGCAGCGCGCGGATGTACGCTGCAATGCACCATCGGTCCCGCGGGGAAACTCTGCCCGCGTAGCTGTACATGGTCCCGTAGCCGTTCGTCATGACATTAAAGAAGTGGCCGACGGGCGCATCCATCAAGCGCTGGATGTGGTAGGACGGCGGTGGAGGAAAGCCTCTTTGCACAACCATCCCGTCACCGGTCCCCGCATAATCGTGACAGGGTGAACAATAAATGTTGTACCGCTGCTGGCCGCGCTTCAAATCCTTCATCGTGATTGGGAAAGGAAATACGTTTGCTGTCTTCCCGTCAATTTTTCCGGTGTAGAGCAGTTCGTCGGTCCGCAGTTCGCCGCGCGCCACTGTTCCGGGTACTACGGGGCGCTCCGAGCGCCCATCGGCGAAGAAACTGCTTGGCTCCAGCCCCTTATACTTCGGCTGGATATGCATATCCAGCCGGCAACCCGCCATCAGCATTCCCAGCAGTGCGATCGATGCCCACCGGAGGGCAGCGGCTGGGCGCGTACGCCACCGCATCGGCCTGTTCAATGAGGCGGAGCACGCTGCCTGTAATAAAAGTTGTTTCTGGCCCCTTTTAGCTTTCAACTTCCAATACCTCACGAGCATTGAGTTCTGTCAGGAACCGCCTGGTACCTTGCACGTCAAACTTCGGATCCGCTGATTCAATCACCAGAAAGAACCTGTCTTTGGTAACCTGCGAGAATCGTTCCACATTGAACACAGGATGATACGGCGATGGCAGGCCGTTGAGCGCCAGCATCCCGAAAGTTGCCGACAACGCGGCACAGAGGATTGTCAACTCAAAGGTGATCGGAATGAACGCCGGCCAACTGTCCCAAGGTTTTCCGCCGATATCGAGCGGATAGCCGATAACATTGGGCCACCACTGGAGAAAGAACCCGCCACAGCATCCAATAAGGCCCCCACAAAACACAATGATGGGTAGTTTCGTACGATGGAATCCAATGGCTTCGGCCAGACCCTCGATTGGAAAAGGAGAGTATGCATCAATTCTACGATAGCCCGCCTCGCTGGTAAGCCTGGTGGCCTCCAGCAGTTCCTCCGCGGAGCGAAATTCCGCCATCAATCCGTAAACCGTTTCACTATTGTCCATTTAAGGCCTGGCCTCCCCTGCTGTCTTGTGGACCAGATCCCGCATCTCGAAAATCGAGATCATCGGGAGGAAGCGAATGAACAGATAGAACAGCGTGAAGAATAAGCCAATCGAACCGATAAAGATGATCCAGTCCCAGCGCGTGGGATAAAACATCCCCCATGATGAGGGAATAAAGTCGCGATGAAGGCTTGTAACGATGATCATGTAACGCTCCAGCCACATGCCCGTCTGGACGGAAAATGAGAGCAGCCAGAGATACAAGGGATTGCGCCTGATCTTGGATGACCAGAGTAGTTGTGGGATGACAAGGTTGACCGCGATCAGGACCCAGAAAACCACGTCGTACGGACCTGTCATCCTGTTCAAGATCATGAATTCATCAAATTTGTTCCCGCCGTAAAACGCCATGAATGTCTCCATGACGTAACTGTAGAAAACGATCAAGCCTGTGGCCAACATGATCTTGCCCATGTTGTCGAGATGGCGGATGGTCACAAAATCTTCCAGGCCGTAATACTTGCGCAACGGCACGGCCAGCGCGATCACCATGGCAAACCCGGAATAGATGGCGCCGGCAACAAAGTAGGGCGGGAACATCGTGCTGTGCCAGCCGGGAAGGATCGCAATGGTAAAGTCAAAGCTCACCACCGTGTGGACGGAGACGACCAGCGGCGTGGCCAATCCCGCCAACAGCAGACCCGCCATCTCATACCGCTTCCAGTGCCGTGCAGACCCGCGCCATCCGAGTGCGAAAACGCCGTAGATGACCTTCTTGAACTTTTTCGTAGCCCGGTCACGAACCGTCGCCAGGTCGGGAATAAGTCCGACATACCAGAACAACAGCGAAACTGTTGCATAGGTTGAGACTGCAAAGACGTCCCAGACCAGAGGACTGCGGAACTGTGGCCAGACTCCCATCGTGTCAGGGTAGGGAAACAGCCAGTAAAAGAGCCATGGGCGGCCAAGGTGCAGCAGGGGGAACGTGCCGGCGCAAGCCACGGCGAACAATGTCATGGCCTCGGCAAAACGGTTGATCGAGGTCCGCCATTGCTGCCGCATCAACAGCAGAAAGGCTGAGATCAGCGTGCCGGCATGGCCGATTCCAATCCACCAGACGAAATTGGTGATGCAGTAGCCCCAGCCAACCGGAATATTAATTCCGAAGACTCCGACGCCGACCGCCATCAGGACCGTGATGCCGAAGTTCAGCGCCAGAAACATCAGCACCGCGACCGCGAACCCAACCTTGTACTTCCTGCCCGTGCCGCGAGTCAGAACAATGGAGCTGATTTTATCAGTGACGGAACCGTAAGTGTGACCGGGACCAAGGACTTCAGTGCCCGGGGAAACCAGCGTACCCACATTTTCGGGTTCATTTCCAGCCATCCCCTTACTCCTTGATCTCCGGATTCGGATTTCGCAATCGCGCCAAATACGACGTTCTTGGACGGATGTTTAGTTCGGCTAACAAGACGTATTTCCTCGATTGAGCTTTCAGGTTTGCAACCTTGCTGTGGGGATCATTGATGTTTCCAAAGACGATGGCTTGGGTGGGGCATACCTGCTGGCACGCAGTGACGACTTCGCCGTCCCGGATGGTGCGCTTTTCCACCTGCGTCCGGATTTCGGCTTCCTTGATGCGCTGTACGCAATAAGTGCATTTTTCCATGACGCCCCGGCTGCGGACCGTGACGTCGGGATTCCTCACGCCGTATAAGCTGGGTGTTGTCCAGTCTGAGAACAGCTCAAAATTGAATCTCCTGACCTTGTAGGGGCAATTGTTTGAGCAATACCGCGTCCCGATGCAGCGGTTGTAAATCATCAGGTTTAATCCGCCGGGACTGTGCATGGTTGCGCCAACCGGGCAGACATATTCGCAGGGCGCATTTTCACACATCATGCAGGGCATTACGACATGATAGGTTTCGGGGTTTTCCAGGCCGCCTCGCCAGTACGTGTCCACGCGAATCCACTGCATAATGCGTCCGTTGTCAACCTGTGTTTTCCCGACCACCGCGATGTTGTTCTCGGCGTAGCAGGCCACGACGCATGAATTGCAGCCCACGCAACTGTTCAAGTCAATCGACATGCCCCACTGATATCCCTTGCTGTAATCATAGGGAGGGTAGAGGTTGGGCGCCTGGGTAGTTTCTTCCGGCGGATCGGCCGCAAAATCGGGGTCCGCATGAAATTCGTCGAGGGTCGCGACCCGGACGAGGTCTCGCTTGAAAGCGTTAACGCTTTCGATTTCTGACGTTCTTCGCTCGCCCTGCTCGATGAAGTGGTGGTTCTGGGTCGTTACGAGATGATACTGATCACCCGTCTTTTTGGGGGTAGGAATCACCGCGAAGCCGGGCTTGTCCGATGTCCAGATGGTGTAGGCGTTAAACCCTGTCCCGTTGCCGACTCGTCCCGCGCGGTGGCGCCCATAACCGAAAGTCAAGGTCAGGCAGCGGTCGGCTGGGCCGGGCAGAACCCAAACCGGGATGCGAAGCTTACGCCCTTCATAAGCAATTTCCACAACGTCATCATGATGCAGGCCGAGTTGCTGGGCAGTATTGGGGCTAATGTAAGCCGGGTTGTCCCAGGTGATTGTGGAAAGAGGCTTTGGAAGCTCCTGAAGCCAGGAATTGTTGGTGTAACTCCCATCCCAGATTGTCGGGTCGGGGAGAAAGACGATTTCCATTAATCCGGCACCAGAGGTGCTATCGGTCCTGCCTTGACCGATGCTGGCGGCGAAATCGGCCTTCGGAGTGACGGCCTTCGCGGGGAAAGCAGTTCCCGAAACGACGCCTCTCTCAAGAGATGTCTCCCAGAATGTTTCATATTCAACGGGCGTCGCCAGCTTCTGATCCGCCCAATAACCTCGCACCCACTCGTGTGGCGTGCGGCCCGGATTTCCAAGAAGGGCGCCAAAGATTTCATGAGCTGAATGGTTGTCGTAAAGCGGAGCGATCAATGGCTGGACGATGCAGGCCGTGCCATCGTAGGCGCGCTCGTCGCTCCAGGATTCCAAGTAGTGGGCCTGGGGGACAAACCAGTGGCAGCGATAGGAGGTCTCGTCATTGTAAATTCCCAGCCGGAGACGGAGGCCCACGTTGTTGAGGGCCTTCTCGAATTCCAAATCGGCAGGAGCGTTGTACACAGGATTCCCGCCGACGATCAGCAGGGTCTCGACTTTCCCCGCGTGCATGTCAGCCGCCAGCTCTCGAATGGATTCCATCTCGTTCACGGGCTGGGCTTCGATCGGATCGGTATAAATGACCGTTTTCCCTACGTTCCCGAGAGTGGCGTTGATGGCATGGGCCAACGCGTGGACGACGGGCGGTTGCTGTTCGCCCGCCATGACAATGCTTGCTCCGCGGTTTTTCTGCAAATCACTCACGATTCCGGGAATCCAATCCGCAGGCACACCCGGTGGGATTTGAGCACCGGTATCGATTCCCTTGACGCCCACGGCAGCCGCCAGAGCTCTGGCAAAACCCTCCACCTGGCTGGGTCGCAACGGTATGCGGTGATCGGCTGTCGCGCCGGTAATCGTCGCCATCGTCTCAACGACGTACAGCCGATTCATGGGACTTCCCGTATCTGTTATCCGCCGCTTATCGGCAAAGTCGTGAGCGTATCTAACACCGCCCCGCCCGGAACAAAGGAAGTTGGCATCCAGTGATACAATCACTTCTGCCTGGTCGACCCTGTAATATGTGCTGAGGTATTCGCCATAGACGGTCCGGACGCCTTCCCGTTCGGCATAACGGCTGATGGGAGTGTACTGGTGCCACTTGGCCTGCGGAAAATCCGCTAAAAGCGCCTTAAGCTGGCTTCCCAGAGACGGTGACGTCACCGTTTCAGTCAGAATCCGAAATCCTGCACCCAGTTGCGTCAGATACTGGTTTCGCAGTTGACCTAGCAGACTAAGAAAGTCGCTGTAATTGACGATTGCACCTTCTTGCATCACCGACCGCGCGCGGTCCGGGTCCCAGAGATCGAGCACGGAAGCCTGTGCAAAAACATCCGTCCTGCCCAGGCTGGCGGGATGGTCGGGATTTCCCTCCACCTTTGTAGGACGCCCCATGTTGCTTCTCACCAGCAATCCGAGTGCGCCGCCTTCAGGCCGCGGCACGGACGTCGCGTAGTACAGCGGATTTCCCGGAACGAACTCCTCCGGAGGCCGCACGTAGGGAGCGATATGTTCGATCGGAAGTTTTGTGCAGGCGGTCAGACCCGCCAATCCGGCGGAAGCCGCCATCAGCTTCAGAACGTTCCGCCTGCTTATTCCGGATTCCGCTTGCCTGAAGGGGGGATTCTTGGGGAATTCGCGACTCGCAAGTTCCTTGTACTTGTCCGTTTCCGCCAGTTGTTCCAGGCTTTTCCAGAAGCGTTTCTTGCCATCCTTTTCAAGGGTTGCCTGAATTGCGCTGAGGTCGATGAAGTTCCTATCCTTCATTGATTATCCCTATTTATGCGTTTTAGCGATGACACGTGTCACAACTAGTAAGACTCTTTATGTGATACTCCTTCACCAGCTTGCGCCCCATGGCAATCTGGTCAGGAGGTGGATAGTAAATCGGATCAAATACGTCCTTTTTGGGCCGGACATATCGGTCCGGATGCTTATGACAGTTGATGCACCACCGCATGTAAAGTGTGTGCGCCCGCCATGTGATCGGCATCGTTCCAATTTGGCCGTGACACGTGGTGCAGCCAATCCCTTTAGCAATATGAATGCTGTGATTAAAGTAGACAAAATCCGGCAGCGCGTTGACGCGGTTCCACAAGATTGACTCGTTGGTCCGGTAGCTGGCTCGCACGGGCTCCAGCATCGCGGCATGCTTCCAAAGCTGTGAATGGCAGGACATGCAGGTGTGGGTTGGCGGCATGCCTGCATACCATGAGGTCTCAACCGAGGTGTGGCAATAGCGGCAATCGATGCCGAGTTGGGCCGTGTGGTGCTCGTGGCTAAAGGGAACCGGCTGCGGAATCGGACGATCGATGTACGTAAAGTAAGCGGACCGGTTAACTTGCCAACTAACATAACCAATGAGAGCTAAGATGAAAACGATGCCATAGATACTTACCCTGGCAACGGTGTTCATACCGCGATGAAATATTTGAGACATGACAGAGCCCTAAGTACGAACCTGCAGAATCACAAGCTGCGGCAACTGAGGCAGTCAACTTTCTCTAGTTCTTCTTTGCTTTATAAGGATTCGACCTCGCCCCCCGAGGCCTGACTCAATGACTAATACCCCAACGAACGCAGAGAATATATACGATGTCTCAAAATTTTGCAAAAGATATTCTTTGTTAGTGATAAATGCCATATATTTTGAGACTCCTATTCATCGGAAATCCCGACTACTATCAAGCTACTTGCCCGGACTTTGACCTGGATCCAAGGAGGGTTGTCTGGTGGGTTTTCTCCTCTCGGACGTTGGTCCTTTTGCCGCCATTCCGCATGTCTGCGGACTCCCGCGGGCACGGAGCCAAGTAGTCCTTTCGACTTTCAGATTACTTCACCCCGATTCTGGGGAGGGTGCTTCATGGGCGTGGGAAGCGGAAGTGGTGGCGTGGCATAGGGGGGATTCCCAAAACGGGAATCCTTCCCGTTTTGGAATCGGACAGAAACCGCGCCGCTTCTAACCTCCCGAGCGCCTTCAGCTCCAGCATAAATCATAGTTTCTTCTCATGAAGGCGTTCTTAGATTTCACGGAGAAGAAAAGATAGGCGGAAATTCTGCCTTTCCCGTTTTGAAAATTCATGGATTTCACGCGTTCCACTGTGCGTAAATTCCAGGCGCCGTTCAGGCTTCAGTTTCATTTAATGTCACGCTGCGTACAAGGAAACGACGGCGTGACTCTGGCTCCCGATCCACGGCCGAGAGTTCGCAGACGATCCAGGGTTCGAACCTCTTGAAAAGACGGCGAATATGAGATGGTGTCCTGCCTTTGGAGAGGTAAATGGCTGCCCCTGATGGGCTGAAACTCGCCGTAGGGGGCGGGGGCTTCAGCGGCTTTCCGTAGGGCTTGGATAGCTGCCTTCGCTAGCCTCGAAGGGGAGTTGGCCCGTGCCGTGCTTTGGAAGGTTGGCGCGCGGCGAATGCAGGCTTTCAGCCACGTGAAGCCGCACCGCGACACCGCGTGACCCGATTTCTGTTGAGGGCCGCGTGAAAACTCTGAGGGGGTGCTGAAGTGGCCATCCAATTCGCAGTTCCGTCAAGTGCTGATGAGAAGCAGAAAGAGAAGCAAGATTGCCGCCGGGGCAATGGTTTTCCAAGATCCTGCCGAAGCCGTCTTTGTACAAGCAAGGCGCCTCGGACGGCCCTCAGTCGAGGGCCTTCGCATGACGGGGTAAGTTTCAACGATCTGGTGGTAAGGCTGTTGCCTCTGGTTAAGCGTGTTGCCTTTCAGCTTCGAGGACGTCTCCCGGCACACGTTGAACTGGATGATCTGGTGAGTGAGGGTACCTTGGGGCTGCTTGACGCAGTGAGGAAATTTGACCCTGCCAGGGGAGTAACGATCGAGAGTTACGCCCGGCACAGAATACGCGGGGCGATCATTGACTCGCTGCGAGGCCAGGACCATGCTTCCCGCGACATGAGGAGAAGGATCAAGAAGATCGAATCGACCTGCCAGACGCTCGAGCGCCGGCTCGGTCGCCCGGCGGGAGACTCTGAAATGGCTGAGGCCATGGGAATGAGCCTCCCGAGTTGGTATGCGCGGCTGGCCGAGTTGCAGCGTCTGGGATTCGATGGGCCGGGTTGCAGGATTTCGCAGGATGTCTGCAAGCGGATTGATGAAGAGGACCTTGCCGCTGGTGCGGAGGATAATCCCTTTACTCTTTGCTACCTTCGGGAACAGAGAGACATTCTGTCGCGCGCGATTGGAAACCTGACGCAACGCGAACGCGCGATCCTGACCCTGTATTACAAGGATTTGCTGACAATGAAGCAGATTGGTTCCCAGCTTGGAATCGATGAGTCAAGGGTGTCGCAGTTGCACGCTGGCGCCGTAGCAAGGCTGCGCCGTGCAGTCACTGACATGCTTCGCCGGCCTGTGCCAATTCCCGGGCAGGCTTGGTTGCGAGGGACCGCTACGGCCCAGGCCTGAAAAATAGCTTCTTTGGCTTGCGCTGGCAGAGACGAAGGCCGCTCAGCAAGGTACTGATCGGAGAAGTCAATGGGCAGTAATTGCATACCTGCTAACGATTGCATCCTGCCATGGCAAATGATAGGCTCTCCGCGTTGCGCGCGTTGCCGGGCGCGCTTTCGATGCGTAGCGCGGGGGAGGGGCGATATCGATGAAATTCCCGAGTGCTTCTATAAAGGACTTGGTTTGAAGGTATGACTCGATACGAAGACAGAACGTTCGAAAATCAGCACGTCATCCTTGACGAGGGTGTGTTTGTCAACTGTGTTTTCAAGAATTGCAGTTTGGAGTATTCGGGGGGGGATGTGTATGTCCAGAACTGCCAGGGAGAAAGTTGCCAACTGGTGTGGCGTGGCGCCGCGCAGCGGACGATTTTTCTTCTGCAGGGACTCGGACTTTTAGCGCCGGCTGCTTCCTTGCCGACTGCGGATTCTTCAAGCCGCGTTCAGTAGGACACAGGCCCGCTGCTGATAGAATGCAGCCTCGACCTCCGGATTGTCTGCCACGCCGGACATTCGGACGGGTTTCGATGACGGGGCAACGGTCGATCAAGAGGGACAGGAGTTCGAATGACGCAAGCGTGGCGGGCAGGAGGGCCTGTCTTTCCCGTGCGGGCATTGCCAACTTTCCCCAATGGCTTGAATTGAGTTCAGGCGGCCAAAGTCCAGTGCGGGTCTTACCGAGGCAAGATGGGGGAAGGTCCAGAGTAGGCTAGATATGAAGGCCTATAAGGATTTGCCGGCTCCCGGGATCCACTCCATTCGCGCGACCACCATTTAATCGGTCGGCGCCAGTGGCGGAATCAGCCTGTAAGACGGCCGCGTCTCGTATTTCCGCAGATACTCTCGATAAGCCAGGCTATCCGGCACATGATCCGCCGGTCCGGGCGGGTAGTTCCCCATAGAGCGGAAGGGCAGCGGGTTGACGGTGGCTGAGTATGCCGTGTTGGGATCGCCGTCTTTCGCGTATCCGGTGGCGTCGAGGAAGAAAGAGCGGACCCAGTTCGGTTTCAGAGGCGGGAGATTCGCAGCGCTGAATCGGACGCCCATGTCGTCGCCGGTGGACATCACCACCAATTGGCTGTCGGCCCTGGCCAGCAGCGGCTCGACGTTACCGTAGCGCGTATAGAAGCCCTGCATGGGATTCCAGGGCGCCTGTGGCATCAGGGAAGTGTACTCGAAATGGTCCGGCTGGATGTGCTGCGGGTCGCTCGCCACCACCGAAAAGCCACGATAGTGAAGATTGGCCGACTCCGGCGGGATTTCGACGCTGGGCTGGACAACGCGGTCGTTGGTGGTGAAGAAGATGCGATCCCAATAGACGCAAAGGTTGGTCACGATCCGGACGTGATGGTCGTTGGTGAGGAACTTGCCCGTCAGGTTGACGCGCATGGTGCGTTCGGTTCCGCTGGGCAAGCCCATATCGTGGATCACGGTGACCCATTTCCCCTGCCGGTTCCGCACTTGAAGATAAGGAGAGATCATGGGCAGGCTGGGGTCGTGCATCATGGCGCGCGCGCCGTTCGAATCCGTCCAGAAAACCCACCCGGTCAGCCACA
The DNA here is from genome assembly GCA_046705285.1 of Terriglobia bacterium. Taxonomy (GTDB): domain Bacteria; phylum Acidobacteriota; class Terriglobia; order UBA7540; family UBA7540; genus SCRD01. The sequence continues at coordinate 32,162 of JBJKQK010000155.1, forward strand.
GAGAAACCTTCCGGGCGTTTCGCAGCCTTCCAAGATTCAGTGTCAGGGTGTGCAATTGGGCCATGCCCAGAATGCGCAGCCGCCGGAAGTCGTGCGGGTAGCGATGATCGACTTTGCTGATCAGGGGCAGAACATTCCGACCGTGGCCATCGACTGCAGAAAGGGGCAGACGCTCCTTGCCGATGGCGTAGAGCTTCGGCGGACGCGGCGTCGATGAATAGATTTCATTCGAGAAGATTTTCTCACCGGCGGGATGGTCGACGACGATCAGGCCGAGGCGGTCGAAATAATCAACCTCCCTCATCTCATCCGTGACCTGGAAATCGTAGGCGCCATTGCGCTCGTGCAAGGTGTCCGGCAGCCGGACGAACTCACGAGGATAAGGCTTGATGCGCGTGCCGTCCGGAGCCAGTTCGCCCAGAGGCCCGACGCCGAGGATGTCAGTAACGTAACCAAAGCGCTTACCATTCCATGCGTAGAGCAGCGGGCAGGAACTGGCCAGACGCTGTGACTCGCGAAATTCTATCGCCTTATCGGTCGTCACGTTCAGCTGGTTCTCGACAATCGCAGTCGGCCAGGTTGCCCGCACCACGTCCAGCCTGGCAAGGCTGCCGGTGTAGACATAGGCGGGACCACCGGTGATCAGAACCTTGTCGTAAAAATTCCCCTGTTTCAGTTCGATTTCCGATCCGACGCCCTCCTTATTGCTCTTGGTGCCATCCATGCTCACTTCAAGCCAATGTTCTTTCGGTCCTGTTTTCTGCCAGGCCAGGAACTTCCCGTCGCGTGTGACGCCTACAAGGTCCAGGATCCCGGGCTGTCCAAGCCAGGCAGTTTTAAGCGAAGCGATCCTGCCAGATGGGCTCAACGGAAGATGGATCACCTCGGAATGGAAGTGCCCCAGGCGATTGGCCAGCAGGTGCAATCTTCCTGTGGAATCGGCCAGCAGCAGGTCAACGTAACTGTTGCCGTTGATGTCGGCGGCGAGCCCGCGGAAAGCGAGAAGTCCGGCAGGCCCTTTGATGGCGGGCAGGTCGGGAAAGGGTGTGAACCGTGCGTGGCCGTTGTTCCTCAGAACCTCGTAACCCTTTGTGGTCCACAGGGCAAGGTCGAACTTTCCGTCGTGATTGAGATCAGCGACTGCCCCGCCAATGGCAGTGGATTTGCTGAAAGCCGGCCCTGCCTGGGCGGTTCGATTGACGAACCTGTCACCGCCGAGGTTTTTGAAGAATATCGGCGGGCCGTCATCGCGAAAGAACACGAGGTCGGGATAGGCGCCGCCATTGAAATCGGCGAAAAGGACATTGCGAAAGCGTCCACGGACGCTGCCAAGACCGGACTGGCCGGTGATGTCGGTGAAGGTGCCGTTACCGTTGTTCCGGTAAAAATGAATCTGGGCGGGCGGGAAATCATTGGGAAACCGGAAGCTGGTCCGACGGGGTGGCGAGTTGAGGTTTGTGTAAGAAGTGACGACGAGGTCAAGCAGGCCGTCGTCGTCGGCGTCGAACAAGAGCGCTCGCGTATCGATCACTCCCGGCTGCGGCTTCAGCCCTGCCTGCCGGGTCACGTCCGTAAAGGTTCCATTGCCGTTGTTCTTATAGAGCCGAACGCCGCCCAGCCCCGCGACAAACAGGCTCAGGTGGCCGCTGTTGTTGTAATCCGCGAAAGTGGCGGAGACGGAATCCGGCGGACCTTCCACTCCCGCTTTGGCGGTGACATTCTCAAAAGTGCCGTTGCCGTTGTTATGGAAAAGCTGGTTCGTGCCGCCAGGATTTACTATGTAAAGATCGGGATGGTTGTCACCATCGTAGTCGCCTATCGCGATTGAAGGCCCCAGCAGGGGCATCAACTTCTTTCGGGCGAAATCGAGCGAATAGTTTGCGCTCCCTGCTTCGACTGAAGAGGCGGCCGCGGGCGAGCTTGCGCCGCTCAAAGAAATGCCCATCTGCGAGCTGATCGGGCGGAACGTAACGGGACGCGATGCAGCTCCGCTCCCTACGAGGACGGGTGAAGTGGATGGAATGAGAATCCTGCCATAGTCGCCATTTTCGAGCGCCGTACCCTGGAGAGAAACGCTGGGTACTCGATCGCTGTACCGCTGATGGAGGGCTAACATCTTCTTTGCTTCAGGGCGCCGGCCCAGGCGAACCAGAGTGGTGAAAGTTCGAAACAGGGAGGCAACGTAGAAGTTCTGCGCGCGCGCAAAGCCCATGCTGTTGATTCGCTCGTAAGCCTGCAGGGCCAGCTCCAACTTGTTTTCGGCAAAGTAGACGGTTCCCAGATTAAACCATGAAGCAGGATCGTCGGGGTGCACGGCGAGAACTTTCCTGAACTCCGTTTCAGCGGAGCCGAAGTGAAGTTCCCGCTTGTCGAGAATCCCCAGGCAGTAATCAATGTTGATGAGCCTGGGGGCCATCTGCTTGGCGGTGGTCAGAGCCGCAAGCGCATGGTTGAGTTGGTTCGCCTGGATGAAAGCCAGGCCAAGATCCATGTAATCCGTGGCGAGGGCATGGCCGGAGTTGGTCACCTTCTGGAACTGGCCGATCGCCAGATCATATTTGCCCTGCTCGTAATAAGCCTCGCCCAGGTTGCGGTATGTCTGAAGCGCTGCCGCGCCCGTAGCGGACCGGGCTGCGGTTGCTCCCAGGCCCTTGCCCGGCTGCGCCACCGACCGCCTCTCGACCACAAGGAAAGACACAACAACGGCCGCAACAGCCGCGCCGGAAAACAGCAACCATTTCTTTCGATTCCAACTCATTGCGGTCCTGACCCGATTTCAGCTGGCATGTAAACCTGAAATTATATAACGCGCAGGACAGTCTTCGGGGGAAAGTTGAAGAGAATTCCCGGGTTGTTTCCGAGACAGAGCCGGAACCAGGCGAAGACGCGGGAAACTCCTGGGCTGATCGTCCAGTGCCTGGATGAAACAACGGGCCGGAAATCCATGATTTGACGGCCAGACATTTTTTGTCCATCGTTTATTTTCAACAAGATGGCCCGCTTCGTTTTTCGGTTCGTTCCGGTTCGTTTTTTATGCACTCTAGTGTTTTCAACAACTTCTCCGCTTCGTTTTTAGGTACGTTTCGGTTCGTTTTTGAACCCCGATCCTTTGTTTTCAATCACTTCTCCGGTTCGTTTTGCCAAAAAAGAATTCTTTTGTCCCATTTTTCTCACTGCCTGGACGCCATTTGTCACGGTTTGTGCCGTTTTCCGGCAACGACTCGTGCAGGTCCCCAGCCCGGTTTGCATCCAATCCCGCCATTGTTTTACCATGGCCTCCCAGTGGCGCGACATCCCTCCAGAGGCTCAGAAGAGACTACCATACTAGCCGACATTTGTCAAGGCAATTCTGCCTTGCGCGCTGATCACACATCGCAAGGCGTGTTGCGCAGAGTCTGAGAATTCCAGACTCTGCGGTTCTTGGTCTGAAAAAGTTAAAGGCCGCAGAGGTTCAGAATTCAGAAACTCTGCGCTACCTTTCTTCGATTCTCCTCGGCCTGGAAGAAGAAGCCGGGGGGCCGACCCACCCGCCGGGTCTCGGCACGGCACAGGCGGAGTCGGGCCTCAGCGGTAGCGAGCGAGGCAGGAATCCAGGAACTCGAAGCGCTTTCGGTGCTCGGCCGGACGGGCATGAATGTGGGGCCCCAGAACCATCACCTGGTAGCCGTCCCGTGAGTCGTAGCGCGGCCAGTGGGGCAATCCGGGGCCATTGGGATTGCCGGTCTTCGCGAAATTCGTCCAGTAGGACATCATGGCTTCGGAAATCTTGAAATCGACCGGCTGCCATGGCGCTTTCTTCCATTTCAGATCTCCGAACACATAGGGGATTTCGGCCGAGTGGCGTG
>JBJKQK010000156.1:0-17481 GCA_046705285.1 Terriglobia bacterium
ATCTTGCATGTCTTTGTGGTCCCGGGAACAATCGCACTCCTGATCGGGGTACACCTGGCCCTCGTCTGGCGGCAGTTGCATACGAATTATCCAGGACCGCGACGCACCGATCGTTCGATCGTCGGAACCCGCCTTTGGCCAACGTACACTGCCAGGACGATCGGCTTTTTCTTCCTGGTTGCTGCGGTGATCGCGGCGCTGGGCGCCTTAGTACAGATTGATCCTATTTGGATCTACGGGCCTTACAACCCCATTGCGATCATGCCGGGCGCCCAACCCGACTGGTACCTCGGATGGATAGAGGGAGCAATGCGTCTCTTCCCGGGCGTCAACCTTAGCATCGGGGGATTGCTGATCCCCGAAGTCTTCTTCCCTGCGGTATTGTTTCCGGGGATCGTCTTTGGGGTGCTCTATCTCTATCCATTTCTTGATAAGCTGATTTCGCGCGACGATCAACCTCACAATGTTTTGCGCCTCCCCTATCAACAGCCATTCAACACTGCGTTTGGGTGCGCGCTTCTTTCCTGCCTTATGGTACTTCTCTGCGCAGGCGGCGATGACGTCATCGCCGTAATGACAGGCGGTTCGGTGGTCCAAATCCGAACTCTTTTGCGGATTCTCGTCTTCGTTGTTCCTGCGTTTACCTTTCTGGTGGCTTATGGACTCTGCAAGCGGCTGGAGCGGCGCCATTCCGCTTCGCAGGAGGCACCGACGACTCCCGGCGAGGAGGTCTTGTCCGCCAAGGAAGCATCCGGCAGCGGGATTGAAGATCCGCCAAGGCTTTGACCGGGCCTGATCGACCGGGTTAGATATGGCGGTGAATTTTAACATTGATGTGCGGCCTGTGTTCAGGATGGCCGGCTGGCATCCGGATCGGATGATGGATCACCATTCGGGCCGAAACGGCTGCGGTGCACTGCCTCCGGCCTTCGGGCATGGAAGATTTAAGAATCAGTGAGATATCGGCGGGCAATCTGAAGTTCCGCTCCAGTGCTTAGGTGTATCAACTGTACGAACCGTGATGACACTTTCCCCCTGATATTTAGGTCCGCACAGGACCGAATATGCCCCGCTGACGTAGCCAACTGGATACGACGAAATGGTGCAATCCCTCCCTGAAGCCATAGCGGAGTCGTGGACCATACCCCTCTGGCCCACTCTCGGCGTGCTGATTGCCGGCATCCTGTATCTGCGGGGATGGCGTGTGGCACGCGCTACCCGGCCACGGGAACTGTCTCTATGGCGTGCCCTCTGCTTTTTCGCCGGACTGCTCACCCTCTGGCTCGCGCTCGCTTCCCCACTCGATGCGCTCGATGAATTCCTGTTGGTGACACACACGCTGCAGCACCTGATGCTCATGTCCATAGCCCCGCCGCTTCTACTGCTTGGCAACCCCGTTGTGCCGTTGTTGCGAGGCTTGCCACGCAGTTTTGTGAGCGACGAACTTGCGCCCTGGATGAACTCACGCGTTATTCGTTGGCCGCAGGATGTTTTCACCAATCCCGTCTTCGGATGGACATCCATGGTCCTGGCGATGGTGGTGTGGCACGTGCCCGCCGCTTATGAACTGGCGTTGCGCTCCAACTTCTGGCACCAGGTGGAACACGGCTGTTACTTTTTCACTTCCCTGGCGTTCTGGTGGTATGTCATCCGTCCCTGGCCCAACCAGATCCGGTCCTCGCGCTGGGCGGCCATCCTGTACCTGGCCTCAGCCAACTTCGTTCTCTTTTTTATTGGCTTTATCATTGTTATGGACAACCGGATCATCTATCCCACCTACGCGCATGTCCCTCGCCTCTTCGGAATCAGCGCAATGGCCGATCAGAAGCTGGCCGGCAGCCTGATGCTATATATCGGTCTGCTAGTCTCTATTGGCGCCCTGTTTGTGCTCCTGATGCAAGTGGTGTCGGAACCTTCCGAGTCCACGGAGCCCGTTGTGCCGGAGAAAGCAATCTCCCCGGCGGCGGCCATTAGTGCACCGGCCTCTTTCGATTTGCTCCGTGCTCCGGTTGCCGGGCCAGTCCTGCGGTCGCGTTACGGACGGCGCGCCCTCCAGGTTTTCAGCATCGCTGCGATTTCGGCGGTTATCTTCGACGGCCTGTTTGGCGTGCAGGTTAGCGCGTTGAATCTCGCCGGATCCCTGGTCTGGAACGTCATTCGGACGATCTACCTCATTCTGCTGCTGTTCGTCGCAAACATCTTCTGCCTGGCGTGTCCGTTTACCCTGCCGCGCGAACTGGCGCGTCGCCTGAAATTCCCCCAGTTGCGCTGGCCGGAATGGTTATCGTCCAAATGGCTGGCGGCAGGGCTGATGCTGCTGTTCTTCTGGGCTTACGAACAGTTCTCACTCTGGAACTCTCCGTTTGACACCGCCCTGATTCTCATTGCCTACGTTGCTGCTGCAAGCACCATCAACATGGTGTTTCGCGGCGCCAGCTTTTGCAAGTACGTCTGCCCCATCGGCCAGTTCAACTTCATCGCATCGCTGTTCGCCCCGCTTGAATTGGGTGTTCGCAGCCAGCAGACGTGCTCCACTTGCTCCACCCACGATTGCATTCGCGGCAACAGCACACACCGCGGCTGCGAGCTTAAACTCTATTTGCCGAACAAAGTCGGCAATCACGATTGCACCCTCTGCCTCGACTGCGTCAAGGCCTGTCCAAAGGACAACGTCTCCATCACAGCTCAGTCGCCATTTCGCGACCTCACGCGAGACCCGGTTCGTTCTTCTCTTGGCCGGATCTCTGCCCGTCCCGATTTCGCCTTGCTCATTCTGGTTGTCGTCTTCTCTTCCGTCCCCAACGCCGCAGTCATGATTGCACCTGTCGTCAGCATCCTCGACGGCTTTCGGCAGCGGCATCCGTGGGCCGGGAATTCGCTGGTGTCGCTGCTGGCCACCGTACTGCTCTCCGCTATTCTATTGCTGCTCTACATTGGAGTAGCGAGGCTGCTGCAATCGTTTGCCAGGGGCCAGACCCTCCGTACTGTCTTCTGCCGGTTTTCGGTCGCGCTGCTTCCGCTTGGCCTTTCCATCTGGCTGGGCCACCTGGCATTCCACCTGGCCACCACGTGGCCATCCCTCCCGGTGCTTTTTGAACACGTTTCCGCTGAGCTTTTGCCGGGATATCATGAGGCTGTGCAGCACGCCGCGCTCATGCCACACAAAATGATGGCGGCATTGTCATCTTCGATGGTCTCCCCGCTGCTCGGCACGAACGGCATGGACCTCTTCGACGTTCAGCTCTGGATCGCAAATTTGGGTCTGTTTGTTTCCTGGTACGCAGGATACGAGGTGATCCGTCAGATGGCGAATTCGGCTCGCCGCATCTGGTCCATGACAGTCATATGGGCCGTCAGCAGCACCGCGCTCTATGCCGCCGCCGTCTGGGTCTTCACCCAGCCCATGTACATGCGAGGAGTTGGAATGTGATGAGAAGAGAATTCAGCCTCCAATCGATTTTGGGCGCGCTCCTGGTCATCCTCGTTGTTTTCGGGTACGTCAACCTTGCCTTTGCCTGCGGAGGCCGTCTTCGCTTCCGTCAGGCCGCCGGACCCTTTATCGTCACGTTCTTCAGTACTCCGGACACACTCAGCACGGGCCGTGCTGATTTCAGTGTTGCAGTGCAACGCGCGGGCAGGCCGGGCATGGTCGAAGACGCGCACGTCGAGTTCATTCTCACTCGCGCCGGTGGTCACGGCAGGCGCCTCGTGCTCCACGCCACGCACGCGCAGGCCATCATCAAATGGATGCAGGCAGCGAATTTTTTGTTTCCCGCGCGCGGACTCTGGCATGTCACCATCGTGGTTCGACGCGGACAGGAAGTGGGACAGTGTTCCGGCGAAGTACGGGTCAGGGAGGCGGCAACGCGGCATCTGGCGTTGGATATTCTTCCCCTGCCCCTGGTAGCCATCTTGTTTGTGCTGCACGAGAGCCGGAAAAGAAAATACAACCGCGAGCGTCGCAACCGCTTGTTGTCAGCCGCTTCCCAGACCCCTTCCCAGTTGATTCATCTCCAGGGAAGGAAGTAAATATTGTACGGCGCGGGGCAACAGCGATTGCTCGGTTGCGTGACGAAGGACACTTGAAGGAAATACCGCTGTCAGCCATTCGGAAGGGACCAGCGTGCTCATTGATCGGCGACCTGCCGCTTCGTCGCCGAATGTGACTTATCACAAATCTTCTCCACACACATTGCCGCGCTTGGCGGCGCGCCAACAGGAGATTCCCCTGTGTCTTTCGCCGGGCGCCACGCGGTGAGGCTTAGGCGACAACCGGTCAGCAAAAGCGTGCGGTTGGCAACTATGGGCGGTGGGGCCGGAGTGCTGTTCCCACGCCGGGCACATCTGAGAGACGCTGCGCCTGCCCCCAGCCGGCCACCGGGTAAAGGCATTGTCGAGTAAGGTATGGTCGATGCGGCGTCGGTGCAGTCAGGGGGCGAGCCAGGGATGGTCGTTCAAGTCAAACTGCAGCCGGACCGGGCGCCAGGTCGGAACCCGGACTATGCCGGATCGAGCACGCAATCCCAACAGACTTATCCAAGCACAATTAGTTATCATGCATCGGGGTCATCGTGTAGAAATCAAACCTGGTTTTCCAACGCGTCGCTTCACCGGGATGAATATCCAGATGAACGTACGTTTCCGGACAGGCCACCGTGCGAATGGACCAGAACACCACCTTCGTCAAGGGACGAGTGCCAGATATCCGAACTCCAGCACCTGATTTCCGATTCTCGACTCGAATGTTAAATTTACGCAGTCCCCTGCCAAAACCATCTAACTCAGTAAAGACAGACTCCCTTCTCTGAAGCTCTCGCGTAAAGGTGATTGTCTTTCCATGGATTTCAGCACCATTCTGCAACTTGCTTGTAGGCTTGGGTACAAACGAAAACCGAATGGCAATATCCGGCCCAACGACTTCGTGGTCAATGACGAAGAAATTGTGACTGTACTCATCCGTTTCGATCGTCTTCTGCCCGGTGTTCTTTAACGAGTGATCTATGACGAGTTCAGGCTTCCCTTTCTTCAATCGGAGAGTCTTCTCGTAAACGTACGCATAGCCATCTTCGGAGTTTAGTTTTTGAGTGAATCTGATCCAGTTCTTTCCCTTCCGGATAATCCATTGTCCGGGTTGGACGATGTCATAGGTCTTAAAGCGCTGATAGGCCGTCTCATTAGGCTTGCGCAGGATCCCAACACCAACCCGGACAAACGTCCCACCCGGATTCGCCTGGTCGTATCCCAAACTCGTGAGGAACTCTTCAGCCGGGCCCGTAACCGCGTCATTGATCTTTGGACTATTCGGATGGTGCCACTGCCCGACATAATTGTGCCCAGCGTATTGCAAACTGGAGATGATGCCCGACCAGTCGAATCGGGTGCCTTGATATGAGCCGTGCTCGGCATTGGGCAACATGACGACGGCATGGATGAGTTTATTGGAAATCTCTGTCTTCGGATAATTCTGTGCGATCAGGCATTGACCAAACAGGCACATTAACAGGACACTGCTCAATATCGTCGATTTTTTCATAGGTCACCTTTGTCTGGGATTGCGGGAGATGGAGACTTGCGGCGCCAGACTTAAGGGTGCTGATGCTTCAAAAAGAAACGGGCTCAACTTGCTTGATCACCGTCGACACGTCACCCCCAGTAGGTCGGGACACTGCTCCGAACCTTCTCTTGTGCGACATTTCGCCTGTAATGGGCCGCGTAGTCATAGACAACGTCTTTGATGCGCTTGCCGACAACTTCAATTCGGTCCAGGCGAGGCGTTCCCAGGCCAACCTTCTCGGCCAGCCGCAGTGTGCTGTCGCACATCGTGAACGGAGGTGTCCCCCGGTCCGCCATGGGATCAAAGCCCATAACTGCCACGCAAACGGCATCAGTACAGACTGGGTTGGTACCGGCAATAAGCACCCCGGGACTCACGGGCGCGGCCCAGGAAACCCACGGGCCCTCGCCACCCGCGATGGACCTGATTCCCTCCACGATCTGGAGGTCAATTGGTCGAGCTGACACCAGATCGACGACTGCCCGCGGCACACGATAGCCGCCTTGCCGTGGGGAGTTGGGAAACCTTTCCGGAGGAGCAATCTTGGAGGGCTGGCGGTAGCCGGTGTGCACCATCTGGCGTCCTCCCTTGGGATTCTCGTTCGGCTCATCGATTCCAGCACCAGTTCCGTAGATCGAAGCCGGAGTCATGCCAAAGCAGTTCTTCATGGAAAGGGTAACGCCTGCTGTCACATGTTGCTTCAGTTTGGCAATGCTTACGAATACATCGCAATCATGGTACGAGTGATTCAGCATATAGGCCGGGAACAAATAACCCCCGAACGGCACGTTGAAGCGCCAATATTTCTTCCCCATGCCCAGGAAATCGGTATTCTCAAATTGAACATTTGAGGCAGCGCTCTGTATCTCCTCCGGGTCCCAGTTGGCCTGATACATCGTCTCTTGAAGCGGGTATCCCGATGACCACGCACTTTCAACCACGCGGATCCGTCTGGCTCCAGCCCTGCCCATCAGGTACACAGCAGCAGCAATCACATGCGGGTTGGTGTAGTGGGTGTCCCCCAGTGGCAAGTATCCCACACGGTAAGTCGGAGAACCGGTAAGATTGATTTTGACCGCAACTGTCTTCCCATTCACAAGTCTTTTCAGACCACCGAGCTGATCGAACATTTTGTCGAGCGCGGCAACCAATTCGGCGCGGTTATAGGTCTTGCAAGTACCAATCGCCACAGGAGCCGCTGGAGCGGTCGCGCCCGATAAAGGCGACCCTGCCCAGTAGGCCCCGGCGGCCACTGCAGCCGTTCCCATTTTCTTTAGCAGTTCCCTGCGACTGAAATTTCGCTCCATGGCACTATCCTCCTGCTTAAGCTACTTACCTATAGCTCACACTTCCAGATCAGGCGCTGAGTTCAACAGCTGCATAATGGGACAAACGCGGCAAATGCAACTCCACCGCGTCCTTCTGAATTCTAACACCCACTTTTTCACTGAGCGAACTTGTTACTGTCGGCAAACGGGTCGAGCGTTCGAATGTCAACAACTGTGCCGTACGGTACTGTCCTGCAACCCGCACCGTCGTGGTGCGAGGCTGACCGAACCTCCTTCTCCTTCGCCCGACCATCTCCGGGACATAAAAGACCATTTGAGCAACCGATCGCTTCCGATCAGGCGCCGTACTCAGGTAAGCGTTCACGGCACCCACATCCCAAAAGCGCAGCAGGTCATGTTGATGGCTGACAAACGCCACAGTGTCGTTGGCCAGGAGATAAGGATCAGCCGCATCCGACTTCGCGATCGCAATCCTTCCCCTGCTGAGCGCGCGGCAGTTGTAGCGGGGAAGATTCCATCCAGTGGAATTTCCCAACAGCCCACCCCTGGCTTCCTCGCATGCCTTCCAGACCGTTGGACCGCTCTGATCGGGATTTCCCGGCACTTCACCCCATTGCGGCCCTGTCACTAATAATCCGCCATTCCCGACAAAATCCAGTATCTGCTTCCGCAGATCCGCGCTAGGCGGGTCTGAATCAGGATAAACCACAGCTCTAAGCCCGGCCACTTGCGCCATGGAAAACTTATCCTTGGGAATGATTCTGTACTGCTCCCAGGTTCGCGTCAGCAGGTTAAGAAGTTCGTGACTCAAAAATTCATTCTCACCGCTGAAACTCGAAACCACCCCGACCACCGCCTCGCCAGTGTAACCTGACCACGAACTGTGGGCGGCAAAGAAGTTGGCGGCGCGGACCAGATCTTGCCACGACTCCAGAGCCTCCCGATTTCCCGCCTGAATCCCTCGAGCAAGCTGTTCATCGAGTGAGATGATCCAGCGCCCGCCGAATGCGGCAGCGTCTGAGAAGCAAAGCGTGTACGATCCGCGAGGTGGATTTTCAGGAGCCACTTCAACCCAGACGGCCGATTGTGGATTCAGCGCGGCCGCCAGGCGAACCTTCCATCCGTTGGAGTTTACCCATGGAGCGCCTGTCGGACCAGTGGAAGATTCATCCCGATGACCAGATTGAGACATTTTTATGCCGGGCCACACTCCACTGACGACGGTGACGCCGGGTGGAGTAGACTTTGCTTTCATCACTCGAAGACCATTCCTTCGGGCCTCCGAAATGACCGGCTGGAGCGTGGTCTCATCCTCGACCAGCAAACAATTGATGCTTGTACCCTTCAAGAGCGACACAGCGGATGGATTTTTCCACTGATCCGGCCACCGCATTGGAGTGAATTCCATGGACATTTTTACCTCACGCATTAAGAGCTATTTAAAGACCTCGCTGAACTCCCTGAACCACCTGACTCCTCCGATTCTTCCAGACCGGAATAGCAGCAATTAACAGGCTGGCGCTCAGTGGCGCCTGAGGCCTTGGGGCACGCAGGTCATCAATGGACCTTGGGTTCAATGGTAAACAGGAAGCTTGGTGAGAGAGTTCCGCTCGGCCTACCTTCACCTCAATCCCAAAGAAAACACAAGGTCAGCAACACGGTGATAAACCATAAGGGTCAAGGGAAATCATCATGCCAATAAGCGCGAGACTTACCTCTGCACAAGTCCCTTTCTTGTGTATCTCTGCGAAGGTCCCGAGCACCCTGGTTCTGATTCCGACCATGCAGCCAGCAATGATCTCACGATTTAGCGGTCAAATCAATGATCTTGAACAACACAGAAAAGGCAGAGGATGCCGCACTTTCGTCATCCCATTGTCACTGTTGCGAACAGCATCTGGAGGCACCAGCACGCACCCGGTGTCCCTGCCATGTTTCCAACTGAAAATCGCAGAACTCATTCAGCCTGACCGGCCAGGTCTCTGCGACGAAAAATCGGCCGATTGTTGCTATTCATTAAAGCCAGACGCACGGCGAATGGGGCTTGTCCTCACAATAGAAAACCCTGAATTCCGGAGGCTTGTGTCTCTTCGTCCAGGTTCGTCCCAGGATGTAATACGGCTTAGCCCAGCTTTCTGAGTCGATAGTTTGCGGCGCGATAACCGAAACCGACAAAGTACCCATTGCGGGATAACCGGTCCTGGGGTCCATGATATGACTCCAGATTCTGCCCTCAGCCCAGAAGAACTTCTCGTAATTGCCGGAAGTTGAAATGGATTCATCCTTCAGTTTCACGGACTGAATTGTCTTTGACGGATGGCGAGGATCTTTGATGTTTACTTTCCATCCAGGCTTGTCCGGCGGGGTACCCAAGGCATAGATTGTGCTCCCACCGGCGGAGATCAATGCAGAATAAATTCCATGCTGCTTCAGGATCTCCACCATTTTGTCCACTGCGAAGCCCTTGCCAATCCCTCCGGGATCCAATTCAACTCCGTCTTGCGTGAAACGGACAGTCATGCGCTTCTTGTCCAAAAGAACGTTTTTATAACCCACTTTTTGCAGAGCCTGAGTTACCTCATCACGGTCCGGAAGGCGCCCCGTACCCCTATAGAATCCGAAAACTTTCATCAAAGGCCCTGCGGTGATGTCGAACGTCCCTTCACTAGCCCTACTGTATTCCACGCACGCTGAAAGAAATTGGAAGAACTCGCTCGATACTCTTATCGAGCGCTGGCTTGCCGAACGGTTGACCCGGCTCAGCACACTGTGCGGACGATAGTTTGAAAGCATCTGGTCAAGCCGCCGTGCCTCATCTAATGCCTTGCTGACGGCCGACTCGGCTCGCCTGAGGGTGGCTCCGTATGCCACGATGTTGAATACGGTGCCCATGGCGTAAGCGCTCCCCTCGGACCGCACCAGGCCGGCGGCACCTCCGCACGAAGGTCCGATGTCAGCACATGTCGCAAAGGTCATACTGGTTCCAGCAAATTGCATACCTTGCGCACAACTCCCGAAGCGTGAAAGGAATCCTGGCCCGAATCCCAGTCTGAAATTCCGCAAATTCATCTCGTCTTACTCCGGTTAGTTGCCGCGCGACCTACTCTGCGAATACACCACATATCAGAAGTTCACGCAATCTTTTTGCATTTCGTTGCCGGAAAGTACGGTCTGGATTCAAATCAGGGAAAGCCCGCCATCGCCGCCGGGCTTCCAGCATCCTCTTCGGGCACAGATACGGATAAAGTCTTCACCCGGCCACTAGGATTATGTATCGTTCAACTTCGATGTACGTACGGAACTGGGAAGTCTCCACTGCGTGGACATGGATCGCTGCGCGAGTTGCCGACCGGCGCGCATAGGCATCGTGCAGCCTCTGCAGTCGAGCGAACCGGTGGAGCAGGGCCAGATGCAAATAGCCACCTCACTGTTCGCTGAAGTCGATCATCTTGGGCACCAGGCGGAACCCCCGCGTCGTCAGCCCAATGTACGCCAAGCCAACTGCAAACCAGAGACCGCCCACGATCTTGGCAAGAATATTGAGGTTCCACCAGATCATCGCACAGAATGCGAATCCCCCGAGAGGCAGAATAGCGTCTGCCAAAATGCTCTTCCACCCCTTGCCATGGAGGCGGATGCAGAAGTGCCAGAAGGTTGAGAGGTTCACGCCCATAAAGGCAAGGAATGCGCCGAAATTCAGCAGTTCGGCGGCATGCTCATAGGCGTTGCCGAAATAGTTCAGCGCAACAGCACCGGCAAAGGCCACAACCCCTATCAGAAGAATATTGTACGTGGGTGTGTTGGTTTCACGATGCAGATGACCAAAAAACTTGCGCGGCAATACGCCGTCGCGTCCCATGCCAAAGAGCAGACGAGCCGCACCCAACCCTCCGGTAAGGCCGCTGCCCAGTGACGCCAGAACGAGAATTGCGCCCATGGCCTGGAACAATGGCATCCCGCCCACGCGCCGGCAAACGTCCATAAAAGCCGTCTCGAGGTTGACAAAGGTGTGCCAGTCAGGCCAGACGCGCTGTCCCAGATAAACTTCAATGCCGGCGAATATGCCTGTCAGAAAACACACCAGCACGGTGGCGAGCAGGACATTGCGCTTGGGATTCTCGGCATCTTCAGAAAGTGTGGTGATGCCATCGAAGCCGATATAAGTGAGCGCGGCGAAAGATGTCGCCCTCCAGATGCGATGGCCATTGAACGTCTGCGGGTCGTAGAACGGCTGAACTGAAAAGAGACCGGCCCAGTGTCCGGCGTGAAAAAGGTATCGCACCGCAAGATAGAGAAACGCGGCAATGACAGTGCACATGCTGATCAAGAGGATTCTGTTGGCGCGCGCAGAGGTCTTGATGCCGCGCAGGTTCAGCGCCGTCATGAAGGCCACCACCACCAGGGCGGCGACGGCGTAGGGCATCTTTGGAAGGTAGCGGCTGTGGATGGCCGCGGCAATCCAGATAGCGTTCAACAGAGGCTGGAGAATGTAGTCCAGCAGCATGGCCCATCCGATAAGGAAGCCTAAATGAGGGTTCAACTCTTTGCCGACGTAAGTGTATGCCGACCCGGCTGACGGATAGACGGACGCCATCCGGCCGTAGCTGAAAGCCGTGATCATCATCGCAAACATGGCGATCAGAATCGTCGTGACGGTGTGACCGTTCGAGAGCTTCTGAGCAACCCCGAAGAGTGGAATCGGGGCCGTGGGCTGAATAAGGACGAGACCGTAAAAGACAAGGTCCCAGAGTGTCAGAACCTTCCGTAGCCGCAACTGGCCGGTATCTGTTGACGTGGCACTCTTCGGCATAATTTCAGTGGAAAGAACGACTTGTAATCGTTGCTTCCGGCGCTTGTGCCTGTTCACTCTGGAACCGTAAGCGAAGTGAGGATAGCGGCGGCGTTGCGGAATGTAAAGGACAATTGCTGAAACTCATGGAAGAGGCAACTGGGTGGAAAATATCAGCTCCCTTTAGGAGGTGATAGAGGGGACAGACGGTTCCTGTGACCTGCCGTGTTCTGCAACGAAAATGCAGATTGACACCCCACTGGCGGAGGGTAAATATAGACTGTCCGAAATTGTCCAGGCGCCACCACGGACACGAGGCAAACGGGCACGCCGGGAAGTCCACGTTGAGAAAGTCACGCGAAGAATACAAGCCAGTTGTATGCGCTGAAGCCTCCATTGCCACTTCGCACGCGTGTTGGCATTCTGTGGATGGAAAGGGCGAAGATGCCGGCATTGAGAAAAATCCTCATGTGTAGCATATCCACTGAAGGCGCTTTGGCCCCCTGCAAGGGCGGGCGAGTGTTGAGAGGCAGCAAACGCTTCCATAGTGTGCTGGCCGTATCCACTGTTCTCTTTGCACTCGCTCTGACCGGTGGATTGCAGGTCTATGCGCAATCGCCCGCCGGGATCCCAGTCTACCTTGACCCGAAGCAGCCAATCGAGCGGCGGGTTGACGACCTGTTGAGCCGTATGACGCTCAAAGAAAAAGTCGGACAACTGAACCTGCCCTGCGTTTATGTTGACCAACTCGGGAAGACGATTCCTGAAAAGATGATTGCGTGCAGGAGGTTCGCCGCAGGAACGTATACGAATCAAATCGGGCCTGGGTGCGGCTTCTTCACGCTGGCGGATACGATCCTGCACAAAGGCGTCAAGCAACAGGTTGAATATTTCAACGAACTGCAGAAAATCACCCTTACCGAGACGCGGCTGAAGATACCGCTTCTCGAAGACGAAGAAGGTACCCACGGGGCGATGTTCCCTGGCGCGACGGTCTTTCCCGAAGGGCTTGCCATCGGCAGCACGTTTGACATGCCGCTGGTCCGGGCCATTTACGCCGCTGCCGCGCAGGAGGCGAGAGCGGTAGGGATTCACGTCCTGTCGACGCTGGTGCTGGAACTGGATCGTGACCCCAGGATGGGGCGCAACGACGAAGCCTACACCGAAGATCCTTACCTTTACTCGCGGATTGCCAAAAACATCGTTCGGGGTGCGCAAGGAAACAACATCGATGCCCCGGACAAGGTGATTGCACTGATGACGGATTTCCCGACCCAGAGCGAGCCGGTCGGCGGGCTGGAGCGCGGTGCCATCGAAATCTCGCAACGGATGCTTCGTGAAGACTTCCTGCCCCCATGGATTGCGGCTTTCAAGGCGGGTGCGCTGGGCGTGATGGCAGGATACCCGGAGATTGATGACGTACCGGAGCACTCCTCCGTCAGGTGGAATACGGACATTCTGCGGCATGAGTTGGGCTTCAAGGGAATCGTGGTGAGTGAAGGAGGTGGCTTCGGAACGCTGATCTATGAGGACATCGTTCCGACCCAGAAGCAGGCTGGCGCACTGGCCTTGAGGGCCGGGGTTGACCTGGATATCACCTACGAACCGGCCTACATGGCTCCGCTGATTGAGAACGTCGAGGAAGGAAAGGTGCCTGTCTCCCTGGTCAACCGGGCTGTGCGCCGGGTGCTGGCGGTGAAATTCCGCTTAGGGCTTTTTCAACATCCCTATGCCAACCTGGCACGGGCTGAAGAGGTGGTGCATTCGAAAGCACACCAGCAACTGGCCTTGCGGGCCGCTCGCGAAGGGATTGTTCTCCTCAAGAATCAGAACGACCTCTTGCCGCTCAAAAAAGGTATCAAGTCGATTGCTGTGATCGGTCCTGACGCGAACAGCGTGTCAAACCAGTTGGGCGACTACCGGCCTGAGGTTGTCCCACAGCGTGTGGTGACAGTTCTTGAAGGGATCAAGTCACATGTCTCGCCCGGCACGCACGTCACCTATGTCAAGGGCTGCGGCGTGCTGGGCAACGACAAGAGCGATTTCCCCCAAGCGGTGCAGGCGGCCAAGCGCGCTGACGTGGCGATTGTTGTGGTAGGAGAGCAGTTCGGCCGGGGCACACATTCCAAGCTGGAGGAATCGACGGACGGGGAAGGTTATGACGTGGCCAGCCTGGATTTGACCGGCGAGCAGGGGGCTCTTGTGAAGGCGGTTGAGGCGACCGGCACGCCGACGGTTGTGGTGCTGATCAACGGCAGACCGCTTTCCATCCGTTGGACGGCGGCGCATGTTCCGGCCATCGTGGAAGCGTGGGAGCCGGGTGAGCGCGGAGGAGAAGCGGTAGCCGATGTTCTCTTTGGCGATTACGACCCGAGCGGCCGGCTGGCCATCACCATCCCTCGCGGCGTGGGACAACTGCCCGACTACTACGACTACAAGCCGTCCAAGGCCTATTGGATCAACCACGGCTGGACGCATCTTCACGGGTACGTAGATATGCCCGGCACGCCGCTTTATCCATTCGGCTACGGGCTGAGTTACACGCACTTTCAAGTGAGCAACCTTCGCATTGATCCTGCTCAAATCTACTCAGAAGGAGATGCGAAGGTCAGCGTTGATGTGGAGAATGTGGGGAAGCGAGCCGGGGTGGAAACCGTTCAGCTATACCTTCACGAGCGCTATGCACCTGTTTCTACGCCCGTCAAACAGCTTCGCGGGTTTGAGCAGGTGGCGCTGGAACCCGGGCAGAAGAAAACCGTAACCTTCACGCTGACGCCGAAGGATCTGCAATTGCTGGATCGGAATATGCACTGGGTAGTGGTGCCGGGGACTTTCGACATCATGATTGGGAAGTCTTCAGCGGATATCGTCCTGAGGGGAGCGCTTGAGGTAAAATCCTCAGGCCTTCTGGCAGGCTATCAGTAAGAAGTGTAGTTCAATAGGACAATTGGCTCCATGACGGTGCTGACAGGGCATGCCAACTCGGCAAGAACATACGCTTCGGAATCTATCTTTACAACCCTGCCGTCGGGCGCCCAGCGGACGCGAGAATTGAGGGAGGAAAGACCATGGAGAAAATGAAACACGGAAAGCCAGCCTCAAAAGGAGGAACACCCCTCCGAAGCGAACCGCTTCCACTCGAGTTTCCAGGTGCGCACTATTTTGACCAGGAAGAAGTGGACGCCGTTGTCCGAGTCCTGACGACCCGCTCGCCCTTCCGCTATTACGGGTTGGAGCCCCAGCACGAAACGGAAAACTTTGAGAAAGAATTCGCCAGCTTTCTGGGAGTTCCTCATGCGGTGGCAGTCAGCAGCGGGACCGGCGCGCTGCACGTGGCCCTCTCGGCTCTGGGAGTTGGGCCTGGGCAGGAGGTCATCATTCCCGCCTACATGTGGGTTTCAGTGATTGCGGCGGTCGTGAACCATGGCGCGATTCCTGTGCTGGCGGACATCGATGAGACCTTCGGGCTCAATCCGGCTGCGGTAGAAAAGCAGATCACTCCGCGCACTGCGGGAATTATCGTGGTCCACATGAGCGGAGCCCCGGCCAACATCAAGGAAGTCCGCAAAATAGCCAATGCGCATCAACTCTTCCTGATGGAAGACTGCGCGCAGTGTTGCGGAGGGCGTGTCGAAGGCCAGCCGGTGGGAACATTTGGGGACATGGGCGTCTTCAGCTTCCAGCTGAACAAGAACATGACGGCCGGTGAGGGGGGCTGCGTCGTCACCCATGACGAGCGACTCTGGCAGCGTGCCGTTGCCGCCCAGGATCTCGGCTACCCCCGCGACAGCGAGGGCCGACTGATTCAGAACGATCCCTCCCTTCGCCTGTGGGGACGGGGCTACCGGATGGACGAAATGCGCGCAGCCGTCCTGCGAGTCCAGTTGCGCAAGCTTCCTCGGATCATTGAATCCATGCATAGGAGCAAATACCGCATCCGAAAAGCTCTGGAACAATTCCCCCAGGTACAACTGCGGAGAATCGTGGATCAGGCAGGCGACACAGGATGCTTCCTGATAACAACGTACTCGGACAATAAGACGGCACAGGAGGTATGCGGCGCGCTGCGGGCGGAAGGCATCGTAACCTACCCGGAGGGCCTGTCCAACATTGTCATGACCGACTGGGGACTGCACCTTTACACCAACAATACAAGCCTCCGGCAACGCTCCAGCACCGACGCCAGGGGTTTTCCCTGGAATCTCACCGAAAACTCGGAATCGCATCCGAACTACGAGCCAGGGGCCTGCCCGGTAGCCGACGGCCTTTTCCAGCGAAGCATTATTATCGCCATTCCTTCCCGCCTCACAGCGCAGGACGAGGACGACATCATCCGCGCCTTCGAAAAGACCCTTAATGTGCCTCGCGGTACTTTAGGGCAAGGCACTGCAGTGTGAGAATCCCGGCAAGAATCAGCATAAACTTGCTTCGCGATTCTGCGGCTTGCAAGCTTCAAATGGCCAATCCGCCTTGTAGCTAATCGCGGGTTTGCCCTTTGCAGGAAAGCAAGCGGTGCGCTCGCAGGAATTGGTCCGCCAAAGCCCAACGGCACAAGACCGGCGGCGTGGCTGGCAGCCCGGATCTCCGAATGCCTCACTCATATTCCAGCAGAGCCATCGCCATCATTTCAAAAGGCTGGACGCGAAACTCCACATAAGGGCCAACCGTTTTGAACGCGACCGCTTTGCCCTCTGGAACCATGCGTACACCGGAAGCTCTTCGGCCGGAAGGTACCATCACGCGGACGGTAGCCTCAAGCGCAATGGGTGGAAGCTCCCACTCCATGTTCAGAAGGCTGACCAACAAACGGCGTTTGGAGGGCTGGTGGAACAAGGTCATCTCAACGGATTCATGTGCGTCGAGCTGGAAATGATAGGGCCCCGGGAGTACTCGGCGCAGTAACGACAGCACGACTTTGGAGTTCACGGCATTGTCGCCGGATTCGATTGGCGCAGCCAGCCAGATCGCCTTTCCGCGACCGAACGGATGCACGACGATGGCTGGATCGGTTCCTGGTGTCGGGGCTGGCGGGTTGTTCCAGATCTGAGCGAAACGAACATTGAGGCAATTGCCGACTTGCGGGTCGACGAAGGGCAGTGTCACGGTCGCCAGCACCTGCGCACCTGAAAGCGCTTCGGCATGGACCATCGGCCCTGGGAAGCTGAGGGCGTCCTGGGGCCAGATGGCCTTTTTCATCTCACTATCCCGAGGAGAAAAGTAGGTCCACGTGGTTCCCATGGTCCCTTTGTAATGCACCCCCAGGACATCCTCCAACAGAAACTTGGGGCCACCGGAACCGATGCGGTTTATTGAGGAAGGCCCGGACGCATACAAGACGCCTCCGTTCCTGACGAAATTGCGGAAGCTGCCGGCTTGATCTTCCGTCATTTCCAGCACGTTGGGAACAATCGCCGCGCGAAAATTATCCAACTGGTCCAGATTAACGTTGGTTACAACGCCGTACGGAATGTGGGCCTGGCGGAGAATCCGAGCTGCACCAATCACGCCACCCAGATGGGGTGGCTGGCCTCTCTTCTGCTTGTCCACGTGGACACCGTTGTCTGCGGGGTTGTACATCGATTCTTTGTCATAGTAGATCGCCACATCGGCAAGCATGTCGCCGCCCAGAAAAGGCTCGTAAGGGGCTCGCCTGGCGTTCACCTTCCCGAGAAAATCGTAGACATTGGGATTCAGTCTTCCCTCAGGGCTGATCGAATCAATGACAAGATTTGCCGCGGAATGGAGGGTGGCAACGAAAGAGGAATCCAGCAAGGCATTGAAAGGCTTGGTGGTCTCGAAGTCGTGGAGATTCATCGTTCGCGACGTCATGAACTCAAATGGCCGCGTGC
>JBJKQK010000157.1:0-34017 GCA_046705285.1 Terriglobia bacterium
TGGGCCATGGTGGATTATTACCGACGCTGGAAAGCAGTGCTTTTCCAGTCGAAACACTTCTTCGCGCCTATCCTGGTGAGCGGACTGCCCGACGCCAAAACCGGACACGCCGGCATCTACGTCACCAGCGATCGTCAGCACGACGTTATCGGAGACCTGCGCTGGTGGGTCACCAACCTGGCGGGCGATGTGTTGCGCCACGGGATGAAGCAGATCGAAATCCCGGCGCGTACCAGCCGCGAGGCCGGATCGCTGGATCTCTCCGATCTGGTCAGGGCTCACGGAGCGGCGAATCTGCTGGTGTGGCCCGAGGTCGCGGTCGATGGCCTCACCGTGGCACGCAACACCTTGCTGTTCGGTCGACCCAAAGAACTGAAGCTGAAGCAGCCGAAGCTCAACGTCCATGCAAGTGGCGGCGAGCGGCGATATAACGTGGTGATCGAAAGCGACGTTCCGGCGCTTTGGGTGTGGGCCAACCTGAAGGATACCAACGCCGGCTATTCCGACAACTTTGTGGACCTGCGCCACGGCCGAGCCGCCGAAATCCAGATCACTCTCGACAAGCCCATGACGCCTTACGATTTCCGCGGCAAACTGGAAGTCCGCAGCGTTTACGATGTCGCGCCGGAAATGCGCGGTTAATGGCAGATAGCGATTCACCAGGCCAGCGAAGTGATCGAATCTGGGGGAAGCGCCAGGCTCAATGCGCGAGATCCCAGCACACACTGCACATGCTGCTCGGCGCTGCCGCTGTTGTTGGTCAACACCAGCACGCGACCGCCATCCGAATTCTCAGCGGCAACGTGATCGATGCCAGGCAAATCTCCCCAGGATGCAAAAATGTGCGCCCCTCTTTGAATTAGTTTTGAGTAGTGAGGGAAGGCATAGTAAGACCCGCTATATCTGAGTTGCCGAGTCGTGGAATCGACACAGACGAGGCCGCCGGGCCGGAGCGGACGTGGAGGCCTGGTAATGTCAGGCCGGCCGTTTTCATCCAGTAGAAGATTCCAGACGCAAATACACCGCGCCCAGTTGCGAAGCATGTTTGTGTAGGCACTGGACCATCTGGCCCAGTCCGTCCCGTAGCTGGGACGAGTAAACTTCCGATGCTGTCTCGGCGCAAAGAGATGTTCGGGAGGCCCGCCTTCCGTGAAATACATGTGTTTCTCCGGAAACATGTCGTGCACCCGGGTCATTGCATCCGGCATTCCGGCGTAAGAGTGCCAGGCAACGCCATCCACGTACTTATACACTCCCTGGTTACTCAGCTCATCGACCACTCGGCCCCAAAGGTTGTAATTGTGGTCGAGTATCCAAATTTTCGTGTCGAGCTGGGCTTTCTCCAAAGCGGGGCCCAGGTGATCCGTCACGAATCCCATTTCGTACTGCTGCCCCCAAAGAGTGGCTGGGAAATGTCCATCCTGGTCGGTGTCCACTTCATTGTTCACGGTGATGGCCTGAACCTTTACCCCGGCGTCGGCATAAGCCCGGAGAAACTTGATGAAATACTGGGCGTGGGGAGCAAACCAATGTTCGCGCATTGAGCCGCCCAGCATTGATCCGCCCGCTTTCATCCATCCGGGAGGACTCCAGACGCACGAGAAGAGGAAAAGATCCGGATTGATTTCCCTTGCCTCCCGCAGCGTAGGCAAAATCCATTGGCGGTCATGGTCAATGCTGAATCGCTTCAGTTCCGGGTCGGGCTCGGGGCTCTCGTCGTAGCTATACATCTTGGTCGAGTAATCGCTTGACCCGATGCAGGTCCGTCCCACCGACAGGCGCAGTCCCGCCGGCCCATAGAGGTCCGACAGAAGCGCGTGACGCGCCTCGGGCGTCATCTGGTGCATCAGGTAGCAGGAGGCGTCGGTGAAAGCGCCGCCGAATCCCAGCACTTCCTGCTTGAGGACGCCGGGTTCGAGATGAATGCCTGTGGGCGATACTTCCGTCCAGCCTTCCCATTGAGGCGGCGATTGAATCGGCAGAAATTTTTCGTATTTTGTCGTCCTCCAGGCGCGGACGCGCCCCGGAGCACTTTGAGGGTCGGCTTGCATCCGGCTCGTGCGCGCGACGGCTACTGATGCTCCCGCAGACGCAGCCAGCTTCAGAAAATCCCGGCGACTTGTTGTAATCATAATCGCTCTCCTCTCTGAATCCACATCAGGTGCAACTGCTCGTGCTACGTTCTAAAAGGCATGTTCACTCCCAGCGCCACCCCTCTCGAAGTCGGCGCCAGCGCTGCGTGAGGCGTGCCGGGCATAGTACCCACCGCTACCTTCACCTTTTCTCTCCCACCGGAGCGCCCAGCCCTCCTATTCGCGTGCGGATGGAGTAGAGCGAGTGGTGCGTAAGGATAAAAAGGGTCCGCCCATCGCTCCCGCCAAAGACCAGATCGATCGGCCGCTGGGGGACATCGATGGTACCGATCTGCTTCCCGGCAGGGGAGTAAATGTAAATCTGCCCGGCGGCAAGGTAGACATTTCCCTGCCGATCCTGCGTAAGGGATTCCCCACCCCGGTTGGCAAACAGGCGCAGGCCGGAGAGCGTTCCATCGGGATTGACGCGGCCGCTATATGTTTTTTCGTCTGAATCGTTGCTCACGTAAAAGGGATGCCCCGGCACAGCTTTCACCAGCCCGAACGCCTGCAGAATGTGCGCCCATTTCGTTCCGAAATATGGCGGTCCCTGGAGAAAAACCTTGGCAGCCGGGACGAACATGGTGCCATCGGGCGAGACATACTGATAAGGTTTTCGTGTCTTCATCAGATGGAAAAACATCTGCTCCAATGACTCGTACTGAAAAGTCATGAGCGAAAGTGTTTCAGTGAAGTCGCCGTTCACCCAGTAGTCCGGGGCAAGGACTGCAGCCATCCCGGGGCGTTCCGTTGCCGGCTGGGGTTTCAGGATCGTGACATCGTATTCCGGAGTGCCGGGCCGGAAGCTGTACACGGTTTCTTCCTTCCCGCCGGAAGAAACCACAATCAGGTCGCCCGACTTATCAAACGCGAGATTCACCGGATCGAGTGGATTATCGCGGACAATCCTGGCTTCTTGGGTCTTGGGCAACCACTTGTAAATCCGCTGCCAGTGGGCGTCCACAAAATACAACTGCCCGGAAGGATCGACAGCCGCTCCGGAAATGTTGAAGAAGCCTGTCGCCAGCCTTTGCATCCTTGCTCCGCGTTCAAGTGTCGGAGCAGGCTTGTGCGGTTTCCTTCGAACTGGATTGCCGGAAACGTTCATCCACGCAAACTCACGGTCTCGAACCTGCACCTTTTGTGTCTGGTCATAGATGGCATTGTCGAAAGAGACTTTGCTGGAGCGGACATACTGGCGGCACGCGCCAGAATCGTCGCACTGAGCCATGGAACTGTTGCTGTCCACGTGGACATTACGAAAGCGGATGTTACTCGAATTCGAAATGCGGATCGCGTAAGGGAAAGGCTCGTAGCTGTGAACCACGCGGTAACCGTGGTAATTCGCGATCGTCAGGTTCTTCGAGTGGTCAATCTCAAGCGAGAAAGCGAACGGGCTCTCTCCGCTTTCTTCTTCAGTCTGGAGAGCGTACAGTTCCCAGTTGGCAACGTTCCTGAGCACGATCTCATTTCGAACGTGATGCTCTGCCGAAAGCTCATAGACATAGCCGGGCGTCGTCGTGTTTGAAACGTAGAGACCCGCCTGCGCAAAAGTATCCGGTGTCCAGATATTCGCAAACGTTCCGCCGCCTCCATTCGTCACCCACAAGCTGGGATATTGCGAATCCCAGCGCCGGTGGATATTCGGATCGGCGGTGCGATTGTTGTTATAAGGAATCACCAGCTTGTCATCGGGGAAATAGGTCCCGTGGCCTCCCAGAAACCGCACATCATCCATCAGCGAATCTCTTCCGGCCATCCAGAGCGCTCCCACCGCCCGGCTGTTGATGCCATTCGCGTAAAGCCCGATCCCGGTGACGATGTTGCTTCCGCCGCGTGGCGCTTCCAGCAGCGGCTTGGGCTTACCCGGGCCCTGGAAGGCCGGGGTCGAATCGAGAATGTCAAACTGCGTGGTGCTGGGGTGAAGGCCGATCAGAACCGTATCGGGGCGCAACTTGATGGTGTTGCTGATGATGTAGTCCCCGGAGGGGATGTAAATCACACGATGCTCGTCAATGGCTTTCTGGATGGCTGCGGTGTCGTCGGTCTTGCCATCTCCTCTTGCCCCGAACGATTTCAAGTTGACCCAGGTGCTTTCAGGCGGCAGCGCCCGAATCGCCGGAGGCCCCGCCGGCGGCATCGTTTTCAGTGGAGAAGCATTGTAACGGGTCCGCATTTCTCCCGTCGCGCCCAGGTCCGGCATGGTAAGGCCGTATGAGAAAGACTTTACCCGGTAGATCGCCCCGGCACCGGCAATCCGGCGCTTGCTTTCGCGAAACAGGACAAAGGTCGGAACGCTGCGGCAAACGATGCTCTCCAGATTGATCTCGGTCATGCGGCTGTTTTCATTGCTGATGATGACGGCGGGACCTCTGATGTTTTCAAAGCGCGCATCCTTCACCCAGAGCTCGTCAGAATAATGAGGATCGACGGAGATCGCAGTGGGAACATTCCTGAAGTTGTCGTGGACCAGCGTCAGTCCGGCTTCATTCTCACGGATCGCCGCTTCCCGCTGGCCCTCGAAGCTGGAATCAAGCAGCGTAAACTGCCAAGCCGGTGACGTCTTGCGCGTCATGATGCCATAGCGCCCACCGTAAAAGTGCAGATCTTCCGCCTCGTTCCCCACATCGTAGATGCCGGCCAGTCCGGACCCGATATGGAAATCAATGTGGGCAAGATAAGAGTGCTGGGCGGCGTGGAACCGAATGCAGACGGCAGCAGGGTTGCCCTTGCCGACCTCAAATTTCACGTTGCTCATGGCGGAATAGAACGTACCCGCATTTGCATCTGGAATGTTGTGGACCGGAGGGACCGTTCCCGGAGGCGTAGGCGGAAAGTGGAAGCGAAAACCGAAGAACGCCCTCAGGGCACGCTCCCGCTTGGCATTGGGCCGGAACCCCGCGTAGAAGAACATGTAACCGATTCCTTGCTGGTATCCGGGCGTGTTGTCCCCCAGGATGAATACGGGACGTTTTGCGCCATAACCGATCACCCGAATCCCCGGCCAGACGAAAATGGTTCGGGTAATGAGGTAGCGGCCCTCCGGAACAAACACGATTCCACGGCCGGTCGTCTCCTGCACCTTGTTGATGGCTTGCTGGATCGCCGTGCTGTCATCGGTTTTGCCGTCGGCGTGCACGGGAAACTGGTCGGGCGTCAAATAGACAGCCTCGGGGTCCTCCAGTTTCAGCGGATAATAGGATGCGCCCATCAGCGGCACAACAAATGCCAGCAGAACAATTCCAATCAGCGTGAGTCTCTTCATCAAGTTGCCTCCCTCACCAAAACGCCTAAGCTGACCTGCCGGAGATTGAAGACGATCGTAAGAACTTTTTGCAGCGGCGCTCGACTCAGTGACCAATGCGCCGGCGCGAACGACCGCCCTAACGCATCCTTCTTGTTGGGATCTAAATTCCTCCTGTGCGCGTATGGATAGCGTAAAGTGAATGGTGCGTCAGGATGAAGAGAGTCCGTCCATCGCTTCCGCCAAAGACCAGATCGATCGGCCTCTCGGGAACATCGATCGTGCCAATCTGCTTGCCGGAACGATTGAAGACCAGCACCTCGCCCGCAGCCACATACACGTTGCCTTCGCGATCCTGCGTGACGCTGTCGCCGCCCTGCTCCGCAAACAACTTGAGATCGGACAAGTTTCCATCAGGACTGACCATCGCACTGTAGGTTTTTTCCTGGTACGCGTCAGTGACATAGAACACCTTGCCGGGAGTAGCCTTTTCCAGGCCGTAGGCCGTGATCACCTCGCCCGTCTTGGTTCCCCAGGCCATCCGGCCGGACACAAAATTTTCACTCGCAAGGATGAAGGTTGAGTGGTCGGGAGAGACGTACTGGTATGGCTTCTTTACCGTGAGATCGCCTTTCCCGTCGGCAAAAGACGTCCAGTAGTCCGGAGCAAGAACCGCCGTCATCCCAGGCCGCGGCGTGGCAACCTCCGGCTTCAGAAACTTCACGTCATATTCGGGCGTGCCCGGCCGGAACCAGTAGACGGTCCCTTTTCCCGCGTAAGAGGTCACCAGCAGGTCGCCGGATTTGTCAAAGGCCAGATTCACCGGCTCAAGAGGATTGTCCCGCACGATCGAAACCTGCCTGGTCGTAGGCGACCAGCGATAAATGCGCTGCCAGTGTGCGTCCACAAAGTAAAGACGGCCGGCACTGTCCACCGCCGCCCCCGAGATACTGAAAAAACCGGTCGCCAATCTCCGAACCTTGGCCCCCGGCGCGACCACAGGAGGAAGCATTGCATGGATTTGCTCAGGAGCGCTACCAGTGATGTCAAGCCAGGCAAATTTCAGCGGCCGCACGTCAAAATGATAAGTCTGGTCGAATACGGAATTGTCGAACGGCACTTTGCTGTTGCTGTAGACGCGAACATTGCGAAAACGGATGTCGGTTGAGTCTGAGACGCGGACGGCATAGGGGAAAGGCTCATAACTGCTGATGACCCGATAGCCGAAATAGTTCGCGATGGTAATGTTGTGTGACTGGTCGATTTCCAGCGGCAGCGCGAACGGGCTTTCGCCGCGTTCCTCCTCGGTCTGCAGAGCCACCACCTCCCAGTTGGAAACCCGGACCAGCTCAACCTCATTCCGCACATGATGTTCGCACGATAACTCATAGACGTGTCCCGGCGTCGTCGTATCGGAGACGTAGAGGCCCGCCTGTGCGAAGGTATCCGGCGTCCAGATGTCCACAAACGTTCCGCCGCCTCCATTCGTCACCCACAAGCTGGGATATTGAGCGTTCCAGCGACGGTGGATATTGGGATCGGCGGTGTGATCGTTGTTATAGGGGTTCACCCGCTTATCGTCGGGGAAATAGGTCCCGTGGCCGCCCAGGAATCGCACGTCGTCCATCAGCGAATCTTTTCCGGCCATCCACAGAGCTCCCACCGCCCGGCTGTTGATGCCGTTTGTGTAGAGCCCGATCCCGGTCACGATGTTGCTTCCGCCGCGTGGCGCCTCCAGCAGCGGCTTGGGTGCGCCCGGCCCCTGGAAGGCCGGCGTTGAATCGAGAATATCAAGCTGAGTAGTGCTGGGGTGAAGGCCAATCAGCACCGTGTCGGGTCGCAGCCTGATGGTGTTGCTGACAATGTAGTGGCCGGAGGGGATGTAAATCACGCGATGCTCATCAATGGCCTTCTGGATAGCCGCAGTATCGTCAGTCTTGCCATCCCCTTTTGCTCCCAGCGATTTCAGGTTAACCCAGGTGCTGGCAGGCGGCAGCGCCCGAATCGCAGGAGGCCCCACCGGGGGCAGCGTCTTCAAGGCTGAGGCAACGTAGCTGGTGGCAATCTCGGCTTTGGCGCCCAGCCTACGCATAGTGAGGCCGTGCGAGAAAACGCTCACGCGATAGGTCTCACCCTTCGCTAATTCCTCCCGGCCGCTCTGGCGAAACCGCACGAAGACAGGCACCCGATGGCACACAACATCTTCCAGGTTGATTTCGGTGTTGGCGTTGTGCTCCTGACTGATGGTAATCGCGGGACCGCTGACGTTTTCAAACCTCACATCCTTTGCCCATAGTTGTTCCGGATGTCCGGCTTCAATGGTTATGGCTTCCGGGACGTTGCGGAACTGATCGTGGACAAGAGTAAGCCCCGCTTCGTGCTCCTTGATGGCCGCATCCTTCTGGCCGTCAAAGCTCGAATCGATCAGCGTAAATTGCCAGCCCGGCGATGGCCTGCCGGTGATCATTCCATATTGCCCTCCGTCGATGTGCAAGTCCTCAGCCTCATTGCCAATGTCGTAGAGAGCGGCCAGCCCGGAACCCATGTGGAAGTCCATGTGCGCCAGGTAGCAATGCTGCGCCACATGAAAGCGGACCCCGACGGCGCCGGGATTCCCTTTTCCAATCTCGAAATCGATGTTGCTCATCGCGGAGTAAAAGGTTCCCGGATTTGCATCGGGCACAAACGTCGGAGGAACTGTTCCCGGCGTCGGAGGAGGGTGGCCGCCGGGAAAGCGACTCAAAAAGAACTTCCGAAATCTCGCGGGAAGAGTTCCCGGACGGAAACCAGCAAAGAACACCATGTAAGCGGGCCCCTGCTGGAAGCCCGGCGTGTCGTCGGCCAGAACAAAGACAGGCCTGGTAGGTCCGTATCCAATCAGCCGAATCCCCGGCCAGACAAAAATCGTTCGGGTCAGCCGGTAGTGGCCTGAAGGAATGAAAACCACGCCCTGTCCCGTGGCCGACTGAACCTTGTTGATGGCCTGCTGGATCGCCGCACTATCATCAGCTTTGCCGTTGGCGTGCACGGGAAACTGATCGGGCGTCAAATAGACTGCCTTGGAGTCCTCAAGTTTCAGCGGGTAGTAGGATGCGCCCAGCAGCGGCGCAACCGCCGCCAGTATAATTCCGATCAGCATGAACCTCTTCATCAGGTTTCCTCCCTCCGCGATATCTAAGGATTGCAATTATAGTGACAACATCTTCTGTAGCAGCCCCGCCATCAGAAGCCAGACCAGTACCCCGCCAAAAATTCGGCCGGCCATCACACGCTGCTCAAGATCCATCTCCCGGCGTGCGCCGCCCCGGAAGTCAATAAAGGAATGTGGGGCCCCGATGGCAAGAATCAGCAACCGCGCGGCGGCGGGAGGTCCCATCGTGCTTCGCTCTGCGGGCCATCAGGATGCGGCAATTCGGCCAGCTTCTCAAACCAATAGTCTTTCCAGCGGCAAAGCACCGTCAGCAATATGCATGGAATCAGTCGGAAGAAGTTGAGAGGTAGGCCCGCCACTACCGGATGGATGCGATCCCAGAACGGGACCCTAAAGCGCATCCCGAAGAATGGGATTAGGCCCAGCAGCAGGACGCGCAGGGTAGGCTTTCTCAAGGAGCGTTTCCTCTTCTGACGCGGGCGGCACACAAGTCATTTTGCGCGGGGCTAAGTGCGCATCCTCTTCTCTACATGATTTCGTTCTTTCGCGACGCTGGCAGGATTATACGCCGGAAGAGAACCGTTGGTCAAAAGCCCGTCGTGCCGCAAGTAAACTTGTTCAGCCCGCGGGCACGAAGGGCCTGTTGCGGCGCCAGATCGTGCCCCAGTTGGACCGTCATCAGCCGCTATGCTCACATGCGCCCCACCCTATCGCGGGGCAATCGGAGCCTTGCGGAACATCATTTAATGGCCTGAATAGTGATCTAGATCACAGCGAGAGCCTCCGCAACCGTGATACTCATGCGTGACATAGCACAATGCGGGGCGCGATCATCTTCGGCCGCGCGTTCGAATTCAGGAGGAACCTCGATGAAGGAAAACCTTCGATTCAAACTCAATGGAAGGCCCGTAAGCCTGCAGGTCGACCCCAGCCGCACATTGCTCTGGGTCCTTCGGTACGACCTGAAGCTCACCGGTCCCAAGTACGGTTGCGGTGAGGCTCTCTGTGGCGCGTGCACGGTGATCCTCGATCGCCAGGCCGTGCGGTCGTGCTCGGTCCAGATGAGCGACGTGGCCGGCAAGGAAGTTACCACCATCGAGGGCCTGGAGCGGAACGGCAAGCTGCACCCGCTGCAGCAAGCCTTCGTCGAGCATGACGCCCTGCAGTGCGGCTACTGCACGCCGGGCATGATCATGAACGCCTATGGCCTGCTGCTCAACAATCCGCGGCCCTCACGCAGCCAGATCATCGAGCAGATGGAGGGAAACCTGTGCCGTTGCGGTGCGCACATGAGGATCGTTGCGGCCATAGAAACAGCCGCCAGGCAGATGGGAGGAAGGGCGTGATGAAAACCGAAAAGCCATTGACCCTTGAGGAAGAAAATCTGTCCCTTGATTTCTCAGACATCGCCACTGATCCAGGGCCGGCGTTCCCGCTCCACCGCCGCGAGTTCCTCAAGCTGGTAGGCGGCGGCATCCTGGTCTTCTGCACGGTCCCTCGCTCATTGGCCCAGGAGGGCCGCCGGCGCCGTGGCGCGGGCCACGAACTTCCCGAGGATTTCAACGCCTTCATCCGCATCGGCGAGGACGGCCGCGTCACCGGTTACACCGGAAAGATTGAAATGGGCCAGGGTGTCATCACCTCGCTTGCGCAGGAGCTGGCCGACGAGCTCAACGTCCGGCTCGATTCTGTGCACATGGTGATGGGCGATACTGCCCTTTGCCCGTGGGACCGCGGTACGTTCGGATCAATGACCACGCGTTTTTTCGGTCCCCCCTTCAGGGCTGCTGCTGCTGAGGCCAGAGCTGTGCTGGTGGAACTGGCAGCCGAAAAGCTTGGCGTGCCGAAAGATCGCCTGAGAACCAGGAACGGTGTCGTCTATGAAGTTGGTGGCAGCAAAAAAGTCACCTACGCCCAGCTCACCAAAGGAAAGAAGATCATGCGCCACGTGAAAGGCGCAGAAGTCGAGACGCCCGCCGATTTCACCATCATCGGCAAACCCGTTCTCCGGCGGGATTCCGCCGTCAAGGTCACCGGCCGGGCCCACTATGCCGGCGACATCAAGGTACCCGGCATGCTGTGCGCCCGCATACTGCGGCCGCCCGCTCATGGCGCCAAGCTGGTCAGCGTAGACGTTTCCGGCGCGCGCGCAATCGCCGACGTCCAGGTGGTTCATGAAGGCGACCTCGTTGCCGTGCTGCACCCGGAGCCCGAAACAGCAGAAATGGCACTGGGTAAAATCAAGGCGACGTTTGACAAGCCAAAGCCCTACGCGGATGACAAAACGATTTTCGACCATCTGCTGAAGGTTGCGCCTGAGGGAGAGGTGGTGGTGGAAGGCGGCAATCTCACCGAGGGCCAAAAGGCCGCTGACTTCGTGGTGGATGAGACGTATCTCAACAGCTACGTCGCCCACTCCCCCATGGAACCTCACACGGCCTTGGCCAGAATAGAAGGTGGCAAGCTGACCATCTGGCCCTCCACCCAGACGCCCTTCCCGCTGCAGGATGCGGCGGCTTCCCTGCTGGGCATGTCGCCTTCCGACGTTCGCGTCATCACGCCTTTTGTGGGCGGCGGGTTCGGCGGCAAGAGCGCGGTCCGCCAGGCGCTGGAAGCAGCTCGGCTGGCCAAGCTGACCGGCAAGCCGGTCCAGGTGGCATGGACGCGCAGGGAAGAGTTTTTCTATGACACATTTCGTCCCGCCGCCATCGTCAAGATCAAGGCCGGCGTCACCAGGGCAGGCTTGCTCACGTTCTGGGACTATGCCGTTTACTACGCCGGCTCACGAGGGTCGGAACAGTTCTACGACATTCCGAACCATCGGACAATGTCTTACGGGTCCGGCTGGAGGGCGGCTCCAGGGGCCCATCCGTTTGCCACGGGGCCGTGGCGCGCTCCCGGCAACAACACCAACACCCACGCCCGTGAATCTCACATCGACATGCTGGCCAGCAAGGCTGGTATTGATCCCATCGAGTTCCGACTGAAGAATTTGAAGGACGAAAGAATGCGGCGCGTCTTGCAGGCTGCCGCCAAAAAGTTCGGCTGGAAGCCGGGCAAATCTCCCAGCGGCCGCGGTCTTGGCGTCGCCTGCGGAACGGACGTGGGCACCGTCGTCGCCCACATCGCGGAAGTCGCCGTGGACAAAAGCACGGGCCACGTTCAGGTCCAGCGCGTGGTCTGCGCGCAGGAGATGGGCCTGTGCGTGAATCCCGAAGGAGCCCGCATCCAGATGGAAGGATGCATCACCATGGGGCTGGGATACGCGCTGACCGAGGAAGTCAAGTTCACCGGTGGCGACATCCATGACCATAACTTCGATACTTATACAATCCCGCGCTTCTCCTGGCTGCCGAAGATCGAGACGGTCATCCTGGATGCCAAAACCAAGCCGGCGCAAGGCGGCGGCGAGCCCGCCGTCATCTGCATGGGCGCCGTCATCGCCAACGCCGTCTACGACGCCACCGGCGTCCGGATGCTGCAACTGCCGATGACGCCTGACCGCATCAAGGCAGCCCTGGGAGTATAATCGTGGCAGGGAGTTCGTCCACGACATGTCAAAAAGACTTAACTGGGCGATTAACATCGCCTTTTTGGTACTGATCCTGGGCATCCTTTTTAACCGATGGGCTGACCTTATCTTCGGATTCGTAATTATTCTGGCGTATGTCACCTACTTCGTCATTCAACTAATTCGACATCGTGGTGGCAATGAGCAGAGCCGGTACCGGTTGGGTTTGGGCCCCACTTGGTGGCACCGGTTTGCCAGTGATGACTTTGAAGAGTTGAAAAAGAAAAAGGTCAGCCCAGCTTCGCCCCCTCCAAAGAGCTGAGGCCGCCAGATGAGCCGCCAGCGTCCGGATGCTGCAACTGCCGATGACGCCTGACCGCATCAAGGCAGCTTTGTCCCGAACCTGAGCGATATCGGGAAACTGGGTTCAGATTCTGGCGCAATTCCCGCATCCGCTTACGAAGCGGGCAGTCCACCGCGGGAATCAAGCCAGATATCGAGCGTCGTCTTCTGAGCACCCAGTTTTTTCTCCCAGAAACTTCGAAAGTCTGCGGTTGTGGCAGACCTTGCTCTGTACGTCTCGAAGAACTCCCGGCAGGCTTCAAAGAACTTTTCATCGCCAAGAACCTTCCTCAGTTGGTTGAGCATCAGCGCACCTTTGTAATACCGGACGACGAAACCCACCTGGTCATTTGAATACGGAACCGTAGCCAGCGACGGAGCCTCAGCCGGCAGCTTCCGAACCTGTCTTCGATAGTTTTCGAGCACGTTCTGGAACTCCTTTTCCGACTCGACTTTTTGCACGGCGACAGCGGAGAAATACTCGGCGAAAGTTTCGTTGATCCAGTCACCCTGGCCAAAGCCGAAACGCCACCAGAAGTGTCCGATCTCATGCGCGATTGGCTGGAAAAGAGAAAAGTTCGGGTTCTGCTTCAGCGAATCCAGCGTTCGCCCTTCAGAGGTAACGATCAGGCCGGGACGAGCGATTCCCGCCATTCCCTGACCTTTTTGCAGGGGCGAATAGACGTGCCGGACGCTCCCCCCGGGAATGTGCGTCTCACCCAGAAGGTCCGTATAGAGCTTCACCACATCCGCAACCTGGCGGACTTCCGTCTCGATGAACTCTTGCGGCATTCGAGTGTAATAGATCTCAATGTTGACGCCGCCCTGTCGGAACGCTTTTTCCTTGAAGTGGGGCGAGGCAACAATCAGGATATCGGTGTCTCTCGGCGAAGACCAGCGCGTGATAGTCCGACCTTGCTTCGCCTGCTCACCCAGCTTGCTTCCCGAACAGATCGCGATCCAGCCGGCGGGCACCGAAACCTCGAACTCCGACCGGATGGGCCCTGCTGGTTCAAACTGCGGGTACCAGGATGAATAAGCCGCCAGTTGGACCAGATGAGGATTGATCCGGTCATCCATCGCCGGTTTCCCTTCCGGTGCCGCACCGAACTCGGGAAGCTTTTTCAGGACACCTCCGTAATCAATCTCCATTCGGATGCTGCCCGTTGAGACGCCCGGCGGCAGGGTGACGATTACCGGTCTCTTTGCCGGGGTCAGGCGATCCGGTTCCGGCGCACCGTATTTAAAGTTCGCCTTTTCGCCATCGATCAACAGCTTCCTGATGGCGAGTGTTTCGTCAAGGTAGAAAGCCAGGTTTCGCGTCTTGAAATCTTCCGGCGGGATTTTGACGCTTCCTTCGACGGCCAGGCTTCCCGCCACCGGATCGATCCTCACACGCAGATGGTATGAAACCATGGCTGAGGTTTGTCCATAAGCCACAGCGCTGGGGATGAGTAAAGCCAGAATCAGGGAGGCAAGCAGGTAACTACTCTTTGGGTGTTTCACTGGAACCTCCTGCCGGCAACGGGCAGGTGCTGCGCGGCCAATCTGTGAGTTCAACTCTATTGTTACGCTTGTAACCCCTTCCCGGTTCCAGCCCGCCGCACCATATCAGCGATCGCAAGTCATTGCAGCGGCGTTTTCTCTGGCTTCGCTCGCCTCGCGCAACCCTCTCCGGGCGACTGCGCACGTTGCGAAAGCGGCGCATTATCCACCAAGCACGCACAAAGATGTACTGGGAGCATGCCTGAGAATTAAGTTTAAAAGAATGAGTGTGTTGCTGGAAGGGTGGGCGCTGCCACGAGATTGATGAAAGCCTGGGGACGAGTCGCAGGGCGCCATCAGCGGGATTGCGGGGGACCGTCTTTTTCGCGCTCGGTCAGCACTTTTCTCCTTACATTCGTGCCCGGCAGTCTCAATACATCCTCAGAAGTTTGGGTATCGCGCACAACAGAGTCCATTCCGCCTTCACTTTCCGGAAGCCCCGTGCTTGCTTGATCTGTCCGAAGACCGGTTTGACAATTGCTTTGCCCGCCGCGTAAATCGCCGCAGCCGGCTTCGACTGCAACTTCCGCTTCATCCGCTCCACCCGAGTCGCGTTTTTCGGCGACCGCCCGCTCCCCGTGCTGCTGCCGCACTGCCGTGAAAAAGCCTTGATGCGCTTCCGGCTACTGCTCTGATTCCCAATGCTCCAGATTGTTCTCCGGACAATACCTGCTGTTGGCCGGCATCGCCTCCGGTCTTTGCCCTGATTGCTCCCTCACTACCTCCATCATCGGCGTGACTTGTCCAGCCAGTTCATATACCGCCAAGGCTTCCGGTCATCGTGCAGGCAAATCCCCTTCCGTTGCTTCGAAGGTGCCGCGGCGCAAATCGCGAAATCTAAGTCCACGGTATCCCATGACGCTTGCTCCGGCGATCACTTGAGGCAGAGCGAGCACGAAAAACAAAACAAGAGAAAACCCTGTCGCCCGTGTTTTGTCAATTCCGAATAAGCCAAGACCAAGCACACAAGCAGCCTGCAGCAGGCCGGCGTTCCCGGGCGCGCTAGGGATCGAGGTCGCCGTCTTTGCGATGACAAAAACGGCCATCATCGGCCAAATCGAGAGAGCTAAGTGGAGGGACTTACCCAAGGCCCAATAGGGAAGGCCTTCCGAAGCCAGATGGACAAGGCTCGCTATAGTGCTCAGCGCCTGAGTCCGAACGTTGGCCATTTGCCGGATGCCTTCCGACGCGCGGCGAAGTGAACCAACGGAGTGTAAGAGGCGGATGGCGCGTGCTGGCCGTTTCCAAAGCAAGAACATCAATAACCCCGCCACGATCACAAGTGCCGTTGTCAGGATTCTCACTCCCAAGATGAAGTAACCGGGCAACACCAGGAAGGCCGAGACCAGGAAGAAACTGACGACCAACGAAAAACCATCAAGTAGCCGCATGAGCGCAAGCGAGGACAGAACTACCGCGAGCGTGATTTCATTCCATCGCGCCACAAGATAGCAGCTTATGAGTTCGCCAGGGCGGAAGGGCAATGCGTCATTGGCCAATGCGCCGACGTATACAGCCTGGAGTGTCCGGCCGAGCCCCGGAGCCGACACAGGACGAAGCAAGAGGTTCCATCGCCAAGCCTGAATCACATAGGCGAAAGTTCCTAGCAACGTCGCGACGATCAGCCAGAGCAAATCTGCATGACCGACTTCGCGTCCCAGTTTTCTCCAGTGGATGCCGGTAAATACCCAGACGAGGCACCCCGCCGCAAGCCCATACCAGAGGATTTCAAACAGCGTCGATCGCCATCTCGGATGTTGACGCGACGCGGAGGAACCAATCACAGTTGAAAAGACCCTCCGGGAGGTTCGGTGTCAAGTGCTTGGAACGTATGTTGCGGCGATGGAAGAGCGTTTGCGCGCATTAATTCGCCTTGTCGCTCGTCGCAGAGGCCCCTAGGACTTTGCTTATGAGCTAATGCCCAATATTCGCAAGGCCGCCTTTCTGAAGAAGTGCCCGCTGCGATTGGCGCGCGAAGGCAGGAGAAGCGCGCTAAGGACTCTCACGGGGATCGGAACGCGGGCGCCCCGGCCGTCCCCACTTGGTGGTGGAAAGAACTGCTCCAATGCCTGTCGCGGGTTGGACCGCAGCCTGTCAAGAAACGCCACGCGCTGAACACAGAAAATGGTACAAAAGGGAGCGCACGTTTTGGGGGCCTTGGATTCCCGTTCAATGTCGTTCCGCGTGTATTGGGCAAGCGGGATGGCCGGATAGCCGCGCTGCGCCATGCAATAATGAACCAGGCCGTCTTCGCAGATATACAGGTGACTACCTCCGGCGGTGCAATGCCATTCGTTCGGCAGGCCGTGTGCCAGATTTTTGCGCCACGGATTGCGTAAAGCAAAAGAGAAGGGAGAGCTGGATAAATTCTCGATCTCTTCAAGCACCTTCTGCTGCTCAGGATTCAACGGCTGAAGCTGTCCCACGTTGTCATGCACGATTCCTGCGGTGCTCGCGAGGCCCAATTCGTGTGCGCGGCGAGCGATCGCCAAAGCATCGTGCGGATTTTGGATTGAAGCGCCAACGACGGAGTGGATGCTCACTTGGAATTCCGCAAACTGTGAGAGCCAGCGCAACTTCTGGTCGAGCACTTTGAGGCTTTTTTTCGATGTGCCGTCCGGCTGGACGTTGTCCACGCTGATCTGCATTCGGTCCAGCCCGGCACGGTTCAGCCGCCGGATTCGCTCCGGGGTGAGTAAATAGCCGTTCGTCACCATGACCGCCATAATGCCCTGTCGGCGGATTCGCCTAATGATGTCCTCAAGCTCGGGATGGAGCAGCGGCTCGCCCCCTGTGATCGTAATCACCGTGGTTCCGAGACCAGCCAGCAGGTCAATTCGGTGAAGCATTTCGGCGATGGGAACGGGTTTGGAAAAATCATCAAACTCGTTGCAGTATGTGCAGGAAAGGTTACAGCGCCGGAT
Source organism: Terriglobia bacterium (assembly GCA_046705285.1). GTDB lineage: Bacteria > Acidobacteriota > Terriglobia > UBA7540 > UBA7540 > SCRD01. The sequence goes on from JBJKQK010000157.1 coordinate 16,850, forward strand.
CACCACCATGTGGGCAAGCACAGGATGGCGTGGCGAAGCAAGCGCCAAAGCTACCATGCGGCCCTCTCGGTAAAGGCGATGCGAGCGCTTCACCACTCGTCGGAGAGAAATGAAAGACATAGAAGTCACCCTCGAATCGAATATACGTCATTGCTCTGCTTGACCGCAACTATGCCTTCGCTGCATCCATGACCCTCTGTAACGAAGGCGGGTGATAAGATGAACTACTGGGCAGGAGTGCGAGCTGAACGTTTTCAGGTAGCTTTGGTTCCCTGCGGGGACCACGTTGGGTCGCCTTTCTTACCAATGGTAAGGATAAGTCCGGCCTGTTTCAGTGGATGCGCAGAATGCAAAACAACTCCAATCGACCAGTCAAGACTCGCGGACGCGAAGTCGTTGGCAGGATGATCCTCCGGAACATCCTCGCCCGCCCCATCCGGACAACGATAAGCGTCTTGGCGGTGGGGATCGAAGTTAGTATGGTCATGCTAGTGGTTGGCTTGACCCACGGAATGCTGCGTGACTCGGCTAATCTTGTCGGTGGAATTGGGGCAGATGTCATGGTTGAGGCGCCTGGCGCTTCCGTGTTCCTCGGCCTGGCCACCACCCCGCTGTCCATTAGGCTGGGTGAACGTTTTGCTCAAATGGACCACGTCGAGGCCGTGACTCCAGTTCTTTTGCAGTTCACCAGTTCCGGCACGGGACGAATTTGGGGCATTCGAATGAGGAGCTGGAACCACGTCACCGGTGGGTTTGACTACCTTCAAGGCGGGCCGTTCGCCGGCCCTGACGACGTTTTGGTGGATAACGAATACGCGCAGCAGAACCACGTCACGCCGGGCCAGATCGTAACGCTGCTCCATCATAGTTTCCACGTGGCTGGAGTCGTGGAGCATGGCAAGGGAGCGCGTCTGTTCATCCCGCTCGCCACAGAACAGCGACTTAGCGGGCGGGAGGGCAAGGCGTCGATCTTCTTTATCAAGTGCACAGACCATCGCTACACCGGCAGCGTCATCAACGCCATTAAGAAGCTGCTGCCGAACCATACCGTCCTTTCCGTCCAGGACTACATGTCGTTGCTGACCTCAAGCGATCTTCCTGCACTCACCGGCTTCATTACGGCGATGATTGCAATTGCCGTGATCATCGGGTTCCTGGTGATTTTTCTTTCTATGTACACGACGACCGCGGAACGCACGCGCGAGATCGGAATCTTGAAGTCTCTGGGCGCGACGAAGGTCTATATTGCGCAACTCATCCTCATCGAGACCGGGGCGCTTAGCTTGACAGGCATTCTGGCCGGCTATTCAGGCACATTGGGTGCATGGGCGTTCATTCAAAAGGTGCTCCCCACAGTTACAGTGGAACTGACGTTTCGCTGGGCAGCCTGGGCAGCATTGCTGGCGATCATTGGCTCGTTGTTGGGCGCGTTGTTTCCAGCCTGGCGGGCGGCGCGGCTCGACCCGATAGACGCGCTTGCGCACGAATAGGGTAAACCCTTGAACCCACATCCTGTCCTGTGACCCTTATACAGGTCTGCCGTCCTCCCCTTGCACGAATGGCTCGGGCAACCCTGTTTTAACCTCTAAGCATCAATAGATTACGCGGTATAATGGAAGGGCAGGGGCGAAAGGGATTTAGCATTCAGTCAGACCAAGAATTCCATGCCGAACGACGCGAAGGAAGCTTGCCACTCATTTCCCTTCGAATCTTCGAGCGAATTATTCTCAAGGAGGTACCGCATTGAGTCAGGCGCAGACGCGGGTGTGGAGTTTAGACGACGGGTTGGGTCGAGTTTCGAAGTTTCATACCGCTGTATCACTACACAGTCATACGTTTCATTCCAAGGAAAACCTTGGCTTTCTTCCGCTTTACTACAATCGGGTTCCCATTCTTAACCGGCAGGTTCAATCCAGGCTGAAAAGCTATAAGGAAAGTAAGGGCATCACCGTTGATCTTCGCAACGCCTATTGGACGCCTCCGGCCTCACCCCGCATGGTTCTCACCTCGGAGAAAGCGCAGATTGAAGAGCAACTGAGCTTGGCAGCGTTGGTTTCGATCACGGATCACGACACGATCGCGGCCCATCTCTCATGGGATCACGAACCGCAGGCCGACTCGATTCCCATTTCAGTGGAATGGACGGTTCCTTTCCAAGGCAATTCCATCCACTTGGGGGTTCACAATCTTCCACCGGCGAGCGCAGCAGAAACGATGAAGGAATTAGCGGGTTACACGGCTCAGCCTTCCGAAAACAAGCTTGCAGATATATTGGCTTTTCTCAATCACAGCTCCGATACCCTCGTTGTGCTCAACCACCCTCTTTGGAACATCTATAGAGTAAGCGCGGACGAACACGAGCGTTCGATTCGCAATTTCCTGGCACGATACCAAAACTGGATACATGCCCTGGAAGTCAATGGCCTGAATTCGTCGAGCGACAACCAGACAGTCCTCCGCATGGCGGAGGATCGCGGGCTTCCTGTGGTCGGCGGAGGCGACCGCCACGGATGCCGTCCCAATAGGGTTCTGAACCTAACCCCGGCTGAGAACTGGAGCGATTACGTAGCGCAAATTCGTGTGGAGAGGCGCAGCAACATTCTCCTGCTTCCAGCATACAAAGAACCGGTCGGCCTTCGACATCTCGAAGCTGCCGCGGACGCGCTACGCCATTATCCGCACTATCCTGACGGCCGGCAAAGTTTTGTCGACCGCACATTCATTGAGCTCAAGGGTCACGGTTGGCAGCCATTGTCTTTTTATTGGGAAAGCGGCGGGCCCATGTGGCTGCGCCCCGCATTGTTTGCCGTCATAGTGTTGGGGAGCGAGCCCTTCCGACACTTGCTTCGGCTTTTTATGCCGCTTGGGTGAAGATTTGAGGTATTGAGGCGCAGGGAGGAATGGGCGTTGAAGGGGTTGATGTTCGTGATTGCGGAACTGGGAACCAAATGGTTGTGCGATTGCTGCAACTCTTTGCCCAAAACCTGCCATCCTAAAGCAATGAATTGGTTACCGGGGACTGCCTTACACTGATGCCCTGCGACCGAGACGAATGAGACCCGGCTCGGGTGGACTTGAAGTTTGACCTGCTGGCATTTCACTTACACGGTTTCTCTGGATGAAGCACAGGGTGCTCCGAATCGTCGTTTTTCTGTGGCTGGGTTGGTACATCTCCGGCGGCGTGTGTGATTTCTTCGACTACCGGGACACAGCAGGAAAAGAATTGCACGACAACATCAACACCGCTGGGGGCAAAGCCATCGTCATTGCGGTTGTCTTCTGCTTCGGCATCCTTATTACTCGAAAATGGCGTGAGCGCCAATCTCTTCGCTCAGGCGTTCTCCAAAACAATTTCCGGCCCTTAACTCTCAATTTCCCGGAATTCACCCTCGTGAGAGCATCTTCTTCCACGGCCTCGCCGCCGTCGCCCCGACGGATTGAAGCCGCGCGCGATCTTGCTGGGACGTTGACTGTCACACCTGCCGACGTCCATGTGGAAACATGTGTTCTCACGGAGACTCTACGAAAGGAGAGCGAACTTTTATGAAGGTGCTTGTTGCTGGAGGGGATGGCTATTGTGGTTGGGCAACCGCTTTGTACCTGTCCGACGCCGGCCATGATGTTGGCATTGTCGATAGCTTGGTCCGGCGTCACTGGGACTTGACCCTTGGAATTGAGACGCTCACCCCGATATCCTCCATTCAAAAGCGCATTGCCGGTTGGCGTGCGCTGACAGGCCGAAACATCGAACTGTTCCTTGGGGACATTACTCAGTACGGATTCGTCAAAGATGTCGTGCAGCGGTTCGGGCCGGCAGCGATTGTGCACTTTGGTGAGCAACGGTCAGCTCCGTTCTCCATGATTGATCGCGACCATGCGGCTATGACGCAAGTCAACAATTTGCTCGGCACTCTTAACTTGCTCTATGCGATCCATGAGGAATGCGCGGACTGCCACCTGGTCAAACTGGGCACAATGGGTGAATATGGCACGCCGAACATCGACATCGAAGAAGGGTATTTGATGGTCCGCCACAACGGACGGGAGGACCGGTTGCCTTATCCCAAGCAGCCCGGTTCCTTTTATCACCTCAGCAAAGTCCATGACAGCGATAATATCCATTTCGCTTGCAAGATTTGGGGCTTGCGCGCCACTGATCTCAACCAAGGCGTGGTTTACGGAGTCCTCACGGACCAAACCGGCCGCGACGAGATCCTCATCAATCGCTTCGATTACGACGAAATATTCGGCACGGTGCTGAACCGGTTTTGTGTTCAGGCGGCCATCGGTCATCCCCTCACAGTCTATGGGAAAGGCGGCCAAACGCGAGGATTCATCGACATCAGGGACACCGTGCGTTGCATTGAACTCGCGATCGAACATCCTGCCGCGAAGGGGGAATTCCGCGTCTTCAATCAGTTCACCGAGCAATTCAGCGTCTTGGATTTGGCAGAAAAGGTCCGGCAGGCTGGCGCCGAATTGGGATTCTCTGTGGACGTGCAGCATCTTGACAATCCGCGCGTCGAACTCGAAGGGCATTATTACAACGCGAAAAATACAGAGCTTCGCAAGCTGGGGTTAGAGCCGCATTGCCTTTCCGAATCTCTTTTGAACTCGCTGCTGAATTTTGCAGTCGAATACTGCCACCGAGTTGATCAATTGCGAATTTTGCCCAAGGTCAATTGGAGGAAATAGCGCATGAAAGACACGGCGACTGTTTCTTTGCGGCAAGCGGAAACTTCTGAATCAACTCGGCCACTCCGTATCGCGCTGTTCGCGGACACATTTCTTCCAAGATTTGACGGCAGCATCAGGCGTGTTTGTCAGACGATTTTTCACCTGCGTGAGTTCGGGCATGAAGTGTTGGTTATTGCCCCCGACGGGGGCATCACAGACTTCGAGGGGGCGCGCATTCATGGCGTGCCGGGCTTCCCATTTCCACTCTACCGGGAAGTGAAGGTGGCCATCCCGCGTCCATCAATCGGAAGGGCTTTGACTGCATTCCGGCCGGACCTGATCCACGCGATTAACCCGGCTTCACTGGGTGCCTCAGCTTTTTATTACGCCGTCGGCGAGCAGGTCCCGCTCGTTGTGTCCTTCCATACGCAGCTCCCCAAGTATCTGCATTACTACGGACTCGGCTTCCTCGAGGGGCTCGCGTGGTGGGGGATCAGGACTTCGTATAACCGAGCAGACCTCGCGCTTGTAACTTCCGGCGCCATGAAGACCGTTCTCGAAGAACATGGCGTACGCCGCGTTGAGCTTTGGCAGCGCGGAGTGGACACACAACTCTTTCTGCCAGATCAGGCATCACCCGAAATGCGTGCCAGGCTGACGCAAGGCCACCCGGAAGATAAGTTGCTTCTGTACGTTGGCCGCTTGGCTGCGGAGAAGGAAATTGAGCGATGCCGGGATATCCTTGCCGCCATACCTGCACTTCGCCTGGCAATTGTTGGAGACGGCCCGTATCGAGACAAATTGGAACGACACTTCGCCGGCACTCCTACATATTTTGCAGGCCACTTGAATGGCGTTGAGCTGGCGGCGGCCTTCGCCTCCGCGGATGTTTTCTTTCTTCCCTCACGCACAGAGACCTTAGGACTGGTTTTGCTTGAAGCGATGGCTGCCGGCTGCCCATTGGTGGCGGCAAAGGCCGGGGGCGTCCCAGACATCGTGGAAGATGGAGTCACCGGTCATCTCTTCGAGCCTGGAAAACTTGGAATCGCGATCGAACGTGTTCGGCAACTGCTTGACGATTCAGCGTTTCGCGAACAAGTGGTCCATCACGCCCGGCTCGAAGCCGAACGCTGGAGTTGGCGTGCGGCCACTCGGCAATTGGAATCCTTCTATCACGCCATTCTTTCGCGTGAAAAGAAATTGCCGCAGCAGATCGCCGAACAAAAGGCTCGGGGCGTCTCTGTCAACGACACATGCAAGGCGCTCCGAATTTCTCGCGCCACCCTCCGCCGACACAGACGCACGCTCGCCGGGGTCTTCTTTGCCCCTACGTGGGCCAAACTGTCGCACCGCGAAGTCGATCAGGATAGGTAGTTCGGCCTCGCATGTGTCCTCGCACGACATCGCGTGGGGAAGATGCGGGCGGGAATTATCCAGCAGACTTGACGAAGGGACACTGATTCCGCATCACGCAATGATAAGCTCTCCACTTCGATGGGGCATGCCCGCCAACAAGCGCATTTGCCCACTATTATTCATTGGAGCGGTATTAGAGGCTTCCATTCATTCCACATCGGTCAGCCTCTGTGTGATGGCTCCGCCCACTGTTTCGAAATTAATGGACAGACCGCGCAAGTCCTCCGCCAAGTCACTAGAAGACATTGTGTGCGTGGTACGCCAAATCCTCAGCCGAGAGTCGGGCCACGGTTCCGAAGGGTCCCGAGTCACTACGCCCTGAAGCCCGCAGCAGTCCCTGCCGTTTTCGAACTCTTCCCTGATCCGCTCGCTCACGACGATTCGCCGGTCTTTCGGGCTCGCCGTTAGGTAGACCCCGTCGAAGAGCCTGTGATGGTCAGCGCTGATCAGCAGCTCGCTCGGAACTTCGTGGCGCTCTGCCAGCGAGTAGGGCTTGATGTGGTCGGCTTCAACCTGGCAGTGTTCGTTCACCCGCGATAGCACACGGGCAGGTATAGGCATCCGTCACCGGGATTCGGAACAATCCTTGCCCGAAGCACGCGCTTATGATCTGCGGCCATCCGAAGCAACTCGATGGCTGCTTCGGTGGCAGTACCCTGTCCCAGCCGCGCTGAAGGGCTACGTCTCAACCACTCGCTGACGGCCTTCCAGAGAGCCTTGCCGGGGCCGGCTTCCGAATCGAAACTAACGGGGGTTTGGCAAGGAACCCCGGGGGTGATGTTGCTGAAGACGCTTGAAGTCCTAGCCCCACACGGCCACGGGATTGCCCGCCGCACCGAGCAGATCATCGGCCATCTTCTGCCGCTCCACTACGAGACGCTCTGTGTGGCGCTGCCGAAGCTCAAGCAGGAAGGACACATTGCCTCTGAGTGGGGTTTGTCGAACGACAACCCCGAAGCTGAGCATTACAGGCTCAAGCCCGCTGGCCGGAGGCCGCCCGAAAAGGGAACACGCGACCGGGACCGGGCAGTGGCTATCATGGCGCGATTCCTGTCGCTAGAGCAAACAGGCTGGCAAGACGGGGATTCGTCGGGTGGCTGCGAACCTGCATCACGCGGGTGAGTGGGGAAGTGCTCCTTTGACTTGGAGGCTGTATGTGCGGGCAGCCTGGGTCAAGGGTAAGCGCCAGCGTAAAGAGGCCGGGATTGCCGAGGTGGTGAAGTTTAGAACAAAGTGGCAATTGGCGCCGGAGTTGATCGATGAGGCGTGCGGACGGGGATTGCCAGAGGAATTGAGATTGGATGACTACAAGGGGAGCAATTGGGCTGGCTGGCATTATCACGTCACCCTCGTCATGATGGCGCACGCGTTTCCTGCAATGGAATCCTTCCGCAGCAAAAAAACTCCTGGCAGGGCGCTGCTGAGAAGGTGCCGTGAACTGCAATGTCTGCTCTGCGCTTGCACGGGGAGTTGCTGCTATTGTTGCACCATGTCCAAGAGGATCGCGGTCCACAGTCACATAACGTAGTCGTATTAACTGTTTGTCTTAGCCCAGCGGGGCAACCCTAGAAGCTACCTACATACATCTAACCATATGCGTCACCTGAGGAGCGCTGAGTTCTTCATCTTAGCGAAAATCGGCTCAATTTTTCTCGACGCACAGGGAATGTGAGCTGGGACGATTCACATCAGTTTCACAAGGTCGCTTGACGTTGGAGTGAACCATGCGTATAATTCTGGCCGGGTCGAGTCCGAAGTTGGGGGTTTTCTTCCGAAATACCGGATCTTATAGCTTCAGCTTAGCTCACCGACCAAGGGGCAAAGTGGCAGTTTTCTATCACAGCAAGTGTGAAGGGCGAATGGGGTATCGCCTTTAGCCCCGGGGCATCGAAAGATTTACCAAATCAGTGACATATAAGCGGGGATTCTGAAGTCCCCGCGGTCGCGTTGAAGTGTGTCAACCGTATGAACTAACTGTGATGACGGTTTCCCCCAGATATTTACGTCTGCGGAGGGTCGGATATGAGCACCAGCGTTGAGGAACATCTCACAGAGCTTTGGGAAACACCCAAATCGCTATGGGGTGTACTGAGCAGTGTTGACCATAAAGAACTCGGCATCCGCTATGTTATAACCGCACTGATATTCCTCTGCCTTGGAGGCATCGAGGCCCTTCTCGTGCGCCTTCAACTGGCGTCTCCCAACGGCACTCTTTTTTCTCCCGAACAATACAATCAGATTTTCAGCATGCACGCGGTCACGATGGTTTTCTGGTATGCCTCTCCGATCCTGTCGGGCATGGCCATTTATCTCGTTCCGCTGATGATCGGTGCGCGCGATTTGGCTTTTCCACGCCTCAACGCGTTTACTTACTGGGCCTATCTTTTCTCAGGAATATTACTTTATATCAGCCCGCTTCTCGGGCAATCCCCGCACGCAGGATGGTTTGAGTACGCCCCTTATACCTCCATTGCGTACTCACCCGGGTACGGCATCGATTTTTACAACCTTGCGCTAATTCTGTTGACCATTGCCACGACCGGTGGTGCGATCAATCTGATTGTCACCATCCTGCGGTTGCGGGCTCCCGGAATGACGATCAGCCGAATGCCGCTGTTCCTTTACAGCACCCTGACAGTTTCATTTGTCACTGTTTTTTCGATGCCGGCTTTGACGGCGGCGAATTTTATGATTGAGCTCGACCGGAAGTGGCATTTCCGCTTTTTCAACGTGGCCCATGGCGGCCAAGCCTTACTCTGGCAGCAGATTTTCTGGTTCTTTGGCCATCCCTGGGTCTACATCGTCTTCCTTCCGGCAACAGGGATGATGTCAATGATCATACCTGTATTCAGTCGCCGTCCGATTGTCGGTTATTCCTGGATTGCAGCGTCAACAGTCCTCACGGGACTAACAGGTTTTGGTGTGTGGGTCCACCACATGTTTACCACCGGGGTCAGCATGTTGGGGATGAGCTTTTTCAGCGCAGCGAGCATGACCATTTCTATCTTTACGTCGATCCAGGTATTTGCATGGATAGCAACCATGTGGAAAGGCAAACCTGTTCGCACGACGGCCATGTATTACGCGATCGGATTTCTGGCCCTCATCGTCATTGGCGGTCTGGATGGCGTTGTAACTGCCGTTGTCCCCCTGGATTGGCAACTGAATGATACGTATTGGGTTATCGCGCATATCCACTATGTTTTCGTGGGCGCCAACCTGTTCCCTGTCCTTGCAGGGCTGTACTACTGGATGCCCAAGATGACTGGCCGCATGATGAACGAAAAGCTTGGAAAGATCAGCTTTTGGGTGACGATGATCGGTCTTAATGTAGCGTTCTTTACGATGCACATTGTGGGAGTCGAAGGAATGCCGCGCCGGATCTATACCTACGGCAGTGGATACGGTTGGAGCACTCTGAATCTGATCATTACCATCGGCGCGTTTATTCTTGGGTTCGGCATTCTCCTCAACTTCATCAATTTCATGTGGAGCGCGAAATACGGCGAGGTTGCGGGAAAGAATCCCTGGAACTCCGACGGACTGGAATGGTCTACTGAGTCTCCTCCGCCTGCTTACAACTTCCTTCACCTTCCGACCGTGGCCACGCGCCATCCGCTTTGGGATGAACACGACGAGGAAGCAGACCCGGATGGAAGCCGCATTTATGGTGAGGATCGGTATACGTTATCGACCTCGTGGCTTGACGGAGTTCCGTTTGCCTTATCGTTCATCCCGAGGCCATCGCTCAAGCCCTTTCTGGCTTCAGTAGGGCTGCTGGTATTCTTTGGCGCCCTGGTATTCCCGCAGATGTGGGTGGCTTTGGGGTCGATCATTTTTGTCCTGATTATGGTCGCCTGGTGGTTGCGTCTGACGCCGGAAGGAGGCAGCGCATGAGTCCTGTTACCCTTGAGGCAACACGAGATACCGGACCCGCCACGCCGGTGATCACCAATCTCGATGACCGCCTTGGCACGTTCGGGATGGCGCTGCTCATTGCGACTGAGGCAACGCTGTTCACCATGCTTTTTGCCGCCTACTTCTATATGGGTTCCGTTACCGACCGATGGCAGGTTGAGACGCCCCCAAGACTGCACTATGCCATCCCGATGCTGGTGGTTCTGCTGATCAGCAGCGGCACTCTTCACTGGGGTGAAGTGCTGGTCAGAAAAGGGCGCTTCGGTGCAGCACGTCTTGCGCTCATCGCGACGATTCTTTTGGGAATTGGCTTTGTGGTGATGAGTTATTTCGAGTATCTCGAGGAATGGCAACTCTTGACCCCTCGCACCGATTCGTACGGATCGATCTTCTTCACGATTGTCAGCCTGCACCTGGCGCACGTGGTTGTGGGCCTTGTAATGCTGATCTGGTTGTTACTGCTAGGGAGCAGATGGGAACCGGTGAAAAGTCCTCCGCACCATCCCTTTCATAATGTGAGCATGTACTGGCACTTCGTGGATACGGTGTGGATATTCGTTGTGGCGATCCTTTACGTATATCCGAACATCGCGCACTGAATGGAGGGAAGGTTGAAGAAGATTTGCATTCTGAAGTTTCAGGGCGTTTTTCAGATGTGGGATTGGGAATTTCGGATTTCAAAGGAGTAGGACCATGGTTGAAAAACAACCCAACCCAAGTCCGGGCAATGTGTCGGAGAAGCGTCTCTGGTTTGGTTTTGTGGGCGCCGCGGCGGCCTGGATTGTAGCAGGATTTCTCGACGTCGAATGGGCAGGACAAGGATGTCCATGGTCAAAGGCTTCTGAAGTGTTCCCGGTACCCGGTTTGACCCAGATGTTGTTGATCGTGGTTACCTTCGCGCTGTTGGCGGTGGCTATCCTTGCAGGCATCACTTCATATCGCAATTGGCGGAAATTGACAGGGGAACGAAACTTCGTTGAGGCGGAGGTACACGGCAGGCGGGAGTTTATGGCAATGTTCGGGGTGCTCGTATCGTTGACATTGGGTACGGGAATCATCTGGTTTCTTTTTCCTATCTTCATCATCACTTCGTGCGCGAGGGCACACTAATGACCAAGTATCACCTGGTGGTTGTATTGTGCATTTTATCGTTGATTCCCTGGGCAGCCTCCTGCTCGGGAGGCAGAACGACGAACGTTTACTACGTTTATACGGGTGGGAACCCTCAGCGCGGTCGGCAGCTTGTCGTCAAGTATCGTTGTGGGGCCTGCCATGTCATTCCTGGCGTTTCCGGTGCGAATGGCACGGTAGGACCGCCGCTGACGGCTATGGGACGGCGAACGATGATCGCAGGACTTCTTCCCAATACTCCTTCAAATATGGAGCGATGGCTGCGTAATCCCCCGGCGATTCAACCGAAGACAGCAATGCCGGATTTGGGAATTACAAAGAAGCAGGCTCGTAACATTGCGGCATTCATATATACGTTGCAGTAGGGGGTGTGATGAAGCGTCTGATAATCCTGGTTCTGGCCATAGTATGCAGCCTGGGCTTTTTTGTCGGGCTTCCGGCTGCCCAGACGAAACCCGGGAAACCCACCACCGTTCCAGGTGAAATGAAAGGTATTCAACTCGTCAGTCCGGAACCCGATGGCACGTGGGAGCTTCCGGCTGGAGATGATGCCAATACTCGCTATAGTCCCCTGAATCAGATTGATACTAGCAATGTTGAGAACCTCAAAGTAGTGGATATCGTTTCAGACGGTATTACCCGTGGCCATGAGGGACAGCCTCTGGTTGTCAATAACACCTTGTATATGGTCACGCCATTTCCGAACAATCTGCTCGCTTTTGATCTGACGAAGCCGAATTTCCCGCTCAAATGGGAATTTAAGCCACATCCGAATGGGGAGGCATTCGCTCTCGCCTCTGGTGGTTGGGTCAACCGAGGGGCCAGTTACGCCGACGGCAGGATTGTTTATGCAACCCTCGATGACAATGTGATCGCCGTAAACGCCAAGACCGGAAAGCAGGTCTGGCGCACAAAGGTAGGCAGTATTCGTAAGGGCGAGACTACGACGATGGCTCCCCTGATCGTCAAGAACATTGTCCTCGCGGGGAACTCCGGCGGAGATTTTGGAGTTCGCGGAAAACTCACTGCGCTCGACCTGAGCAACGGGCACGTCAAATGGACTGCGTATAATACCGGACCCGATAAGGATGTGCTGATCAATTCGTCCTTCCACCCCTTTTACGACAATGCTAAGGGCAATAACCTTGGCGTGAGTACGTGGCCTGTCGATGCATGGAAGCGGGGCGGCGGAACGGTATGGGGTTGGATTTCATACGATCCCGAACTCAACCTGATTTATTACGGCACAGGTCATGCAGCTCCCTTGAATCCGGATCAGCGGGACGGAGACAACAAATGGACATGCACCATTTGGGCACGCAACCCTGAAACGGGCCAGGCCGTTTGGGCCGATCAACTTGTTCCGCACGATGCCTGGGGATATAACGCAACCAACGAGAACATTCTGGTGGATATGGATTGGCAAGGAAAGATGCGGAAGCTCCTACTACATCCCGGGGCCAACGGATTCATGTTCGTCATTGACCGCACGGATGGTCAAATCCTCTCAGCGAAAACTTTCGAACCAGTAAACTGGGCCAGCGGCTACAATCTCAAGACCGGCCTGCCGGAGGTCAATCCTTCTGAAGTCACTCACATGGGGACCTACGCACGTAACGTTTGTCCTTCTTCGACGGGAGCTAAAGCGATTGTCCCTTCGGCCTTCTCGCCTCAGACGGGGCTGCTCTATATTCCGGCTCATAACACCTGCATGAATTATGAGGCAATCAAAGCCAACTATATAGCCAGAACGCCTTATCTTGGCGCCAACACTTTAATGTTTCCCGGGCCGGGTGGCTACCAGGGCGAATTGATCGCTTGGAATGTGCAGGATGGAAAGAAGGTCTGGTCAATTAAAGATCAGAATCTGCCCGTGTACAGCGGTGTGCTTACCACCGGCGGCGGGCTGGTTTTTTACGGCACCATGGAAGGCTTGTTTCGTGCAGTCAATGCCCGCACCGGCAAGATCTTATGGCAGTTCAAAACGGGTTCAGGCATTGTAGGTGACCCAATGACATTCACCGGCCCTCACGGCAAGCAGTACGTTGCCATTTATTCCGGTGTTGGCGGACGGATGGGGATGGTTGCACAGCCAGACATTTCAGCCACCGATCCGTACGCAGCGCTCGGCGCCGCAGGCGCGATGAAAGATTTGAAGAAAGTCACCGCACCTGGGGACCAATTATATATTTTTGCACTTCCTTAAAATTGGTAGGAGCGGTCCTTATGATTAATCGCCGGTTGAACATACCGTCCTTTTGGCAGAGGGCTGTTGGGATATGGAATATGCGGACACTTGCCTGTTTGTTTTCTTTGCTGATGGTATTGACGTTTGCGGGATGCGGTCAGGATCGCAACCCCGGCCCCCCACCGATGTCCGGGCTTCCTACATTGCGGATTCCGGTGGGCCCTGTCCCAGGTCCCCCTAAAATAATACCTTCTCCGACGAATCCATATGCTAACAACTCAGTGGCTCTGCAAGAGGGACACAGGCTGTTCGTCTGGTACAACTGTGCAGGCTGCCATGGCCCACATGGCGGTGGAGGCATAGGACCCAACCTGCGTGGCTTGCAGGGGAAGCCCGATGCCCAAATCTTTGAAGTCATTGCTCAAGGACGGCGTACCGGCATGCCGGCGTGGGGCACAAAACTTCCTGAAAACCAGATTTGGATGCTGGTCAGTTATATCAAGTCATTGGGGACGAATGAGGAACCGGACCCTCCTCTGGCCCCTTCAAGGCATAAGGTGATAGGGATCCATTAGGAAATCGTCATGAAACTACGCCGGATCATCTTCCTGGTCATCGCCGCGCTCGTGCCGCTGAGCGCGGTGGCCGGGTCACAATCTGTGCTGAGCCCTGCCGGACCGGCAGCCAGAAGAATATCGAATTTGGGATGGGTTGTATTCATCACCTTTGGGATTGTTACTGTCGTGACAATCAGCTTAGTGCTCTATGCCGCATGCCGGCGGACAGGCTCACTCGAAACTCATGAAAGCTGGCGCGCAGGGGGCGGACAAGCTTGGGTCCTGATCGGAGGCCTGATAATTCCCGTTGCCATTCTCACCGCCGTATTTATCATGTCATTCAAGGATACCGCTGCTTTCCCCCTGCGCAGCGGCGGCAGAAAAATCAGCCCTGAAATTCTTGTGATAGGACACCAATGGTGGTGGGAAGTCCATTACTATGGGCATCCTAAAAGTCGCGACTTCACAACGGCCAACGAGATCCATATCCCGGTGGGACGAACCATAACAATCGCATTGCAGAGCGCAGACGTGATCCATTCCTTCTGGGTTCCCGCCCTGCATGGCAAAGTGCAGCTGATTCCTGGAATCACGAACTACCTTCGTGTTGAGGCCACCCGCCCCGGCGATTTCAAAGGTCAATGTGCCGTATATTGCGGCGAAGAGCATGCGCTCATGCGCCTGCTGGTAGTGGCGCAGTCGCCAAAGAAATATCAGGCGTGGTACGACAACGAGCTCAAGCCGGGTGTAATGCCGCAGACTCCCGAAGCTCAGGAGGGCGAGAAAGTGTTTAATCAGTCGGCTTGTGCGTTATGCCACACGATCCGAGGCACCGGGGCCGATGGGAAGCTCGGTCCGGACCTGACCCATCTTGCGAGTCGAAAATACATCGGAGCCGACAGCTTTCCGAACGACAAATCTTATCTGGAGGCGTGGGTTACACATGCTCAGTCGCTGAAACCAGGAGCGGAGATGCCTGACCTGACCATGTACACCGGCACACAGTTGCGTGACCTGCTTGCCTATTTGCGCCAATTGAGGTGACTCGAGCCGGCGCTTTCGTCAGCTCGAGTGAACGTGATGGGTTTGAGCAAAGCAACCGCCTCGGGGCGGAGAGAACAAATTCGTTCTTGAATTACAAGGCAGCAAGAAACTCTCGGGATACGAGGACCAACTTGACAGAACGGGATGTCAGAACAACCAGGCAAATCGGAAATTCAACACATACCCCGGGGTGCGCGAAGCTTACTTTCTTGCTCATTGGCATTTTCTTCCTCATTCCGATCGCATCCCCGATTGCTTTTTGCCAGCAGGCAGCAATCCCAATCCCGACCCCTACGATAACTCCAACTCCAGCCCCGACACCCACCGCGGCACCGGACGGCAAAGAAATCTTCGACGAGAGGTGCAGCACGTGCCATGGCATGAACGGTGGAGGCGTTGCCGCTGCCGTGAACATATTGGGACCCTCTTTGAAGGCGGAGCATAACGAGAAATGGGTTCTGCATCGGATCCGGAATGGGAAAGGGAAGATGCCGACATTTTCCAGAATACTCACCCCCCAGCAGATTCAGGCCGTGGCCGACTACGTCACTCAAAATTTAGCCGTGATTCCGCTGGGGGGGGGCAAAGTGAGCGAAGGAACCAAGATGTTCAGCGCATACTGCGCGCCATGCCATCGAACAGCCGTCCGAGGGGGAGCGCTGGCTTTTGCAGGTACAAATGCACCGAACCTCACTGACAAGTCGCCAGCGGTCGTTGCCAGTACCGTACGCTGGGGTCCGGGCCCTATGCCATCCTTTCCGCCCTCGGTCATTAGTAATCAGCAACTGGCTTCCATCGTTAAGTACGTCCACTCTGTCCAACATCCTCCGAGCCCTGGCGGATTCTCCGTGAATTTCCGCGGGCCGGTTGTTGAAGGGTTTATCGGATGGATCGGTGTGTTTGGAATAATTGGCTTTGCGGTGTTGGTTGAAAAGGGAGGCAAGGGATGACGGAAAGCATCGGTCACGAAAGCGGACTGGATACCACAAGCCACCGGAGATGGGGGATGTTATTCGTCTTGATCTTGTTTGTCGTGGCCATGGCGGCGGGAGTGGGATTTGTAATTGTCTATTGGATCCATGGCAGCAATATGTTGCTGGGTGGGACCTTGGCCATTTTTTTCGGAGGCCTTGGCTGGATGCTGGTGCTCTGGTCCCACTTGTTGATGCGTCACGAGGAAGTGGTTGACCCTCGCGAAACACTCTCTTCAGAGACGCATGAAGTTGAAGGGATGTTCGAGGATTTTAAAGCTGGGCAGCGCGATATTCAGCGCCGAAACCTGCTGAAATGGATGCTGGCGGGTGGCGTGGGAGTTATCGCAGCCATGGTGATCTCAATGATACGGTCGGTTGGAGAATCACCATATCCTCAGCTTTACGACACGATTTGGAAGCGCGGGCAACGCCTCATGACCATGGACGGGAAGCCGGTGACCGTTGATTCCCTTGAGCCTGGAAGCACAGTCGTGGTTTTTCCCGAAGGTCAGATCGGATCCGAAAGGGCACAAACAGTACTGATTCGAGTGCACCCTCAGTACCTGGACCTGCCAAAAAAGCGTACTGACTGGGCCCCGATGGGGTATGTCGCATACTCGCGTGTGTGCACTCACGCCGGATGTCCCGTTGGCCTTTATGAGGCAACGATAGAAACGCTGCTGTGTCCCTGTCATCAATCGACGTTTAATGTTCTTCGAGGAGCCCAGCCGACAGGTGGGCCGGCGGCCAGACCTCTTCCGCAACTGCCCCTTTATGCGGATGCCGACGGGACTTTGCGCGCGGGAGGCGGGTTTACCGCACCTCCCGGCCCAGGGTTCTGGGGGATGCCATCATGATTGAACTGCTCGGTCGCTGGCTGGACTCGCGCGTGGGCATGGCAAAGACTTTGCGCCACGCGCTGAAGCACGTGTTCCCGGATCACTGGTCGTTTTTGCTGGGAGAGATTGCCCTCTATTCGTTTATAGTGCTAGTGATCACAGGGACGTACCTGGCACTCTTTTTCAATGCCAGTTCTGCCAACGTCATTTATCACGGCAGCTATCACCCTCTGGATGGCGTGAAGATGTCGGCTGCGTATCAGTCTGTGCTCCATCTCAGTTTTGGCGTCCGCGCAGGACTACTGATCCGTCAGATGCACCACTGGGCGGCGCTGATCTTTATCGGTGCAATTGTGGCACATGTGGCCCGCCTCTTTTTTACTGCGGCCTACCGTCGGCCTCGAGAGATCAACTGGATGATCGG
>JBJKQK010000158.1:0-3987 GCA_046705285.1 Terriglobia bacterium
CGCGCAGACTGACTTCGGAAGTCCGTTTCTTGAAAACTGGCGAGCAAAGCCTATTTCTTTGCGTCATCCCCCTCTATATGAATTACGGACAGACACCTCCTTTTCTTTGCGATAATCTTTAACATCGGAAACATTAATACCTTAGTTAACCTGTCGTTCGAAACGCGAGTGGCAAGACTCACACGTCCGATAATGCTAGTCTCCCTCGTTGCAAAAGAGGTGCGGACGCATATCCGCGATTAGTCGACTGGGGATAAACAAAAGCTGATGCCTGGTCGTTATTAATTCGTATGATGTGCCTATTGAATATGGCTAGGCCTCCAAAGCGGTTCGCTGACGCGCTTTACGAGATGCGTTTATAGGTGCTTGCAATAACGCCCGGTACGTCGAAGTTTGCGCCTCATAATGACAGGGGGATCTGTAAGCTCGTCACGTAGGGGGTGTTATTGCTTGCCCCGCGCTACTTTTTTCGCTTTAGAGAAATGACATGGACTTCCAATGGTGGGGCGGGTGGTGTCGCTAAAGCGCCATTCGGGACAATGTATCCAGCTGTGCTGCTTCTGGTACGGGCTGTAATCGGTGCTTGCGGTGGGCAAGATAGCGTCTTTCAAACATATGTGTTAATGCTTGGCTCGTGAGAGATCCAATATGCCGGAAGCGGTATCTTCTTGCGCTGCCGAAATCAGGTCGTTCAACCGTTAAACGTGACAAAGGGGGAGGGACAAAAGTGCAGATGAAGTGTCAGTCGAACTACTTATTCGTATTGGTCACATCTGGTTTCTTAATCATTTCCTTCAGCGCTGCCGCAGAAGCCAACACATTGACATCCGGGAGGTCTGGCTCTGATAGCAACAGCTGGAGCCAATTATTTGCCACTACGGGAACTCAGCCTGTCACTCAACTTGATGCTTCCATTCAGACTCCAGGGATTTCTTTCACAGGACCGTTCTCGGGTTTGCCCTTGGGGTGGTCATCAACGCAGATTGATTCGCAGGACATTCGAATCGAGGGGCCCTCTTCAGGGAGCATGGAGTACACGGCAGGGTTCGAAAGTCCGCAGACAGAGTCCTTTACCATAAACTGGAGCATCTTCACCGGAACAGGCCAGAAGTACAGGAAGAGCAGTGGTGATACTACGTGGTCTGGTTCAGATTGGTTCCATAGTGTGGGTTGTCCTATAGGTCCGGTAACACGAACCCCGGAGCCGTCTAGCATTTTCCTTTGCGTCGTCGGCCTTCTCGTTATACTTTTCCTTGCTTACTCTCGGAGGACGGCGGCCAAATGAGACCACCGACGGAGAGACGAGCTTCGCAAACCCGTACGCAGGTCTGTTCCTTTTGTCACAATTGACATTCCCGTTTCCGACGGAGGCCCGATCATCTTTATAGCGCACCGAGCACTACTCGCGGGGATTCCGGATCTACTAACCCGGTGAGCCGAAATTGCCGTCCCGCAGGGCGGAGCGTCTGGACTAAGGGAGTGTCAGACAATAACTGTAACAATCCGAGATAATTTCGGTTTATACTTGGGCTGGTGCTTCACAGCGATATTCAGCGTCGGTTTCGTTCTCTATCGCCGTTTCTGGATGAGCGTATGCGGCGGTTGGTGGCGGCTGCCGAGAGTGCGGCCATCGGGTACGGAGGAGTTACCGCGGTAGCGCGCGCAACGGGAGTCTCGCGGCGCGCCATCACGGAGGGGATCAAGGAACTGCGTGAGCGGAAGGCGGCACGGAAGATTTCTCCCGCGCATAGCCGTGTCCGGCGAGAAGGCGCAGGGCGAAAGCGAACCGTAGACAAAGACCCCAGCCTGGTGAAAGATCTCGATCGGCTGGTGGATCCGGTCACCCGCGGGGATCCCGAGTCCCCTTTGCGCTGGACGTGCAAGAGCGTGCGCCGTTTGGCGGAGGAGCTTCAGCAGGAGGGGCACCGGGTCAGCTACCAAACCGTGGCAGAGCTGCTGCACGCGATGGATTACAGCTTGCAGTCCAATCAGAAGACGCTGGAAGGCAGCCAACATAAGGATCGGGATGAGCAGTTTGAATATATCAACCGCAAGGCGCGGCGCTATTTGCGGCAGGGCCAGCCAGTCATTTCGGTCGACACCAAGAAGAAAGAATTGGTGGGTGATTTCAAGAACGGCGGGCGCGAGTGGCGGCCCCAGGGCCAGCCGGAACAAGTCCGCATCCACGACTTCGAGATTCGCGAACCCGGCAAGGGCAAGGTGGCTCCCTATGGCATCTACGACTTGGGGCGCAATGTGGGTTGGGTGAGCGTGGGGGTGGACCACGATACCGCCGCCTTTGCGGTGGAGAGCATTCGCCGCTGGTGGCGCTGGATGGGCCGGCGCAGTTATCCCAAGGCCCAGCGCCTGTTAATTACGGCTGACTCCGGCGGCAGCAACGGCGCTCGGGTGAGGCTCTGGAAATGGGAATTGCAGCAACTGAGCGATGAAACGGGCCTGGAGATTTCGGTCTGCCACTTTCCGCCCGGCACCAGCAAATGGAACAAGATCGAACACCGTTTATTTTCCTTCATCAGCCAGAATTGGCGGGGCAAGCCGCTGATCAGCCACGAGGTCATCATCAACCTCATCGCCGCCACTACATCGAGAACGGGTCTGACGGTGAAGAGCGATCTGGACTTCAACAACTATCCCCCGGGAATCAGGGTCTCTGATCAGCAGATGGCCGAACTGCGGCTCAACAGAGATGCCTTCCATGGCGATTGGAACTATAGTTTGCTCCCCAGGAGTTGACACAGTTATTTGCTGACATCACCTAAGTACTACCTTCGATAAGGTGGTTTTATGGCAGAGGGCCGCAAGGCTTTCCTTGGGCACAGCGTATTGGTTCAGAATGACCACTGCGGTACCAACCCGGAGCCTGCTGCTATGGGTTGGTATAGATGACTCTTTCTGGTCCACCGCGCAAGATATGATCCACAGCTTCCACACCCATCATTACGGAATGGTCCATATTACCGACTTCATATTTCCAGGCGCCGAAGCGACCCCGAGAATAGATACCCCTCTCTAGAAGTGCTGGGAGCATGTTGTTCAGTGCGGCGTCCCGATCGAGCGTCGGAATCGGATAGGAATACGGCACGTCGCGGACATAACGGGAAATCACAAGATCCCGGTCACCCGCTTCCAGTAACCCTTCTCTGATGAGACCAGTGATTGTACCATCCATCATCTGATCGTAGTTGACCGATGCGCCTGCGGCGTAGGAAGCTTCACACATCACAGAACTGTAATGCTCGACGTCGCCGTTTGGGACATTAAACGGCGAGTAGTTGGAAAAAAAAGTAGCCCGATAAAATGGAATTTCCGGAGACGGGAAGTAAACCCAGCATTTTGTTGTGTTGAGCTTCTTTTTCAGGCCGACTCCGAGGACGAGCAAGTTGTTGTGTCGGAGAAGGCTTGCTGCATCAGTAAGTTGGCGGTCCGCTGGCCTTAGCATCCCAGCCAGAAGGTCGAGTGGCAACGTGCTGATCAATAGATCGAAATTGTCTCCGGAGCCATCAACGAACGATATCTGGCGGCGTTCGGTGTCAACTTCGGCCAATTCCTTAATGTACTTTACATGGTCTCCCAAGGTTCGACCAGCGCGACGGTAGATCTCTCCCGTTCCGCCGTGCAAGGGGAACTTGAATTTGCTGTTGGGACCCCATCCGAGATCATCCTGCTCGCAAACCACGTTCTGAAGCAGGCGTTTGAAGTCTACAACTGCAACACGTTCTCCGATCCAATCTCTGGACATCTCTTCCAGCGGAGTTGTCCAGACTTTGGAATTATAAGGAAACAGAAAGTGACGAGCGATGCCTTCGCCAAACGTTGCTACAATCCAGTCGCGAAAATTTCCGGCTCGGCTTGCGTTTGAATCTGTCCAGGCTCGCGCTGCGCCCACTAAGCACTCGACTTGAGCATCTTTGGGAAGATAGCGGAGGTTATTCTGGAAAGGATAGGGTACCCATGTCCCACCGGTGA
>JBJKQK010000159.1:0-41871 GCA_046705285.1 Terriglobia bacterium
CCGCCCCAGTAACTGTTGGCCCAGTAGCTGAAAGTGCCCAGACGAATCACGGCAAGAAATCCTCCCAGCAACGCCCAGCCCGGCGTGAGCCACCCCTGGAGCATCCAGGTGATGGCAGCACACATCAGTCCTACACTCAACCAGACACCCCAGAAAGGATGCCCCAGAACCACCTGGCCGAAAGCCATGATCAGCCCCTGAGCAGGGTAGTACTTAGAGGTGTAAGTCGGATGCCAGATGACGTGAAAGGTTTGAAAGTGCACCCACATCGGACTGGTGGGATTGGTCAGCCGACCATGGGCAAAGGTATCGGAAAGCAGCAAATAACCAAACTCATCGTGCACACCTGGCTGGGGGATCGGCAGGATGGGCAGCAAGGCGGCGCGCAGGGCAAGCGCAGTCAACCCGACGACGAGGACTGAAAGCGTGCGGCGCTTCGCCAGCTTGTCGAAGCTCCGCTCGATGGCTTCAAACCAGCGCGAGCCAAGATCCGGAACTGTGAAGGCCAACACCAGAGCGAGAACAGCCAGACCGGCTTCGATTTCAAGGAACATTCGCCGCCCCCATCAACGGGCGAATGTCCCATACTTCCCACTCGGTGTCAAATCTCTTTTGGAAACCTGTCAGAAATGGAAGCGGTAACGCATCTCGACGTAAATCTCGCGGGGATTCACATAATGCGTTCCGCCGAAGGTGTTGCTGTTGTCGAGCAGGTAGCGCCGATTGGCGATGTTGAGGGCATTTAGGGCCAGTGACCAGTCTTCGCCAAATGTTTTGCCAAGCGCAAAGCCCACGTTAGTGTGCGGCGGCAGATGTGCCGGGCCGTCGCCGTTCAGGAAACCCGAGCCGTATTCGACGGTGGTGGTGGCCCACGCGCTGCCGGGCAGCGTACTGGTGATCACCGTGCTCAGCGTATTGCGCTGGTCGTGGTCGAGATAGAAGAAACCGATCGGCGGCGGCGCGAAATCGGTGAGGCCGCCCGTGACGGCGCCAAATCCCTGGACGAACTGGTGCGACCATGCCAGGTGGATTCGTGCGTGACGCAGGACCTGGGGCGAACGTAGCGTAGCCTCCCAGCCCTGAATCCGTGCTCCCTGAATGGTGAGCGGCAAGAAGATGTTCGAGTTGCCAATCTCATCGTGATCAAAGAAGTTGCGGGCATGCGTGCGAAAGAGGTCCGAATTGAGCACCCACCTGTGATACGGAATCGTGATACCCACCTGGTATTGCTCGTCGCGCTCGGCGTGGAGAGGAAGGAATGTCACCCCCTGTTGGAGTGCGAACTGTTCCATCGGCCCGGAAAACGTATCGAGGGGCGGCGGTTGAAAATATCGCCCGTAAAAACCGCGAAGAACCCACCCGAGCCGGGGCAGGTGGATGGCAGCCCCGATACGCGGATCGACTCCATTTTCCTGGAGCAGCCCGTCATAGCGAGTAAGCCGCAGGCCACCATTAAGTGACAGCCAGGAAGTCACCTGGTACTGGTCCTGGAGAAATCCCGCTTCCAGGTTGCCGGAAGGTGTGTAACGCTGCTGGATGGGCGGCTGGCCGGCAACCGCGGCGGATCTGAGTCCAAAGAAAGTGTCATCATTCTGATTGAAGGCTTCCAATCCAAGCTGCGCATTGTGCTTTCCTTTCACCACGCCCAGAGTCACCTGTCCGCCGGCGTAACGCGAGCCGCGATTGTCGTTAAGAATGAAAGGAGTGTCGTTGGGTCCACCCACGAAGTTCGCCCGGTTGAAATGGTAGAAGGGAGAAACCGTCAGCAGCATGCCGGGGCCGAAGGTGTGAACCCATGAAAAGTTTACAAAGCGATCCTGCTCGAGGTCGAGATCACGAATGCCTGCAAGCTCCTGGTCAGGCGTGTTGGGAATCTGATAATGATCACCACGGACAGAAGCCACCAGCCGCAACTGATCGTTTGGCGTAGCGTTGAAAATCAGCGTGCCGAATCCCCCCAAGCCGCTGTCCATGTCGTGGATCACCTGAGGAACTGGCGTCATCAGGCCGAGATCGGAACGATTGCCTTCAAAGCTCCCGTAATAAGCAAAGCGGTCGGTGTGGCTGCCAAAAATCAGCTGGTCATTCGTCTGGTTGAAGCTGCCGTAGCTTGTTACCAACTCTCCCTGGTTGTCGTACTCGAAGCCCGTGCGCGGAATCACGTTGAAAACGCCGTAGGTGCGGTCACCGTACTCGGAGGAATAGCCGCCTGTCTTCATCTCAATATAATCGGCGTCTTTGGGGTCAAACTGCGGACCCACATTGCTGGCAATGTTCGTGTTGGGAACCGGAACGCCGTCCACTTCCCAGCTGACCTGATGCCCGCCTCGCACATGGAGCTGATCGTGGACCATGTACGCTCCAGGGACGTAATCGGTGATCATTGCCAGGCTGTTGGTGCGGTCGGCGCCGGGCGTCCTTGTGATGCGCTGGCTGCTGATCGTGGTCTGGGAAGATGACGCTTGGGTGTTGATGATTTCTGCCGCGGCGGACACGCGGACGCTCTGCTTTGCTGACGCGATCTCGAGCGCAAAATGAAGAATCGGAGCGCTACCCGAGCTCACCGCAATGGATTCTTCAGCCGACTGAAATCCGGCTGCCCTTACCGTCAGCATATAGCTGCCCGCGGGGACAGCGTTGAATTCGAATTCACCATTGGCATTCGTACGAAAGGTCTTGGACAATGCAGAACCGCTGGCCTGGAGCGTCACTTCAGCTCTCGGAATCGGCCGGTGCTGCGGATCGTGGACGATGCCTCGCACGTTGCCGAAAAGGGTTGCGAATGTCACCCCGACAATGGACAGGGCCAGGACAGGCAACAACAATATCCGGGCAAACTTCATGAAAGCCCCCTTCCAGGGGAAAGAAAGGCAGATACAGGCCGCGCGTACAACGAGGTGGCACGAGAGGGCAGGCACTTGTTTTTGCAGGCCCCCTTGCCGCACAGGAGTACCGCATGGCGAGGAGATTTGAAATTGAGAATTAGCTGGAAAAGGCTTTCGGCGGCGGGTCAGGAAGCATGAGATGAGCAGAGGTTACTAATCCGCAATACCTGTCGGTTTTGTAAGTCGAGAAAGAATGAACAGAGCCTGACCGAAAGGATGGCCAGCCAAAAAACAAATTCATTTGAGTCGATACGAGCGCAGAGGCCGGTTGGGAGATGGAGCACGAGCAGACAATTTCAGATGTGGATTGTCCAGCCGGAAGCGCTCCCGAACAATTCGAGGCCTTCTGCCTTGTCCGGGCCATCATAGGACACGTTCCACCATGCATGCAGCAACCGCAGGTGCATTTCGACCGGCACCCGGACATCCCTCCCCCGGCCAGCACGGACGTGTGGAAAGGCATCCAAAGGCAGAACGCCAATACTAAGGTCCAGAAGCAACTCCTGATCACGGTTCCATCAGTATAACACGCACAAAATCGCCAGTGCGGGCATGAATACGGAATACCAACTTCAGCGCTGCCAGGATTCCGGGGACATCGTGCCGTCTTGAAGCGCTATGACTTGCAGGTATTGGCAACCTACTGGAAGGCGTCAACGCCGGTTTTGCGTGAGGGAGCAAAGGTGGAAGTGGGCAGGCAGTTGAACTCACGACGCAAGCCGTCGCAAAAATCGGGATGCTCGAAAGCAGGTGCTGAAATTGTTCGGGCTGATCACCCATTTAATTTGGCGTAACGCGGGGAATGGCGCCCCGGGATGCTGGTGGAACGGAGGGGCCAGCCGGTTCTTCAAAAACCTCGGCGGTAAAAGCCTCGATCCGGGCCCCGTGCAACCATGCGTCTCTTGGCAAACCTGCTTTGAGGCAGGTTCCCTCCAGAAATTGTTCGCGGTTCCAGTTCCATGTGGTTGGAACCTGAGGCAAAAGCAACCCTCGGCGATGGCCCCGGGTTACGATCAAGCCATGCTCGCCGATGACGATCTGCTCGGGTGCAATCTCCGCGGGCTGGCTAAGCACCGAAATTTCGATATGCAGTTCAGGAACTTCCTCGGCGGTAACGGGAGTGAATCGGGGATCGGAAAGCGCCGCGGCCACTGCGCATTCCTGAACTGCCTTGTACAGAGGGTCCGGGGTTTGCACATACCCAATGCAGCCTCGGAGCTGGCCGTGCCTGCGCAGAGTAACAAAAGCTCCCCGTGGCACCATGAGGGCGGATGGTGGTTTCTCAACTTGTTCTGGGAAAACAGCTCCCGCAACGCCTTCTTCCAGGGCACGCCGCGCCAACGCAAGCAGTGTCTTGCGTTCCTCTTCAGTGAGCAGCGGCATCTTTTTCGCCCTCTTTGTCCTTCCCCCCCTGGATCACTACGAGGTGGCCGGGAATCTGGTTTTTGATACGGTCTTCCATCTTTCTGCGGAAATCCCAGAAATATTGCGTCCCTGAAACGATGGCAAACACTACCACTGCCCAAAGCAGCAGGGTGCCACCTAACCGGACGGGCGGAAACCGCGGCTCAAGGGTAATCACGCTGATAGCCGCCACCTGCAAGACCATCTTCGTCTTGCCGAGTTCAGATGCTTGAAGCAGCAAACCCTGCGCCGAGGCAATGGAGCGAAGTCCCGTGACTGCCATTTCGCGTCCTACGATGACGACCACCATCCAAGCCGGAACCATGTGCAGCCAGACCAGCGAGATGAAGGCTGAGGCCGTCAGCAGCTTATCGGCAAGCGGGTCCAGCAGGATTCCCAGCGCTGTCACCTGGCCACGTTTCCGCGCCAGGTACCCGTCCAGCAGATCAGTTGCCGACGCCATTAGAAAAACCGCGACGGCCAGCAGATCCATGTTGTTTCCCTTCGTCAGCATCAGCACAACGATGAGGGGAACAAAAAAGATCCGAAGGACCGTCAATGAAAGGGGAAGATTCATATCAGTTGGAGTTTTCATCCCCGGCGCAATTCGTGGAAGAAAGACGCTCTCGCCGGAGCGCTTCGCAGCTTTCAGCAGGGAGCCCTACCGACACACACCCACTATAGCCAAGGCGATGCGGGGTGTCAACGCAACTCCACCGAATCTTGCGAAAGTTTTTTCGGATTTCCTCCATGCGGGATTCAAATTCAAAGAAATCCCACTGAACGGCAGATCGTATCCCGTAATTGATTCCGGAAGGCAGAGTGTCACGATCGCCCGCAAGCGGCAGGGACCAACCGAGTGAATCAGCATCCCGGCTCAGCAGAAGAGCCGCATCGCGAGGTGCAGCGCGAGAGCGCGCAACTACTCCCGATAGGCGCTGAATATTGCACCGCACCGCATGGGCACGATTCCCGCATCCCGGGCCTCTGAAACCTGCTACAACGGCAAGCAGGCTACGGCTATGAAACGAGCCTATATCCTGAATAGATTGATTTAACGAGCAAACGCCAAGGGTGGCAGGCTACAACTCCATGGAAGGCATAAGCCCCATATTTGTGCAAAACTCCGGGGATCGCTGCGGGCCCTGCCAAGCCGTGAGATTCCGTGATAAATCAAGAAATTCCTCATTAGCCATTGCTTAAGTTATTGAAATAACAAGAGAAGCGAAAGAGCGCCAAAAACACGCCAACCAGGAGCCTGCTGAGAACAAAAGGAGGTGCAGCGAAAGACGGCCAGTTTTCCACAGTTTTTTCCACAGGTTTCAAACCCAAGCAAAACAAAGGAACTTATTGGCGTAGCAGCAAGTTTGTGTGGGCATTGTTTTCCTCTTCCAGCCGCTGCTGGAGTGATTTTGCCAGCCGCGCCCGGACCGTAACACGGTTGTCTTTGTATCGAGTGGAAATGACGTTGCCGGCCCGATGAAGGAGCGCTAAGCGTTCACCATCCCCGGCTGAGAATTCAAACTCGCTTTCAACGATAGGATCTTCCTCCAGTGCCCGGTCAACAGCTTCGAGCAAAGCCGGGAAGCCTTCTCCCGTAACGGCAGAAATGGCCACGTGTGTGGGGCCACTGGGCAGCCGTGCTCGAGAAGCGGAGTCCAGCAGGTCGATCTTGTTCCAAACGAGGAGACTGGGCGTTGCGGTGAGCCCCATGGTTTCAAGCAGGCGCTCGACCGTAGCTTCATGTTGATGCCATTGCGAATGAGAGGCGTCCATCACGTGAAGCAGCAAACTGGCCCCCTCGAGTTCTTCGAGAGTGGCCTGAAAGGCGGCCACGAGGTGAGGCGGCAGCTTGCGAATGAAGCCTACCGTGTCGGAAAGAAGCACTTGCCGATGAGAGGGTAGTTGTATGGCGCGCACGGTGGGATCGAGGGTCGCGAAAAGGCTGCTCGAAGTTGAGACCTGCGCACGAGCCAGCGCATTGAACAGGGTTGATTTCCCTGCGTTGGTATAACCCACTAGGGCTACGGTAAACAATCGCTGTTCGCGCCGATGGGCGCGATGGAGGGAACGCTCAGAGCGCACCTTATCAATTCCCCGCTCCAGTCGTTGAATCCGAGCGCGAATCCGCCGCCGGTCAAATTCCAGTTGCTGTTCGCCGGGCCCCCTTGTTCCGATACCGCCGCCGAGCCGCGAAAGGCGCGTCCCGTGGCCGGACAAGCGGGGCAAGAGATAGGTCAACTGAGCGAGTTCCACCTGTAACTGTCCTTCGCGGCTGCGCGCGCGCCGGGCAAAGATGTCGAGGATCAGTTGAGTGCGGTCAATAACCTTGGATTGAAGCGCCGATTCCAGGTTGCGAAGTTGTGTCGGCGTCAGGTCGTGGTCGAAGATAATGACGTCGGCGTGAGCGGCGCGGGCGTCGGCGCAAATCTCGTGGGTCTTGCCGCGCCCCACCAGAGTGGCCGCGTCAGCTTCCGGCGACCGCTGTAGCACCGATCCAACCACTAGGGCTCCCGCACTGGCAGCCAGTTCGTGCAATTCTTCCAGACTTTCCTCGGGATCGTAGTCTGCAATGATTCTCCCTCGTTGTGTCTGGACCCATCCCACCAGATAGGCCTTCTCAGAAACTTGCTGCTGGCGAGTATCCAACTAACCCCCCGGTGATGCCGATGAAGCAGCGACATGGTTTGCCCGATTTAGAAGTACAGTCGAAATGGCGTGTTTGAAAATCAGTTGCTCCATGCCATTGCTGTCCAGGATAACCGCAAATTTATCGAAGCTGCGAATTCGCCCCGTTAATTTAACGCCACTCATCAAATAAATGGTGACAAGCGCTTTTTCCTTGCGCAAAGAATTCAAGAAGCCATCCTGTATGTTTTGTTGTTTTTCCATAGCAATCCTGTTTACAATCGGTGCAGTTTGACCCATACTGCCTCCTACCTACAAGCATACAGTCTTTGTCGAGGAGGAAGCTCGACTTAAATTGGATGCCAACCAGCCCCCGGCGGCGTCAAAAACTTCACGCTGAAGCTTTGGATCGTCGCCAAATCCTGAAAACCAGTTTATACCCGGTTCTTTCCGGAACCAGGTCATTTGCCGCTTGGCATAGTGCCGCGTAGCCGTCTGCGTGTCACGAACCGCTTCTTCCCGTGTGATCTCTCCCCTCAAGGCAGCCGCAGCTTGCCGGTAACCCAGCGAACCCAAGGCCTTGATTGACGGAGCGTCGGACCGCATGAGCATGCGGCGTGTTTCTTCCTCAATCCCAGCGTCAAACATTTGCTGCGTCCGGCGGTTGATTCGGGCGTAAAGTCCATCGCGATCGGGGTTAAGCCCGATTTTGAAGCACCGGTACCCAAGCAACCCCTCGCGACCCCTTGCCTGCAATTCAGAAATCGCCTGCCTGGAAAGCACGCAGACCTCAACCGCCCGGATCACCTTCTGCAGGTCGTGCGGATCAACGCGGCTGGCCGAAGCAGGGTCGAGGCGCGCGAGCAGCCGATGGACGAATTCGCGGCCACGGCGTTCCGCGAGGGAACGCAACTCCGCCCGCAATACCTCCGAACGGGGCGGTCCCTCAAACAATCCCATCAGAAGCGCTCGCAGGTAAAGTCCCGTTCCTCCTGTGAGGATAGGCAGACTCTTGCGACCGCGAATCTCCTGGAGCACTTTCACGGCTTCCCGGCGGAAATTCCCTGCTGTAAAGGGCTGAGCGGGATCGAGGCAGTCCAGAAGATGGTGCGGAATGCCTTTGCGACTGCCGGGCGGAACTTTGCCCGTGCCGATATCAAAGCCGCGATAGAACTGCACCGAATCGTAATTGATCACCTCGCCGCCCAGGCCCTCAGCCAGGGCGATGGCCAGCGCCGACTTACCGGCGGCCGTCGGTCCGGCGATGACAATCAGAGGATAATCTCCGCCTATCGCATCAACCATACGAGGTGTAGATACCTGCCAAGTAAGATGCACAAAATTAGGGCGAGCAAGAGGAAAGCACCAAGCAATTGCAGCCTTGAAGGACGTTCCATTAGGCGATGATAGGGACGCTTCGCTCAGACGTCGCGAGAAATCGAAGGGCCGTTTCGTAAGAACTCGCTATCCGACCCTGCGATCCGCCCAATTCGATTTTATCCGACCCATTCAAGCCGTTCAATAGTTCTGGCCCATGCTCATGTTGTAGAAATAGATGAATTCCAGCACCAGATGATTGCCCGTAAACTGCCGAGGGAGAGGCGGGAAGGGATTTGAAGCGCGAATGGAAGCCAGCGCAGCCCGGTCCAGGGCTGCAGATCCCGAGGATGCCAGCAGTCGAAGCTCGGGCACCGAACCATTCTTGATGATCTCGAATACCAGGGCCACACGTCCTTTTTCTCCCAACCGCGCCGATTCCGGAATCATTGCGTACCAATTTTGCCTGACAATGTAGACCACGCGCGCCAGGTAGGGTCCGAAATTCACTCCGCGCGTGTTAGAAAGGATGATGGGGCCTGCGGTCGAGAAATTCGGATTGATATTCTGGAACTGGTCGGGAGAATTGCCCGGCCCATAGGAACCCGGGCCGTTGGGGTTCTGGATGACAGCCTGAAGTGATTGCTGGAGAGCCTGACCGGGAGTAGAAACTGGAACTCTTATGTTCGGGACGCGACTCAGGTTAGGAGGCTTGACGTTATTTAATCGAAGCTGAGCCTCTTCCTTAGGTTCCTTCTTTGGCGGCGGAGGGGCCGGGGGTGTGGGTTTGGCAGCCTGGGCCATCTCCTTGGGAGCAGGCGGCCTGGGTGGCGCCGCTGGAGCGTGGTGACCGCCGGCAATATCAGGGAATCGGCTATTTCCGCGGATATAGGGCATGCGCAACCCGTTCTTATTGACTTTGGGTGACTTGCCTTGCGCGATGCGGTTCTTATTGGAAAGAATATTGGTTTTTGGAGGCTTTTTCAGAGAACGCAACAGGTCCGGCGGGAAATAGAGCAGCGTTTCCTCCTGTTTAGGCTTGGGGTGAACCACAACTGCTGTCTCGCCTATTAACCGCTCGAAAAGATGAGGCGTAAACAACAGAAGAAGAATACCCAGGAATTGGAGAAAAACTGCAGCCAGGAAGTAAGTTCGGCGGCGCCAGCGTGCGACTTCCGTCTCAAGGTCAACCAGGAGCCGAAACTCGGGTTGCATGCTCATAACTGAAGATCCGAACCTTGAGGTCCGGCAAAAACCGGGCCGGAATTACAATTCGCCGCTGTGACCTGCCGAGCGTGTCAAAGGCACGTTTACATGGCTTGCATGTTCTTCGATGCAAAACATGACCTTCTCGGCTAATGCCAATGCCTGGCGTCCTTCCCGCCCGCCAACCAGGGGGGGGCGCCTTGTCCTGACGCAATCGATAAAGGAATCGAGTTCGGCTTCCAGCGGATCCCTATTCTGAACATCCAGCTTGCGGAAAGCGATGCTGGGGCCGGTACCTCCATGATCGACATTCAGCAGCAGAGCGTCACGCCTGGAGAAATCGATCGAAATGTATTCATCAGGCTGAAAATAGCGGAATTTCCTGACCTTTTCGGTACTCACACGGCTCGCCGTAAAGTTTGCGACTGCCCCGTTTTCAAATTCGACGCGAGCGTTGGCGATGTCGACCCGGTCGGTCAGCACCGGTAAGCCCACGGCGCGTACCTCGCGAGCCTCAGCGCCAGTCATCCAGAGGACTAAGTCGAGATCATGGATCATGAGGTCAAATACCACGTCCACGTCCAGGCTGCGGGGGCTAAACACTCCCAACCGATGGATCTCAAAGAAAAGGGGCTGGCGCGTAATAGCCTTGGCGGCGACCACTCCGGGGTTGAAACGTTCGAGATGACCTACCTGAAGAATGCGCCCCGTACAGCCTGCAAGATCGATCAAATCATCGGCTTCATCTAGTGTACGCGTAATCGGCTTTTCAAGCAAAACATCAATTCCCGCTTCCAGAGCCAGCCGTGCCACGGCCGCATGGTCCGTCGTAGGAATCACGATGCTGACAGCCTGCGCCCCGCCAAGGGTCTCTTCCAGGCTGCCAAAGGACTTAACCCCGAGTTCGGCGGCCAATGTGTCAGCTCGTTCCCTGTTCTGGTCGTAGACACCGGCAAGTTCCGCGCCTTTGATGCGCTTGAGCGCGTGTGCATGCCGCTTGCCGTGTTCACCAACGCCAATCACGGCGACAGACACTTTCTGCAACTCGGAAATACGTCCCTCGGTCCCCCCGCAGGTCTAAACCTCGCCTGCGAGCTGCCAATGATTAATCCTTCATTCCGATAACGGCGATGCCGGCCTCATTCGCTTCCTCGATCAACTGCTCCCGTTCGAATAACAAGGTCCTGCCGGCGTCGACCGCCAGCGCCTGGGCATTCGAACGTCTCATCACGCGGATCGTCCTGACGCCCACCACTGGCACATCAAACCGCATATCCTGCTGCGGCTTACTGACTTTGACGACAACCAGGCGCTTCCCGTTACACAGTGTTGCCGCCCGTTCGATGGCTGCGTCAGTTCCTTCCATTGCCTCAATCGCCACGCAGGCGCGATCAGCCACGACAATCGTCTGCCCTATGTCGAGCCCTGCAATCTTCCTGGCGATTTCCCTTCCGAATGCGATATCAGCGAGTTCGCCAGGGTCCGGCGCGCGTTCAGTCATCTGACCCGCATCGGCCAGCAGGGGCTTTAGGAACAGCGTCGAATCCACTACTCCGATGTCCCGGCTTTCCAGCATGCGAACAAAGGCTCCAATCAGCGCATCCGTATTCTTGCGTTCCATCCCGTTGAGGGTCTGCTCAACAACGCCGTCGGGTTTGATGGAGCTGAAAAGCTGCACATGCTTTACCTGCCCCGCCAGCACCACCTTGTTGATGCCCCGGGCGCTGAGCAGTTCCAGCAGCCGCGCAACCTCTCCCAGGCTCAGCCATTCAATTTCGCTGGCGTTCCGGGCAAGTTCTGGGAAAGCCTCTTCCTTGATCGCCACCACCAGCGGCTCGATCCCTCTGTCGCGAGCCGCCTCAAGTACCAGGAAAGGGAAACGTCCATTACCTGCGATGATTGCATAACGCTCGCCCGCAGAACGGGCAGGCAGGCTCTCGCAGGCGGCAAGAGATCCGTTCTTAATGGCCTTGTCTTTCACTTTACAACCCCGCGCTCGGAGGTCTTGATAAAATCAACCAGCGCCTTGACGTGGGCGGAATTAATCCCTTCGGTCTCCAGCTTCTGGATGGCCTGGGTTGTGTTCAATTTGGACCGGCACAGCGTCCGGAAAGCCGCCTGCAGTTCGTCGATGTCTTCTTTTGGCAGGCCCACGCGTTCGAGTCCCAGCCGGTTTGCCCCGTAAACGCCCATTGGCCGGTCGGCGGATGTCTTCGAGTAGGGAAGAATGTCCTTGTTCACAATCGTGTAGCTGCCCAGGAAGCTGTAAGCTCCGATGCGGCAGAACTGGTGAATGCCGCAGAAGGCCCCGACAATCGCGTAGTCTCCGATCTCGACGTGCCCCGCCAGCGAGGCCCCATTGGACATGATGATGTGATCACCGAGGTGGCAGTCATGAGCGATGTGAACGTAAGCCATCAGCAGGTTGTGGCTCCCGATGCGCGTTGCCCCGTCAGTCGAGGTGCTCCGGTGAACGGTAACGAATTCCCTGAACGTATTGCCGTCGCCAATTTCCAGATGCGTCCGAGCGCCATTGTACTTGACGTCCTGAGGGTCCTGTCCAATCGAGGCGCCAGGAAAAATCCGGTTTCCATTGCCGAATTTTGCCGGTCCTTTCAGAACAACGTGCGACATCACCTCGCAATCCTCGCCGAGTTCCACGTCTTCCCCGATCACCGCGTAGGGGCCGACCGTGACGCTGCAGGCAAGCCGGGCTTTGAGATGGATAACCGCTGTGGGGTGGGCTTTCATGAACCGGGTCTCTCCACGATCGCAAACAGAACCACAGCCTCCGCCGCCACTTTGCCGTCCACCGTGGCGCGGCCCTGCATTTTGCCGAAATTGTTGCGGCGGGTCAGAAGCTGCATTTCCACGTGGAGTTGGTCGCCGGGCAGCACAGGGCGCCTGAATTTGGCGTTCTCGATGCCGGTGAAATAGATCAGCTTCTTTTCCTTGTCTGGCAGGTCACGATAGATCAGGACGCCGGCCACCTGCGCCATCGACTCGATGATCAGCACGCCGGGCATGACCGGCGCGCCGGGAAAGTGTCCCTGGAAAAACTGCTCGTTGATCGTCACGTTCTTCAGGCCCACGATTCGCTTGTCCGACTCGAGTTCAATGATTCGGTCCACGAGGAGGAACGGGTAGCGGTGCGGCAGAAACTTCATGATTTCCGCAATCCCGTACACGGGCTTAGCTGCTTCCACGGAACGCTTTTCCATTTCTGAAGTCATAGTTGGGTTGTCCACAATGCACCATCCGATGAACATTCCTTTGGATTTGCGCACCGGATTCTCAACCATCCGGAAGCACACAAGCGGGCCACGAAGCGCACCGCAAAAGCATTATAGTCCAAAGGTTAGCACGTTCCAAATCGGTCGCGCGCGGGGTCAGGCACGGCTGCCCCCACCAACGGTCTCCGCCGATCCCAGCCGGAGACAGGCGGCCCCAGCCGATTGTGTTAAACTGGCAGCTTGTTCCGCGTCAGGGAGGCGCCCAAGTGGCCGCGCGCATTCTCAATGGCAACAAAATCCGTGACGAAATCATGCGGGAGCTGGGAGAACAGATCCGCGAGTTGAAAGCAGTTGGCGTCACACCCGGGCTGGCAGCAGTGCTGGTGGGCGAGAATCCCGCCTCACAGATTTACGTCCGGAACAAAGTGAAGACCTGCGAATCGATGGGGCTTTACAGCGAGAAGATCGAGTGGCCGGCGGACGCCACCACCGAACGACTGTTAGGACTGGTAAACGACCTGAACGCGCGTGACGAACTTGATGGCATTCTTATTCAGCTTCCGTTGCCGCCGCAGGTTGATTCCAAGCTGGTGCTTGAAGCAGTCAGCCCCGCCAAAGACGTCGACGGATTTCATCCGATGAACGTCGGCAATCTGGTTCGAGGCCGTCCAGGTCTGGTTCCCTGCACGCCCGCGGGAATTATTGAGATTCTTCACCGCAGCGGCATTGTGATGAAGGGCGCGCGCGCGGTGGTGATCGGGCACAGTGACATTGTGGGCAAGCCCGTCGCCATGCTGCTGCTCCACAACCACGCTACCGTTACCATTTGCCATCTGGAAACACAGAATTTGCCCGCGATCGCGCGCGAAGGCGACATCCTGGTGACCGCCATGGGCAAACCAGCTTTCATCACGGGCGATTTCATCAAGCCTGGTGCCACGGTCATCGACGTGGGTATCAACCGCCTGACCAAGGAAGAAGAGGTGAGACGAATTTATCACGATCCAACGGCGGCTCTGGCAAAGCTGAAGACGAAAGGCTGGGCGCTGGTAGGCGATGTTCAACCGGAAGACGCTCGCGAAATAGCCGGCGCTTTTACACCGGTTCCTGGAGGTGTCGGTCCACTGACCATCGCCATGCTGATGTCCAACACCGTTCTGGCCGCGAAGCTTCGTCGGGGAATGCGAGCCGCAGCCAAGGCATAGTTGATCTGAATCACCCGCTCTTATCGGGATTCACCTTACCCGGGAACTCATGACTTTTTCCGCGCGTTATTTTGGACTGACAGGCGGCATCGCCTCCGGCAAAAGCACCGTTGCGGCGCTGTTCCAGAAGCTCGGAGCGTACATCATTGATGCTGACAGGATCGGCCACGAGTTGCTGCTCCCGTCCTCCCCTGCATTTCCTGAAGTGGTTGCCGTCTTCGGCCGCGAAATTCTCGACTCCGCCGGTCGGATAGATCGGAGGAGGCTTGGGGCCCTGGTTTTCAACGATCCTGCAAAGCTCCAACAACTGAACCGCATCACCCACCGTCGCATCATTGACCGCGTCGAGCAGTTCGCCCTGGAATACAACGCTCGGGATCCGCAGGCTGTCGTCATCGTGGATGCCGCGCTGATTTATGAGTCCGGTATCGGCGGCCGTTTCACCAAGATGATTGTGGCCTGGTGCCGTCCCGAGCAGCAGATCGAGAGGCTCACGGTCAAGAAAGGCATCAGCCGTAAGGAAGCTGAGCAGCGCATCGCCAGCCAAATGTCCGCAGAAGAAAAGCGCCGCCGCGCCGATTTTGTGATCGATTGCACCGGCAGCCTCGAAGAAACCCGCCACCAGGTGGAATTACTTTATCCCAAGCTTCAGGAGTTGGCTCGCAACCGGTAGCCATGGCCTCGGGGGAGCGCTGCTCCCCAGCCCGTGACTCTTGGACGATCCTGTTTTTCGCCATCCATTCAAAACAACACCTGATTTTCTTCTCTAATCGTGGTAAAAATACCTCCCGTAGTCGTCGCAACCCACAACTTTAAGGAGCGTTCAACGATGAAGAGGATCTCGATCGTCCTTCTTGCGTTTTCTATTGCCATTGCCGGTGCCGGACTGATTGGTTGCCAGAGCCACACCAACGTCCAGCCTCAGAGACAATCCAGCGCAAAGGAAAGCGTACCGATGTTGCCGGGTGGCAAGTGGCGTGTGCACCAAATGGACCGTCCGCAGCCGCCCATCGTCACTCCCGGCACATTCAGTACCCAGCAGACTCCAGGCAAGCCGCCCTCAGACGCCATCGTCTTATTCGATGGCAAGGACCTTTCAAAGTGGCAGTCGACGAAGGGTGGGCCTGCCCCATGGAAAGTTGAGGACGGCTATTTCCAGGTGGTCCCTGGCACCGGTGACATCGAAACCAAAGAAAAATTCGGCCCCATCCAGCTTCATCTCGAGTGGAGTGAGCCGACCCCGCCACACGGAACCAGCCAGGGACGTGGTAACAGCGGCGTCTTCCTGCAAAACTTCTACGAAATCCAGGTGCTCGACAGTTTCCACAACATCACTTATCCCGACGGCCAGGCTGGCGCCGTGTATGGAGAACATCCGCCTCTGGTGAACGCGTGCCGCCCGCCCGGAGAGTGGCAGACCTACGACATCGTCTTTACCCCGGCCGTCTGGCAGGGGGGCAAGGTTCAAATACCACCTTACGTAACGGTCTTCCAGAACGGCGTGCTGGTGCAGAACCACTCGGAAATCTACGGTGGGACCGAGCACGACATTCCACGCTACAACCCGGACCTGGGCAGCGTTGGCCCACTGCGGCTTCAGGACCATCACAATGCGGTGCGGTATCGCGACATCTGGGTTCGCGAAATCAAGCCAGTGTCTTGAAATGGACTTTCTGGTTTGATGCAAAGAGGCTGGTCAGCACCGCCAGCCTCCGCGCACTTGTGGAAGAGTGTCCGATGAAGGCGTTTGGCCTGACCCTGTGCGTTGCGGGCGCCACGTTTGGGCGGCTGCCCCGTTTTCTCGTGAATTGGGACTCTCGGCCCTGTCAGGGCTTCTGTTGTTCTGGCACTTTCACTTGTTGCTGCAAGTTCCAGCTAGCAGGGATGGGCGGTCTCCGGCGCGCTTTTCGTTCTCTATTTCGGAATCAATTGCTTCGGCCCCTTAGATGAAGCGCTGATATGCAATATCGGACTGAAAGCCCGTGAGGTCTTCCGCCTGACGGCGCGCAGCCTGGCCATCTGCTAACACTCCAGGCTGCGCCTATGATCAATACGCCACAGGCCGACAATGATGAATCCTTTTTTGACGGGGTACCGAAAGAGTAAATCGGAGACCTGCCATTCCGAAGCCGGCGGCAAAGCCGACCTGATCGGATATCATCAGGCCCCAGTGGCTGCCCCAGCGGTTCCCTGGAAGCTGAAACCCATAATCCACCGAAGTGCTTACATCTTTTCTACGGCCAAGTATCAAGCGGGTTATCAATGCATGCAGGCCTTACGATTAACCGCAACCTTATGTCGTCGGCGCGGCGCTGGGCGCTTGTTTTATGGCTTGGCGGCTCGTACCATTAATCCAGAGGGAAACTGGAGCCTGTCAGGGGCTGCGCGTCCTGGCTTCCCTGAGCAAACGATTTTTCAAGTGCCGTGAGGGGCCAACAGACTGGAGGGTACCATGAAAATCTTTGTCGCTGGCGGAACGGGAGTTCTGGGACGTGCAACGTTGAAGGCTCTAGTCGGGGCAGGGCACGTGGTTCGCGCCACAGCCCGAGGCGACGAAAAGGCTGAGATTGTTAGAAGCCTTGGAGCCGAGCCGGTCCAATTGGATCTTTTTGACCCGAAGGAGGTGCGCCAGGCGGTTGCCGGGTCAGAGGCGCTCCTGCGGCTGACCACCAAAATCCCGCCTATTGCGAAAATGCGTGAACATGCCGCTTGGCAGGAAACCAACCTCCTGCGGACCGAGGGCGCGCGCATCCTTGTGGACGCGGCCCTGGCGGAAGGAGTGCAGGTCTACATTCACGAATCCGTTACCTTCGTTTACGCGGACGGCGGGACGCAGTGGATCACTGAAGACGCTCCCACCGATGACGCCGAGAGCGAGATCCTGCGCTCCGCACTCGACGGCGAGAAGGAGGCGGCCCGCTTCTCAAGTTCCGGGGGACGTGGAATCGTTCTTCGCTTCGGCGGGTTCTACGGCGCCGAATCGAATCTGACAACCGACATGATCAGCATGATGAGGCGGCGCCTTCTGGTCCAGCCTGGGCCGGGCTCCAATTTCATCTCTTCCATCTATATCCCGGATGCTGGCAGCGCCGTGCTGGCGTCTCTCAAGCTTCCCGCCGCAACCTACAACGTAGTTGACGAAAACCCCGTCCGCTTCAAGGATTATATGCAGACACTTGCCGATGCCGTCCACGTGCCCTCTCCGTTCCGGGTCCCGGGCGCGCTGGGCAAGGCCACTTTCGGAGGCGTCTGGAGCTACCTCTCGCGCTCGCAGCGGGTCTCCAACGCCCGTTTCAAGAAAGCTTCCGGCTGGAAACCCAGCGTCCCCAGCGTCTCAGAAGGGTGGCCACTCGTTGCTGCCGCCCTCTCTGCTGGGAGCCTCAAGCAGCAGTAGGTGGGGCGTGGCTCCGAACTGGTTTCCGACAGCTGGTCCTTTTTTTCTTGCCAGAGGGACCCGCCAAGCCCGAATTCATTTCCAGCATGAGCTTCCGCGCTTGTCGATGTTGGCATGTCGGGGCCGGTGAAAAAGAACATCGGTTCTGCCGGTTTGATGGACAACAGTCCCGTTGGCGGGGAGGTGGTACCACTCTAAAAGAGATTCTATAGGAACCGATTTTTTTCGTTGTTGCGGTCGGGTTCGACGGCGCTTCCGGTCAGAATGAACGGTTTCGATTCTGACCCGGAGCCGCCTGATGAATGATCGCCGTTGTTGTTACTGCCAGCAAGTTTTCCACCCTTCTCCTTATCGTCCTCAGCAAGCTATTTGCAGCCAAGCGTCCTGCCAGCGGCAACGCCGCCGCGAATATCATCGCAGCAAGATTCAGTCCGATCCCCTCTACGCTGATACCGTGATGCGCAGTCGGAAAAAATGGCGGGACGCACACCCCGGCTACCAGAAGCAGTACTGGTACACCCACCCGAAGGCCGCCGAGCGCAACCGCCAGCAGCAACGTCGGCGCGACCAAGGCCGTCGTCTCCAGCATCTTGTAAAGAACAACTTAGCTTTGGACCTAAAGCATTCTCCTGCCGACGTTTGGCTGGTGGGCCCGGTGGCCGACGAGCTTGTAAAGAACAACTTAGCTCGCTCCCAACTCTTGATTTTTCAACCTGCTGCGCTTCCCGTGGCGGTAGGAGCCACTGCTTGTAAAGAACAACCCTCTGGTGTTCGACCGGGCGGCGGTTTATAAGCGAGGCATGCTGAGAACGGATCAGATCAACGAAATACACCGGCTGGCCTCGGGCGAACATTGGTCCATGCGACGCATCGCTCGCGAGCTTCGCATGGACACCCGCACCGTCAAGAAGTATCTCCAAACGCCGGTGCCCGCGCCGATCCGCCGCCCTCGCCCGTCGAAGCTCGATCGCTTTAAGCCGCTCATTGCCGACCTGCTCGAACAGGACCCGCGCGCTCCGGGCGTCGTCGTCCTTGACCGTCTGCGAGCGGCGGGCTTCGCAGGCGGCCACAGCATCTTCCGCGATTATCTCAAGCAAGTGCGAGCGTCGGGCTCCGCCCCGCGCGCCTTCGTGCGCATGGAACCGGCGGCCGGCGAACGGTTCGCGATTGATTGGGGCCACTTCGGAGCGCTCGACTATCAAGGCGACAAACGCAAGCTCTACGCCTTCGCCTTGATTGAAGCGCACAGCCGGATGCTCTATGTCGAGTTCACCCATTCGCAGAGCTTCGAGACCTTCGTACGCGCGCATCAGCATGCCTTCGCCATCCTGGGCGGCGTCGCCAGAGAATGTTGGTACGACAATCTACTGACCGTCGTCGCCGAACACGACGGCCGCCTGGTGCGTTTCAACCCGCGCTTCCTGGCCTTCGCCCGCGAGTACGGATTCTATCCGCGCGCCTGCAACCCGCGGGCGGCCTGGGAAAAGGGAAAAGTCGAAGCCGCGATTGGCTACCTGCGCTCGAACTTCTGGCCGCTGCGATCCTTTCGGGACCTCACCGATGTGAACGGCCAGGTGCGCCGGTGGCTGGCCGAAACCGCCAACGCGCGCCTGCATCGGGAAACCCGCCAGCGCCCTTTGGATCGCTTCCGGCCCGACTGCCTGCGGCCGCTGCCGGCACTCGCGCCCGATTACCGCGACACGGCCGAAGTCTTCGTCCACAAAGACCTGCGCTGGCATTTCGACTCGAACCACTACTGCGCTCCGGCCCGCTTCGTCGGGCAACGTCTGATCGCCAAAGCGGATGCGTCTTCCGTCACACTCTTTGCTCCGGAGGGCAGCGAGATCGTCCGCTACGCGCGATCCTTCCGGCGCGGCCAGACGTTCGGCGCCGAGCATTTCGAGCGAGAGCTGCTCGCGGCGCGCCCCGCCGCCCGGTGTTCCCAGGCGCAACAGCGGCTGGTCGCCTTGCTACGAGGCGTGTGTCCGGAAGCCACCGTGGAAGCGTATCTTCGTGGCTTGGTCGACGCGGGCCGCTCGCTGTTGCGGGAGCTTCATGAACTCCTGGATCTGGTTCGGGCTTACCGTCCCGAACAAGTCGCGGCGGCACTGGAAACAGCTCTCGCCGCCCGCGCCTTCGGGGCCCACTACATCGCGCATCTGCTGCGCCAACTCACACCGCCGCGCCCTCAGCAGCCGCCCTTGCAGCTTCGTGATCCGAAGCTCAATCAGCTCGCGACCGACCCCCTCGACTTGCTCGACTATGACGCCTTCAACCTGGAGGCGCGAAAGGAATCTCGCGATGACCCTGGAAGAGAAACTGCGCCACCTGACCCTGACCACGATGGCCGAGAACCTGGAAACGGTGACGGCTCAGGCGGCGAAGGAGAATCTTAGCTTCGCGGCCGCTCTCGAACGCTTCGCGGACCTGGAACTGGAAGCCCGCCGTCAGCGTTCGATCGAGCGCCGTTTTAAGCTCTCGCATCTTCCCGCTCAGCCCGTGCTCGACCAGTTCCGCTTCGCCCACCACAAATCGCGTCAGCAGGCCAAGAACCGCATCCTTCGCCTGCTCGACCTCGACTTCTTAAAGCAAGGCACCAGCATCGTCATCATCGGCAATCCCGGCGTCGGTAAAACCTTCTTGGCGCACATCCTTGGCTGGCGCGCTTGCCAGGCCAACGTGCGCGTCCTGTTCACCACCGCCATGGACATGCTCAATCAACTGCTCGCTTCCCAGGTCGATCATTCCCTGGTGCGCAAGCTCAAGACTTACACCGAACCGCCTTTTTTATTGATTGACGAGCTGGGCTATCTGGCGCTCGACCAGGAAACCTCGAATCTTTTCTACCAAGTCATCTCCACCCGGCACGCCCGCAAGCGGAGCACGCTGATTACAACGAATACCGCGTTCTCCGAATGGGGCAATATTCTGCACAACACCACCATCGCCGCCGCCATCGCCGACCGGCTGGTGGAAAACTCCGAGATCTTTCTGCTGGGGGGAGAAAGCCTTCGCAAAGCTCAGAAGGACCCGCCGCCCTCGGCGGCCTGATCGGGCGGGTTCTTCTCAGGCGCCGCGCTGTGATGATCGCCTGCCGGGAGGAGTCCCGCGGGTAACCCCACAACGGCGCTGCCGACGGGACAGGGACCCGCTCGCCCCGATCTGATCGGGGCGAGCCCCTTCCCATTTTTCACCTATGTTCAACTTCAGCGCCAATCATCTGTTCTTGCTCTCACGGAAGGAGTACCGATCGTGCGCGGTGTTGCTGCTGCTGGACCGCGACACGCAGCGCGTCTATCGGCTGCACGACTTCACCCAAGCCCACCATCTTGTGCCTGGCCAGGCCTACTGCGTGGCGGGCAAAGTCAACAGCGCCGATAAGCTTTACCTGGTGATTGAATCGGTCCGGCCCGACACCAAACACGCCCGGTCCTCTGCCCTTCTCACTCCCGCTGACGGCGCAGGAGAGAATCCCTTGGCCTGAATTCATTCGCGCCGGGCAATTCGACTCCCAGGCTGCACTGCTGAGTCAGGCAACCTCGCAGACGTGCGCTCGCTCTTCCTTATTTACACCCACTGATGTTCATCAAACCGGCACAACTGATGTTCTTTCTCGCCGGCGCGGACAATGTTGGCAAGGACAAATGTCGGGCCGTACGCGATTTCGTCGCGTTCGACTACCCTTCAACCATTCTGATGTCATTCGCTTCAGCACACCGTGCTGCGTTATAGCCTTTGCGGAATCTATCATCAGGGATTGGTGAACCCCGGTGCAGACGATGCCGCAGCTACTGTCAGCCAGACCCTGACCGCCAGTGAAACGAAGATCGCTGTTCGAATCGGGATGGTCGAGGCTAGCGCTGCGCCTGTTGCTGCACCGCTTTGGCGTGATACCGGGTCAGGTAGGGGATCAGCGGCGTCACCTCGAAAGGCATTTTATCCTTGGCTGTGATCAGATTGACCGGTTTGGATTTCATCAAACTGATCTGGTCGTTCCAGGCATTCACCTTGATGCGAGCGCCGAGCGGCAGCGCAGCAATCTGCTTAAGGGAATTGGGTTCCAGTTTTGGAGCGCCCTGCAACAGTTCGGCCATCTGGATCTGGTGTTTCTTATCAATCAGGCGGTTGCCCAGATGCGCGCCGAACAGGTTGGGCGTCTCCGGCGCGATCTCTGCCATCGCTTCCAGGAATAGTCCGGCCTTGCCCAGTTTGTTCTTGTAGGGAGAGTTTTCAAGCAACTTGATGGCTTCCGAATCGGCGGCTTCTTCGTCCTGCTTGCTGTGGGCAAAGTCGAACTTCTTCAGGAGTTGGGTATCGGATATCATCATGCGGTCATAAAAAGCGTACTTGGTGTTGATGGTATCGCCGAGCACGATGTGCGCCAGTTCATGCGCCAGGATCATGGCCAGGCTGGCTTCATCCGGCAGCACGTCGATCAGGCCTTTGCTCAGCACGATGGTGTCGCCAATGTTGAAGGATTCCAGCGGATAGGTCAGCATAACGCGGCAGTGAACCGGAGGCAGGTTGTCCAGGTGGTTGGTGACGATAAGATTGTTGACAACCGTTTCGAGCACCTTGTCCACTGGTCCCGGCGGAGCCAGCAGACCGCCCTTCTGCAGGCGGTTCAGGACGTTTTCCTCGGCCTCGTGCCGCCAGTCACGCTCGCTCTGGAGCGGTGAATTGTCATGCGAAGTGGTGCTAGCGTCCTCGACCGGCGTCTTGGCATCCACGAGGATTCGCGTCAGCTCCTGGTTGGGAGTGGTTGTCTTGAGGATGTACCCCCAAAGACGAGTCTGCGACCTGAAGCCCAGTTGGGGCACGCCGTACTTGGCAAGGTTAGTCTCTTCGCTGTAAACGTAAACGGGCAGCCAAAGCCCCGGCTGAAGATTTTCCCGCCAACTGTCAAAGTGGAAGTTGAAGTTGCTGTGCCGCCCGTAAACTCCGTTGAAGCGGACAATGTGATACCCCTGGTCCTCCACCCAGATGCGGCCTTCGAACAGACCTTTCCCGGCGTTTGGACGAGGCCTGACGTCAAACACCAGGCAGCGAACCTGGCCCAGAAATACGCGCCCCACAAACTCAAATTGGTAGTGCTGCAGGTCAAAATCCTGCGGATCGAGAAAGATGGGATAGGCAAAAGTTCCCGGCTTGAGCTGGAAGGAAATCATGTGAAGGATGGGTCCATAAAGGAGCACTTTGCTCATAAGGCCACCCAAAGTAAACCCGTGCGATGGCAAAAAAGAGCTTTCAACCAGGCCGTTCTTGACTTCCAGGCGCCCCAGAAAATAGTCGTCGCCGACGATCCTCTTCTTGCCATTCTTGTCCATGTGTATTTCCTGGATGTAGGTCTCAACGCGGGGGCTGTATTGACTGAATGTTTTGACCAGTTGTCTTTCCTGGGTAACGATCTTCTCCAGCACCTGTCGGACGACGCCGGATGGTTGTGCCGGTTCCTGTGCGGATAGAGGTGCTGCCGCTGCCAGAACCGTCAGCAGTACCGCGATCGCGACTTGCCTGAGTGCCTTCATGCTTTTCCCCTCTCTGATCGGTCAATAAGCGAGCTGAAAGATGATGTGTACCGTTGCGGTGGAATCAACCGGCCGGCCGTTGCGCTCGGCCGGCTTGAATTTGATCTGCTCAGCTGCCCGGATCGCCGCTGCGTCCATGCCGTGGCCGAGCCCGTGTTCTACCTTCAGCACGCGCAAATTCCCCGAGGCTCCGAAGAGAACGCTAAGGATGACCTGGCCTTGAATGTGCTCGCGCCGTGCCTCGGGCGGGTAG
This sequence comes from Terriglobia bacterium, assembly GCA_046705285.1. Taxonomy (GTDB): domain Bacteria; phylum Acidobacteriota; class Terriglobia; order UBA7540; family UBA7540; genus SCRD01. The sequence goes on from JBJKQK010000159.1 coordinate 23,054, forward strand.
ACCGGGTTGGGCTTTGAGAGAATGACGACCGGCTTAAACGCTGCTTCCTGCGCTGCGGAGTGGATTTGGGAAGCTCTTTTTTCAGCAATCACGGTGCCGAAGCCTGCCTCGTGCACGGTCTGCGGAGCAGCGGCGCTCGGGCGGTTTCCCGTAGCCTCGCCAATGCCATTGCCGAATCCCGCGCTGGCAACCGTCCCTCGAACACCCTGTGCTCCGCCGGTTCCGTTTCCGTGGCCTGGCCCTATGGGCAAATCGAAGGATCCTAGCTGGGCGACGCGGGTGTGGCTGTCGGCTGAGGGATTGTTGGGGATTCCATTTCTGGCTCCAAAACCACCTGTTTGCACCTTGCGTAACGGGCGATTGATGGTTCCTTTGGCCATGCTGCCGGGATCGAACGAGCCCGTATGAATCATGGCGATCTGTTGCTGGCGATGCGCCTTTGCGGCAGGCGTGAACCTGCCCATGTGCACCATTGCCCTCTGCTGCTTGGGAGTCTGTTGATACACCTTGGAGGTAGAAAAAGTTTCTGCGGGCTTAGGCATAGGCGGTGTTTCAGGAAGCTGAATCTTGGGCCGCGGGATTTCCGGAACCTTGAGATGCGTGATCACCGGCTTTTGAATCTTTTCCTGGTGTATGCTCGGCAAGACAGGTGTTGCTGGGATATGTGGTAGGCCCGGGCGCTCCAGGAGCCTGGGCGGTTCTTTGACGGCTGCGGAGTGGGCCAGATGGAAGTAGAGTACCTCTTCTCTTGCCATCTGCGTAACAGGCTTGGGCGGCAGGCTCATTAGCGCCCAAAGCATGATTGCCACTGCGAAGGCTTCGAAAACGGGGCTAAGGCCCACTACCAGCCAGCGGCGCTTGCGGTCTTCCGGTGATGAACTCAGCAGGTTGAACTGCGGTCCTGCGGACGTGCCCTTGGGTTGTTTTTTATCACCGCTGCCGCCGTTAGCGTGCGGACCATCGGATGAGGTGGAAAAGCGCCGTTCCCCTGTGGGCCTGTTAAATGCCGGTCTTGCTCCCAATTAAGCCGCCTTTGTGGACAAAACATGTCCCAAGAGGCCTTCGTCCCTTTCCTCCCCCCACTTGATTAGACTTTTATCACAATTCCCCCTCAGTCGCAAGCAATGGTTTACCAGTTGGTATCTGGAACGATCAGTTAAGGAAGAGCGTGCCAGTGGTGATCCGTACCATTTTCTCGCAGGAGATAACGCTGATTGCTCGGCTGCGGCTGACCTGAGGGCATGGCGAGCTCGTCTGGGTTGGGGCAAAATGTTCGAAGGGTTTGAAGGCTTCCCGCATGGCCTGCTGGTACTGGACGACGTCGTAGCCGCGCCAGGCTTCCCACAGCGTAAAGGCGCGGAAGCGGTCGTCAGGGAATTTGGAGCCGGCATCCGTCACAATATACTCGATGGTTTCCCCCGGACGCAGCCTGACTCCTGAGCGGTCCAATTGCCGGGCGACGATGGCCGTGGCTGTGTCTTTCCGGTAGGCTTCCGGCGCCCGTGTCAGGCGCTTGCTGATGATCAGTTCTTCCACATCCGTACTTCCGTCTGCCAGGCGGTCGAGATAGCGGTCGCGAATCCGGCGGGCTTCTTCGAGCTTGATGCGGTAACTTTCAAAATTGTCGGCCTCGGCCAGAATCTCTAGAATCTCATGCTGCATGCGCGAAACGATGGGGGGTGTGTCATGCCGACGGCACTCAAGCCCGCGAATCTTCAACTCGCCATTTTCCGCCACAGCAAAAAAACGATTTGGCACCGGGATCTCAGCGTTTTGCCGGGAGGGCAGAAAAACCACGTAGCGATAGACTGCTTCAAGCGCCAACGGCAGGCTGGTGAGCCGTTCGATCTCCTGTGCCAGCTGCTCGTAATCCTCGCGCGTGGCGCCCTGCCGCTGGACGTAAAGTGAATCGACCAGCGCATGCAGAACGCGGTAACCTTTTAGCTCAGCGGTTTCTTTTGCTACCAGAAGCTTCTCCCGCGCCAGTGCGTTGATGGCTTCGTGCGCTTCGATTTTGCCAAAGCGCGCGTTCTTGTAGCCCGTATAGCCGAAACAGCAGACCAACAGCCACTTCAGCGCCGATCGCCGCAGGCTGTAGCTGGCCGCATTCTCTGCTGGAACCGGAAATTGCCCGGGTAAGCTCTGAATTTCCTCGGCGGCTTGCAACCGCTGCTTGTACTGCTGACGTTTTGCGATCAGCCGTTCCACCACGCGGCTGGTGATGCCGCGGCGCCGCTGGCAAACGCGATAGCCCAGCTCCGGGACGCGGGGCGCATCCGGACAGCAGCGGCAGTTGACGGTCTCAGGTGAAACGTTGAAGCGCGCCATGATGTTGGGATATTCGCTCGAAAAATCGAGTTCAGCGACATTCTCAAAGAATCCCAGGCGCGGCGGAAAGACCAGACCGCCACGGTCGGCCAGCAGCAGTTCGTCCGGATGTTTGGGAGTTTCAGGCTCGGCTTTCTGGGCCGGGATGAGCGTGCCGTCGCGGAAAGCCGTCTCCATTTGCATGTAAGAGATGCCGGTGCCGGTGGTGGTGCGGGCCGCGTATTGCACAGGGAGCTTGGTGATGCGGACCAGTTCCCACAGGCCGTCCAGTTCGCACTGGTGCGCGATGAAAGAATTGCGAAGATCGACGTGAAGGCGTCCGCAAAGCGTGGTCGAACTTCCCTTGTAAAGGATGCGCCCGTAGCTCATGTAACTGCGTGAGCGGCTGTGCCCCACGGGCGCCCGGTCGCGATTGAGACTGAGCGCAAACCCCAGCCGTTGCGCCTGCCGCATCAGAGCCGGGAGCAGTGTTGAATCGCCCCATTCGGTGACGATCAGGTCGGGATCGTGTGCGTGCAGCAGGCGCTCAACACCACGAGCCACGGGCTCGTCCGAGTCCTCGAGAATTTGCAGCTCGCCATCGATTTCTGCCACCAGCGCGCCGCGCCGGCCATGCTGAGGGTCGACTTGGCCCAGCCCTTCCAGGCGCAATTGCAACGTCCGTAGCGGTGGCAACTCGTAGTCGAGAGCCCATTCGTCGTCACGGCATTCGATGGCGCGAATAATCGGGGTGTCCTGCCGTGCGATTTCGACATCCACTCGCGCCAGTGGAAACGCCTTCTTTTCCCAGCAATAAATAGCTGCAAGCATCAGGTCAGAGTTGTAAAGCGTGAACCGGGTGTCATAACGGCGGACGGAGCGTGCCAGCGCCGCGAATTGCGCCGGATGAAACACGGTGACTTCCAGGACCCGGATCGACTGCCCGTCCCAGATGCTGAATTTTTCGGCATACGCACAGCGAATATGCGCGCGCGACGCTAACGCCCGGCTCAACTGTCGCAAGCGCGACTCTGTCCCATGGACGTAAAAGCGCGGATGAAACGACGGGTCAATCAGACGAAGTCGGTTCTGGTTCGTCTGGAGCAGCCACAATGTCATCCCCGCCGGGGAAGGGTAGAGATCGAGAATCCATCCACTGATTTTCAAGGTTAATCCCCAATCGCGCTTCAATTGAGCGCAGCCGGATTTCATGATCGAGGCCCACGGCTACGTTGATGGCGTCCATCGCGTTGACCGGAAACTCGTACGTGCAGGCTTGAATGTAGAGCCGCACACGATTGAACATGGCCTCGAAGTGCGCGCGCTCTTCCCGGCGCAGCGCCCGTCCGAAAACACGTTCCCAGTTCAGCATTTCCTGTTCAAGCAGATTGCGGAATGTGGCAATGGTTCGTCCCATGGTTCACCTCACCCCGCAAGCGTTGCCGCCAGACCCAGGCTGGCGCTCGTCGGGCCGCGTTCGCATACCAGATTGGATCGGCCGCCTTCACCCAGGCTGAAGCGCCACACCTCGCTGGCCGCATGGCAGGTTCGGACAAAGAAGTTTTTACGGGCGGCGGAAGGCGTAAAGGTTATCGCAGCGGAGAAGATCGCGATGCTGAGGGGCTGTCGGGCCAGGCGGCCGAGGTTGCCGATCGCCTGCTCAAAGGCCACGCCCGCATCCCAGTCGCGAACGTCTTCGTCGAAATAAAGATCCGGTAAGGCTGTTACAACCAGGATGTCTGCAGGGAAGCTTTCAAGAAAGAGCGGCACGCGCGCGACCAGTTCCGTGAGCTGGAAGCAGGTGAAAGCGCGCGCAATCTGAATCTGGCTGTTGAACCGTTCAAAAGGAACCCGGCGCTCGCGTGCCAGCCGGGCCAGCAACCGCGGATCGGCTGAGTTGGCGCCATCAAGGAAGAGCACTTGCTTGCCTTGGAGCAGAAGACGCGGCAGAAAATAGTGGCTCAATTTGGGGGTGCTGCCGGGACCGTGAAAAACTGCAATACCTTGTTCAGGAAAGACCCATGGCGTCTTTCGATGCGGCGATCTTGAAGGAAGCATTTGGATTGCGGTCGAAAGTGAACCGGCAGAGTTGTTTTTGAACAGGATTTCTTGCGAGTTATCACGAAAATCACGTTTAAGTGATTCGTAAAATTCACCTTGTGTGCTATGGAGGAGAGTTGATTTCATTGCCGATGCTCGTTCCACGGATCTTTCTACAAGGCGATAATAGGCGAATAAAAAGCGAAAATCAAGCGGAACTCTTGGGCGCCGGTTTTGCCTTTATCTTCCCTTGGCTGGCCTGTGTCTGATCGAGCATCTGCGCCGAATGGAATGCGAAAAACCTGCCTGCGGAGCGTAGTTCTTTCCAGACGATCTTTTCTGGTTCCTAAAATAAAATCCCTCTAATCAGATAGTTACATAAGCGTCATTTGGCAGGGATCTTGCTCCGTATATCTAACGTCTGGCAAGGCGTGGGTATTCGAGCCTCTGACTGCCAAGCACTTGCTTTCCCACGTCTGCGCTTCCATGTCGGGCAGATTCTCAAATGGCGAGGGCCTTGCTGGGCTCGCTAACAGTCTTTGGGCAAAGAACTTAGTCGTCACACCATGTTGACCTTCCGAACTGTTTTCCTCCACCCAAGGGGGGCAAATGATGCCCCCCTTCCCTCCTCTCGTGGAAAGTGTCATCTTGGGGCATGGCTGCACAGGGCCGAAATTGCTGCATGGCTCCTTCGCCATACCTGGTGCGGTTCGCACAACTTTTAGCCCTCCACTCAGTAATTTACCTGCGGGGTTTTGGGTATTTCCACGGATTGCCTTCTCTGTAGGTTATCGCTAGCTTGGAAGTGTCTTCCAAGGACAGACACTATTTGCGCTGCCTCATTTTGGCGTATGGAGCGGGGAAACTGCATGGGTTTACGGGCGGAAGGCATGGTTATCAGCATTGCGAGACAAGCCGGGTTGCCCTCTCAGTATCCGAAAAAGGCTGCCCAGCCTGTCAGGATTCTGGTGGCCGACGACCATCAAATTGTGCGGCAAGGCCTGAGGACAATTCTGGATCGCGAAGGTTTCGATATCGTTGGGGAAGCCTCGGATGGTCGAGAAGCCGTTTCGTGGGCGGTGGAACTGCAACCCGATCTGGTTGTGCTGGACATCGGGATGCCTGTCATGACCGGTATTGAGGCGGCGGCCGAGATCCGGAGGTCTGTCCCTTCTGCAAAACTCATCCTGTTGACCGTTCACACCGAAAACCGGTACATTCTGGAAGCCTTGAGATCCGGAGCACGTGGCTACGTCCTCAAGTCGCGTGCGTCGGGAGAACTGGTTGAGGCGATCCACGAGGTTCTTGAGGGTAGGATGTATCTGAGTCCGGGAATATCCCAGACTGTTGTAGAGGCCTATCTTCAGCAGAGCGCCAGCGGAAGCGAATCACTGACCCGCCGCGAGCTCCAGGTCCTCCAACTCGTGGCCGAAGGCAAGACCACCAAAGAGATCGCGGCATCTCTTAGCGTCAGTGTCAAAACAGCGGATTCCCACCGAAGCAACATCATGCACAAGCTCAACATGCACAGTGTGGCCGATCTGGTTCGATACGCCATCCGGCGAGGACTTGTGCAGCCCTAGGAACTTTACGCCTCCTATGCAGGGTATTCCCCCACATGTTTGCGGTGTTTCCCCGTAACAATTCCTGTAATTGCCCAATTGTGGATGTATTTCCGTGCACATATCATGTGTCTTAAAGATGCAGTACGTGAAAGTGCGGGACTCCTTGACCGCACGGTGGGAAAAGAAAGCAACCACCGGTTAAGGTGATCCCAAACAGGCGGGAAGTTGAGAGGAGGGGCAGTTTGACTAACACAGTGAAATCTCTGGATGGTTTGGTAGGCAAAGGAAGAGATTCCGGATCTCACACACAAGCCGGAGCAGGAAAGGCGGAGGCTGGCTTCGTCGCTGTCAGTCCAGTGATGAGGGATATCCGCCGGCAGATTCGTCAGATCGCAGATTTTGATATTCCTGTATTGCTCCTGGGTGAAAGCGGGACCGGAAAGGGCGTTGTTGCAAGCATGATTCACGAATTGTCATGCCGTTCTGCCCAGAGATTTATGAAGATCAACTGCGCAGCCTTGCCCTCTGAGCTTCTCGAAAGCGAGCTTTTCGGTTATGAGGCAGGCGCTTTTACCGGCGCAACAAAGGCTAAGGCAGGCAAGTTTGAAGCTTGCCACCGCGGGACAATTCTGCTGGATGAGATTGCCGAGATGCCGATTGGACTCCAGGCAAAGCTCCTGCATGTGCTGCAGGACGGCGAATTTTCGCGGCTGGGCAGTTTCACTCCAACTCAAGTGGACGTCAGAGTCATCGCCGCCACCAACGCCAGGATAACTCAGGCGATTGCATCGGGAACATTCCGTCGCGATCTTTACTATCGCCTGAACGTCTACACGATCTGTCTGCCACCCTTGAGGGACAGGCGGGAAGACATCCCGGCGCTCCTCGACCACTTTATCGCATTCTGGTCAGAGCAAATTGATCGTTCACCGTTGCCCATTTCCAAGACGCTTCTGGATGCTTCGATGGATTACGCATGGCCAGGGAACATCCGCGAATTGGAGAATTTTGTTCGCCGCTATTTGATTATCGGAGACGAGTCGCAGGCTCTCAGACAAATACAACAGGATGGAAGCCTGTACGGCGGCACAGCTGTCCAGCCAGAAACCCTGGTCAACAATGGCGCGGAACTGCAACCTGGCGATCTGAAGCAGAAGGTCCGTCGCCTAAAAGAGGGAGCGGAACGCGCGGCAATCGCTCGGGCGCTCTCGCTGACAGGCGGCAACCGGACTGAAGCCGCACGCCTCCTGCACATCAGCGTCAGAGCACTGCAATACAAGATTCGCAATTTCGGCGTGGATACCGTGGCGGCGCGAACGAACCCCACTCCCGCGGGAGGGATCTCGGCAACGTTCGGGCAGCAGATTTAGCAACTCTCTAACAGCATCCAGCGGAAACGTGGTCCCTTGCTCAGGACGGGGACAGCGCCTTCAGAAGACCGCGATGTTTCAAGACCATCTGGTGGCGTCGCTGCCTTCAGTCCAGTGGGGTCATGAAACCACGATAAGAATTCCCGTCCGGAATAAAAAATTCAATCGCTGTTCATCTCGATCGGCACCCAGCCACGCAATCTGAACGTGGCGGATTGCTGCATGCCTTCAGAACTACACACGGATTCACATTGTATGTCCATCCTGATCTAATCGCTTGCTCTATTGATGCAGATCAGGGCCAGCCGATTTGATGGTAACCTTCCAGCTGGGCTTCGTAACGCTGAGTGCCGGACCCGGCGCGGTTTGAAAATGCCTGCCTGAAGGTTGTGGCGGCGGCAAACTGAGCTACCACCGATCTCTCCGTCTGGACGCCCCGAACGGCCCGAGGCTGTATAATGTGCAATTCACCGTGTGAGCGGAATAAAAAGAGGGTGGTGATGAACAGAAGGCAGTGGCTGGGGCAGACCGGCATTGCGCTGGTGGCGGGTCTGGTGGGATGCAAGAGTGGTTCCCCGCCACACAATCACGCTGGGACAATTTCGGCCGTCAACATCGGAGTAAACAAGGGCGGGCCGGTCGTCCTTCAAACCCCCACAGCCGAATTCCATGTTCTTCCCACCGGATACGTTCAGGCTTTTCTCCGAACGCAGAACGGAAAGTTGACGCTCGACGATCCCGCTTTCGGGGCCAGCGGTTCGGCTGGCTATCTTGTGGGCGGCGGCAAGCGGACCTCCGACTTTAAGTTTGATTTCGGGCAGTCGATCATCACAGATGCCAACGGCAAGATCGGACTCATGGGAAAGCGCATTGAGATGCCGGCCCGGAGTCCGGAAGGAATCGAGAAGACTCTGGCGGTGGAAATTTACGATGACTTTCCAAACCTGGCCATGGTAACGGAAACCTACAAAAACATGACCGGCAGGGAACTCGTGATCGACCGTATCGTAGCCAACCGCCGCCGGCTGAACGCTTCACTCATTGACCATCGAGTGCCGCCCTACCGCATGTGGTCCTTCCAGGGTTCGAGTTATAAGTGGGGCGAGAATATCATCAAGGAAATTCCGGAAAAGTTTTCCCAGCCGAACCTGATGGGGGGGCCCACGCCGAAAGGAATGGGCGGCGGGATTCCGGTGATGGCTTTCTGGACGGACAGAGTGGGAATTGGCATGGGCCACCTGGAGTTGCTGCCGCTGGTGCTCTCGCTTCCGGTAAAGGTCGGCGGCGGCAAGCGTATTGAGGCCTCAATGGAACTCGCGCCGACAACCACGCTGAAGCCCGGAGAGGCCTATTCACTACCGCAGAGTTTTATCTCGATTTACGAAGGCGACTTCTACAAGCCCCTGCGGATGTATTCGCGGGCGCTTCAGCGCCAGGGCTGGGACATCCCAAATCCGGGCAAGGAAGCTTACAGCATCAGTTGGTGCGGTTGGGGATACGAGCAGAATTTTACCCCGGAGGAGATGCTGGGGACGATTCCCAAGCTGAAGGAATTCGGCATTAAATGGGCCACACTCGACTATCGCTGGTTCAACGATTTCGGCGACTGGGAGCCGCGTCAGGACACCTTTCCCGGCGATGCGATCAAGAAGTTGGCCGATGAATTCCACAAGCAGGGATTCTATATTCAGCTTTGGTGGCAGCCCCTCGCCGCAGACGACGGCCAGGGCGAGCACCTGAGCTGGAAATACCCGGTCACTTCGAAGCTGGCGCAGGAACACCCGGATTGGCTGATCCTCGACAAAGAGGGCAAGCACGCGCGCCTGATCAGCCCGGTGTGCGATGTCGCCTCGCTTTGTCCGGCGTTGCCGGAAGTTCAGGAATATTACGTCAGGCTGGTGCAGCGGTTTATCCGTGACTGGGGATATGATGGCAGCAAAATGGACAGCGTTTTTACCGCGCCCCCCTGCTACAACCCCAGGCACCATCACAAGTCGCCGCGGGATTCCATCCTGGCCATGCCCAAAGTAATCCAGGCGATCTTTGAGACGTCGCGCGCGCTTAAACCCTACAGCGTCACGCAGATCTGTCCCTGCGGTGCACCGCCCAACTTTGCCTGGCTCCCTTATATGAACCAGGCCGTGACGGCTGATCCCGTGGGCTCGGTTCAGGTGCGGCGGCGCATCAAGATGTACAAAGCTCTGCTTGGTCCCAAAGCGGCGGTTTACGGCGATCACGTCGAGCTGACCAAAATTCGCTTTGCCAACTCTGACAATGAAATTGACATCGGCCAAGATTTTGCTTCCACGGTGGGAGCGGGCGGGGTGATTGGCACCAAGTTTGTCTGGCCTGATCCTGGGCCGCACTTCAAGAACGTCTACCTCACGCCTGCCAAGGAGAAGATCTGGAAGAAGTGGACGACTATTTATAATCGCGAGCTGCTTTCAAGCGGGACGTTCCTGGACCTTTACAATTACGGTTACGATTTTCCCGAAGCTTACGCCATCCGCAAAGACGGCGAGATGTACTATGCTTTTTACGCGCCCAACCCGCACATTGCCTGGAAGGGCCAAGTCGAGCTGCGCGGCCTTGCGCCTGGCCAGTATCGCGTGTACGACTACGTTGATGATAAGGATCTGGGAACCATCGATGCTGCAAGCCCCAGGCTGAAGGTGGAATTCAAGAAACATTTGCTGATTCAAGTCAGCAAAATCTGACTCTTTGTGGGGCTGTAGCGAGCGCCGATGCCGGCAAGGCTCGCCGAAATCGGCGGGGGCAATTCACTTCAGCAGTTTGATCCTCAGGTGGCGGAACTCAATGCGGGAGCCTTCGGCTTCGAGGCCCAGATAACCTTTTGGGTTCCTGCAATCATTGAACTGGCTGGTTTTGACGCCGTTCACTTTGAGGATAAGTCTTGAGCCTTGGCAACGAATGTCAAAGGTGTTCCACTTGCCGGCGGGTTTCACGGGGTTGGTTGTCAACTGTGAGCGCAGGTCGAAGCTTATCGGTCCTTTTACAGCAGGGTTGTCGTAGCCGAACCAGTAGCCGCCGCTGGCGCTGCCAACCTGGGCCTGGTACCAGATCGATCCGCTCAGGTTGTTGCGGACAAAAACACCGCTGTTGTAGTTCTTGACGCCTTCCTGGCTGACAAGGCGCCATTCGACGTGGAACAGGAAGTCACCCAGCTCCCGATCGTATCGGAGCCATTCGTGGCCGCCATTGCCCGCGCAGACTATCGTGTGAGTTCTGGCGTTCACGCTCCACTGGGAGTACTTCCCCAGGGTTCGGCTGGGCGGGATCGCGACACGCGTCCAATGGTCCAGGGCCGAGTCGGGCATGACGTTGATCCAGCCGGACGCCTTCGACATTGTCTGGCTTTCACTTCGGGGGACCATGGCAATACCAATGACAAACAAAAAGAATATGATATTGGCTGCGACTGCTGCATGTTTCATGGTTTATCCTGATCCTTTCGCTTTTGAATCCTGCTGGTCGATGGATCTCGTGTAAGCTAACAACGGGCTGGTCTTACAGTTTGGTTTGCTCACGGCACTACTGCCACAGAAAATGCTCGGTTAGCATAGGCCATCATATTACAAACAAGGAGACGAGGATGATACGGAATATTTCGAAGTCAAGATACCTGCTGACGGGGATGGTTGTTCTCCTTGCCGCTCTATTCGCTGCGGGTTGTTCCACAACTTTCGAAGAAAAAAGCGGCAAAATGCCCAATGAGAGTGCCAGCAAGCACGTCAAGGGTTATTCGCCGAACAGTTCACAAGCAATCAGGCCTTTGACGCCGCTCCGCGGCTTGCAGTAGGACTCTCCGGTCTGCCCGGAATTTATCGGACCCGCTGATGCCCGTTATACGTTGGCCAGAAGAAGCACTTGCACCTTGAGAGGGCTGGTTGGAGAGAAATGGGCGGAAGGTAGGACGGCCGGGGCACCGGTCTTGCCCTCAAGAATCAGGCTGACGGCCGCACATCTGGGCTTGCTTCAGCGCCCGTGCTGTCAAGAATGACCATCTTCTAGGGAACCCCACGTTTTTTCTCCGACCCACCCTCGCCAGTTCGGAGCAATGGCCTCAAACAACCCTACCGGCCACTCTGGACCGGCGAATGAAGGTGGTGTCTCCATTCGAATCGCAACACGCAGCCCCTGAGTGCTCAGCGCGGCGTAAAAAGAGTCGACTGGATCGGCGGAGTTAACTGGCCTTTGATTGCTGAGTTTGAGTCTTGCCGACTCATTGCAGGATCCCATGACTGATGGTTCGTTTGATTGACTTGCTCGCGCCATCATCTTCTCCTTTAGTGTCGGTCACAGGTTTCCATAGAAAGGTACTCTGAATCTGGCGAGAGTTGTCGCACACTTAACCCAGACCGTGATTGCTTCGCGGACATTCCAGCCCTTCACTTTCAGATTCCCTCTTGCTGGTGGTGCTTGCAACCCAATCCTTCGGCGGATATGATGGCGTCCACGCGATTACAGCTTGATTGAATGAGGAGTGTCAGATTCTTCGAAAATGTGAGGATTTGCTATGACGGATCATACAGCAAGCACTGGGATCAGCAAGCGGCAGGCACTTCAGAAAATATTTGGACTCGGGGCGGGACTCACAGCGGCGGACCTCCTGGCCCCGAAGGCGGCGGAAGCTGCAGGGTCCGGACTCCCCGCGAGAGGGCAGATGCCGGGTTCCCAAAATGGTGTGCATGGCCTCGGAGTGTTCAACGTGCGGACGATGGGAGCGACAGGCAACGGCAAGACGGTCGACACAGCCGCCATCAACAAGACGATTGAAGCCGCAGCCCGCGCGGGCGGCGGGACCGTGTTTTTCCCGGCAGGTACCTATCTGTCCTATTCGATTCACCTCAAGAGTAATGTCGCGCTGTATCTTGATCGTGGGGCTACGATTCTGGCGGGTGAGACCGGGCCGGCTGGCCATTACGATGCGGCGGAGCCGAATCCCGCGGCACACCACTACGAGGATTTCGGACACAGGCACTGGCACAATGCCCTGATGTGGGGCGTTGGGCTCGAGAACGTTTCGATCCTCGGACCCGGGCTGGTCGATGGCAAGGGCCTGACGCGTGGTCCCGGCCAGAAGAATCCCGGTGTGGGCGACAAATCCATCAGTCTGAAAGACTGTCACAATGTGACCATCCGCGACATCTCCGTTCTGCAGGGCGGGCACTTCTGCATTCTCGTCACAGGCGTGGACAACTTAACGATAGACAACACCATCTTTGATACGGACCGCGACGGCATCGATGTGGATTGCTGCAAGAATGTTCGGCTTTCCAACATGACGGTGAACTCGCCGTGGGATGATGGGATCTGCCTGAAAAGCTCTTACGCGTTGGGCTACCCGCGATCGACGGAAAATGTGACCATCACCAACTGCTTTGTCACCGGAACTTTCGAGCTTGGAACCGTGCTGGACGGCACCCTCAAGCACTGGCCTGAAGGCCAGTTGCGTTTCCCTACCGGCCGCATCAAGTGCGGCACCGAATCGAACGGTGGCTTCAAGAACATCGCCATCTCGAATTGTGTCTTTGACGGCTGCCGGGGGCTGGCGCTAGAGACCGTGGACGGGGCATTGCTTGAAGACGTTTCGGTCGGCAATGTGACCATGCGACATATCGCCGACTTGCCCATTTTCATGCGACTTGGCAGCCGGATGCGCGGCCCGGAGGGAAGGAAGATCGGCCAGTTGCGCCACGTGAACATCAGCAACATCGTCGTGTCCCACACCTCCGGCCACTTCTGTTCCATCCTGAGTGGTATTCCAGGCCATGAAATCGAGGATGTCAGGCTGAGCAATATCATCGTACTCAGCGAGGGCGGCGGTACCAGCGCAGATGCTGCGATCCAGCCTCCCGAAAAAGCGGACGCCTATCCTGAACCCACCATGTTCGGCACCATGCCCGCCTATGGATTCTTCGTCCGTCATGTGAAAGGCCTCCAGATGACCGACGTCGAGGTGCGTACGACCAAACAGGATGCCCGGCCCGCGTTCATTCTGAACGACGTCGAACACACGGACTTTATCCACATCAAGACACAACCCGGCGCGACCGGGGGAGCTTTCAGGCTCGAAAACGTTCGCGACTTCAATGTCTACCTGAGCCGCCCTGTGCCGGAAACGCATCTTGAAACTGCGACTGAGAAGAAGATCTAGAGCCTTGGCGATTCATGACGGGGACGCAGCTCGGCCTGACGCAACCATGAATCCGGGCCGTGACACCTTGCACCTGGCGCAATGTGCTGGCCATAACTGTAAGAAAACACACCACTAAATCATCTAGCCGAAGTGCCGTTGATGGTGCCCCACTGTCCGTAACTCCGCATCAGCCTCGCTCGTCTTTTCTAATGGCGGTTAAGCTGGCCGGAGTTGGTTTTCTGGTGGTCCAGCCCGGCAGGTGGACTGATGGAACTTGCACCTGTCATTCGCGTGGCCATGCGGGCGCTCGTACGCAACAAGATGCGCAGCGCCCTCACGATTCTGGGCATCATCATTGGTGTTGGAGCTGTCATCTGCACAGTGGCCATCGGCGAGGGCGCTTCCCGCCAGGTGCAGGAGCAGATTCGCAACCTTGGTGACAATCTTCTGTTCATTTCTGCTGGCAGCGTCAACCGCGGCGGCGTTCGCATGGGCGCCATTGCCACCAAAACCCTGACTCTTGCCGACGCCAAAGCCATCCGGGACCAGATTGACCTCATTAAGGCGGTTTCGCCAGGCGTGGGCATGGCGGTTCAGGCTGTTCATGAAAGTGAGAACTGGTTCACGCAAGCACGGGGCGTGGGGCCGGACTATCTCTCCATCCGGCGGTGGCCCGTGGCCAATGGCAGCAACTTTTCCATGCGCGACGTGGAGGCGGCATCGAACGTCTGCCTGTTGGGGCGCACCGTGGTTGAGAATCTTTTTGGAAACCAGGATCCGGTAGGCCAGACCATTCGCGTCGGCAATCTACCCTTCAGGGTGATCGGAGTGCTGGCTCCGAAGGGCCAGTCTCCTTTCGGCCAGGACGAGGACGACACCCTCATCATGCCTTACACTACCGTCCAGAAGAAGCTGTCGGGAATTGACTGGCTGCAGTACGTCATGTGCTCGGCCACGTCGCAGGAGGTCATTCCGGTGGCCGAAAAGCAGATCGGCGCGCTGCTGCGTGAGCGGCACCGTCTTCGGGCCAACGAGGAAGACGACTTCATCATCCGCAGTTCCGACGCGCTGGCGCAGGCCCAGGAGCAGTCCGGCCGCGTGATGACGCTGCTGTTGGCCGGCATTGCTTCCGTCTCGCTGCTGGTGGGCGGCATCGGCATCATGAACATCATGCTGGTTTCCGTCACCGAGAGGACCCGTGAAATCGGCGTGCGCATGGCCATTGGCGCAACCGAGCAGGACGTTGCCCGGCAATTCCTCAGCGAGGCCATCGCGCTCAGCCTGGTTGGCGGCGCGGTCGGCGTACTGCTGGGTATAGTCGGCTCAAAAGTTGTGACCGATATGATGCACTGGCCCACCAGCATCCCCCCGGAAGCGATCCTGACTGCGGTCCTGTTCTCTGCAGCCATCGGGGTCGTGTTTGGATACTATCCCGCCCGCAAGGCCGCACGAATGGACCCCATTGAGGCGCTGCGTTACGAATAACTTGCCTGAACAGCCCAATTGACTGATTCGGGAAGAAATTTATGATGCTGGAGGGGTGGGAACTCCCGCTGGAGGTCCTGCAACAGCAGCCGCGGATTTGCTCCGTCGGAGTGGAGCGGTTGCGTAAAATGCCGCGAAGCCCACAAGAATGGCCAGAATGCCGAACGTGAGCCCGTTCATGCCAAACACCGTTTCACGATGACTGCGGACCAGTGCAAGAGCCAGCAAAACCGTTGGGAAAACTCCCACGAGGATGGCGCCCGTGAGCCCGCCCGGCACGCGGAAGGGTCGATGTAGCTTGGGTTCCCGGATGCGCAGCGCCACCAGTGCCGCGAACTCAAGCGCCAGGCTCGCTCCATAAAGCAGGATGTCGAGTGTCACTAGGCTCTGGAAGCCGAGACCCAGGCACAGCGCCCACCCGGCCGCGCAGACCAGAATCGCCACCCACGGAGCCTTGGTTTTCGGATGTACCTTCAAAAAGACGCGTGGCAGCATGCCGTCCTGGGCCATGGCCAGCGGCAGCCGGGAATAACTCATTACCAGCGCGTTGAAGATGCCAAACCCGCTCACCATTCCGCCCAGAACCAGCAGCGCGCGCAGCCAGTTGCCGCCCACCAGTCCCGCCACAGTGGCCCACGAGCCGGTCTGAAACGCCGAAGACGGCAACCCTGTGATCCAGACCGCCAACACGGGCAGAAGGTAAGTGAACGCAACCAAAGCGACGGAAACGAACATGGCGCGTGGATAGGTTCGGTCAGGCCGTTCGACTCCGCGCGCGATGGTAGAGGCATTGTCCCATCCCATGTAGTTCCACATGGCTACCAGCGTGCCCCCGAGCAGGCCGATGGTGGTGGTCGCCGGGGCGGTTGCCACGTGCGCCAGCGCTCCAGCCTTGAAGGGCGCAATCAGTACGATCAGCGCAAAGGGGCCGGAAAGCACCAGAAACAGCCAGAACGACGTCAATCCCACGGCATGGATTCCCGCCAGGTTCAGAACTGTGCAAGCAAGGATCATCAGCAGGCCCACCGCAATTCCGCGATGCCCCACGCCGAACCACGGCGCCCAGCGCTCCAGGTATGCGACGAATAGCGTGGGATAGATGGCCATGTCAAAGATACTGGCCGCGAGCGACAGCCACGCCTCCTGGAATCCCCAGAAGTCGCCAAGCCCCTGCCGCACCCACGCGTAAAAGCCGCCTTCCTCCGGCAAAGCGCTGGCGAGTTCGCCAATCATTAAGGCCGTGGGCAGGCTCCAAACCAGCGGCGTCAGCACCAGGATGACCAGCGCGCGACCATAGCCTGCGCCACGCACAATGTCTTCCGTACCATAAGCGCCGCCGCACACCATAAAGAAAGTTGCGGCCACCAGCGGCCAAAGCGACAATTTGGCAATGCTTTTGTGGGAAGCGGAGGGAGCTCCTGTCTGGAGTGGGTCAGGAATTGATGCCGTGCTCAAAGTCTCTTAATGTCCTCAATCTGCAGTCGCCAAAGTCGATTCTCGCATCAGCCCTCAATCTCGCCCGGAAACATCTTGTCTTCGTAGCACCACGCCCAGCTTTCGCCCGGCTCGATGGAGCGCACCAGAGGGTGGCCGGTCTGGCGGAAGTGTTTGGTCGCGTGCTTGTTCTTGGAGGAGTCGCAGCATCCCACATGGCCGCACGTGAGGCAGAGACGCAGATGCACCCAGCTATCGCCCGTCTTGATGCAATCCTCGCACACGTGCTTGTCCGTGGTTTCAATCTTGATCTGGTCCAGATGAGCACATCCTGCATCGGTCATTGTGTTGATCCTCTTTCGAGTGATTTCCGGTCCCACTGCGCAAGGTTGGCGCCCGCTTCATAAGCGCTCTGGGCAAATCGCAGAATCTCATCGCCGGGCGATTTGGCCTGACGCACATCATCGTACATCAGGATGAACTCGCCAAGCTGGGCATGATAGAAAGCGTCGTTGGGCCGCACGCCTTGCGTGCCGTAGCCCGGAGGCGCTGGAGCCGTATAAGCATAAAAGGCCGGCCCCTTCACATCTCCGCCACCCGGCCACCAGCCCACACTGTTGCATTCATGTGAGTAAGCCTCAGAAGTGATAATGCCTTTCCTCGCCGGAGCAATCCGGCCGCTGAAGCGCGTATAAGCCAGATCGAAACTGCCCCAGAAAAAGTGAACAGGACTCGCTTTCCCCATGAAGCGCGCACGAAACTCTTCAAACACGATTGAGGTTGAAAGCAATATCCGCCAGAAGCGGTTGGCATATTCCCGATCATAGGACCGGTGAGTTTCATCCTGATCGAATTGAATCGCTTCCGGGACTTCCTGCGGCTTTGGATCAATTGCGATCTCAATCCCGGTTGCACGCAAGGCGACCAGAAACTCCTGGTAAAAGGTTGCGACGGGTTTGGGTGCAAGCGCCAAAGACTGTAACTTGCCGCCAGGGGTCCGAATCTCCAGGCGATGCTCGATAAAATCAAACTGGATTTCAAACGCATCTCCCTGGTAAGGAATCGGCGAAGTCGTCAAGCCGCGCGTGTTCACATAGAGCGCGGCATTCCACCAGTGATTCTGGAGTGGCGCAAGGCCCAGCCGGACCTTTCCCACAATCTGCGTCCACATGTGGAGCGTGTGATAGGTATCTTCCCACTCTTCGAGCGGCAAGGCGGGCCAGAGTTCTACGGACGATGACTGCCGGGGATTATTCCCCGATTTGTCGGCCTCGTTCATTGTTCATCCTCCCGCGGGAAACCCGAATGCCATCTGCGCCAGCGGTTGCAGATGCGAGTATTGTAACGTCTGCGATCTCACGAAGCGACTCGTCCTAGTCCCGTGTTCCCGGCTTCGGCAATTCCTTCGAGGCGTCATCCAACACGAATACCCAATCGCCTGGCTGTGGCGGCGCAAACTCTCGAAGTCCCCGCGTGGCAAAAGCGCCTGCCGCGCTTGCTGCCCCCGATCGTGGGTCAAACCACCAAGCCTTGGCCTGGCTCCCGGATATTTTTGACATGTCCACAGTAATCGTACGGCTGCTCGGCATATAAGCAATGACGGTACCGCCATCAGCCGCACGGGCCGCTGCAAGATAGTTGAGGCCGTTGAACTCCCCCAGCCCTTTTGTCACAACTTCATGTTTCTGGTCGGGGATGAGTTCATACCATTTGCGGGAGCCGAACAAGTCTCCCCAGTGTTCCATGCTGACCGAACCGGCAAGATCCATCGCCTGCTGCCAGGGCTCCTTCACCGGAAACAGAGTGGGCCCGTTGAAGTGCCAGATGGGATTGTTGCCAAACACGTGGCCGAAACCGCCGCAAAGGATGGTCCAATACGCCTGCCGCCGGATCTGCACCTCGGAGGAATTATGCTCGCCTTCATAGGAAGACTCGATCAGGATGAAAGGCTCAGCAGGGTTTCTGTCGTAAGCCTGGTAGAGGCGCGGATGAATCAGTTCATAGGTATAGACAGTGTTGAAACTGAGCCATCCTCCGCCGCTGTATTGGCTGAAAGCAGAATTTTCCGGAGCGCAGTGGGCCGTGAACAAGTGTCGTTGGTCATGCTCTTTGATGCCCAGCGCGATCAGGTCAACGCGCTCCAGGGCGGATTCGGGATTGCGGTCCCCTCCCATTACCCAGATGATGTTGTCAAAATCCTTGTAGCGCCGGCCAAGATACCTGCCGTACTCCAGGCATTTTCCCGGGCTCAGCGCCATCAACTCTTCGTACCATCCCTGGCCAGTCCCTTTGTAACCAAGGTAGATCGGTGCCAGAAGAACATAGATGCCGTTCTTTGCGGCTTCCTGAAGAACCCAGTCAGCGTATGCGAAGTACTGCTCATTCGGCGTGCTGAAATCTCCCGGTATCCTAAAGGGCGCCTCGCCTTCGGCGTTCAGGGGAGGATGCTTGCAGAAC
>JBJKQK010000160.1:0-3098 GCA_046705285.1 Terriglobia bacterium
GTCCAGGCCGTGCCGTCGCGCCGCAGGAAGGAAGCTCCCGCGCTCTCCTCGCCCCCAAATCCCAGCGAGCCGTCCAGCAGGCCCTCGACAAACCACTTGAAGCCGACCGGAACCTCCACCAGCTTCCGGCCCACACTGGCCGCAACGCGATCGATCATGCCGCTGCTCACCAGCGTCTTGCCAACGCTTGCGCTGGCGGGCCATTCGGGCCGGTTCTGAAACAGGTATGAAATGGCCACGGCCAGAAAGTGGTTGGGATTCAGCAGGCCCGCGCTACGTGTGACGATGCCGTGCCGGTCGTGATCGGTATCGCAGGCAAAGGCCACGTCAAAGCGGTCTTTCAGCGAGATCAGCGCCGCCATGGCGTAAGGCGAGGAACAGTCCATGCGGATCTGGCCGTCCCAGTCTAGCGTCATAAAGCGGAACGTCGGATCGACCAGTTTGTTGACCACGGTCAGCGGCAAACTGTAGCGCTCGCCGATGCGCGCCCAGTAGGCACGCCGGCTCCGCCCAGAGGATCGACGCCAATGTTCAAACGCGCGCCGCGAATAGCCTCCATATCCACAACAGAACCGAGGTCCTCAATGTAAGCCGTCGCGTAATCATGCTTTTGGGTAGTTGGCGATTTCAACGCTTTCCCAAGTGTTACCCTGCGGACATCGCGCAGCCCGCTTTCCAGCAGGGCGTTGGCGCGGTCAGCAATCCAGCGCGTAACCGTGGTGTCGGCGGGGCCGCCGTCGGGAGGGTTGTACTTGAAGCCACCGTCTTCCGGAGGATTGTGCGAAGGCGTGATGACAATTCCGTCGGCAAGCCCCGTCTTTTTCTGGCGGTTGTAAGTCAGGATGGCGTGCGACAGCACTGGCGTAGGCGTGTAGCCGTCATCGGCATCGATCATCACGTTGACGCTGTTGGCCGCCAGAACCTCCAGCGCCGTGGCGAAGGCGGGCTCGGACAAGGCGTGGGTGTCTTTGGCCAGGAAAAGCGGACCGTTGATCTTCTGTTCGCGGCGATAATCGCAGATGGCCTGGCTAATCGCCAGAATGTGTCCCTCATTGAAAGAATTTGAAAACGATGAGCCGCGGTGCCCGGAGGTGCCGAAGGCCACGCGCTGAGCGGGCACGGCAGGGTCGGGCTTTCCGGTGTAATAAGCGGTGATCAAACCGGGAACATTGACCAGCATGGAAGGTTCGGCCGGCTTACCGGCCCGGGGGTGTGCCATAACTCAACATCCTCCGTATAGAGTTCCAAGACGGTCTGCCAGGGAGAAGGACTCGGTTCCTTGACCAGCGGCAGACGAAACCATTTTGAAACAGCATTGTATCACTTGCGCAGGAATCATCATTCGGCAGGGCAGATACTTGAAAAAAATGGTTAGGAATCAACGCCATACGAACCAGGTCAGACTGATCGGCCACGGCTGGACTCTAGCCAGACTGGCAATGCATCGGCGCCTCATACGGTTCAGGGTGCTATAATATGGTGATTTAGCGCCTTGCGATGGAACCCATGTACTCCGTCTTATTGTGGCTGGCATTAATCCTTTATTTCTTAGGCATCTTGCTGACAGTTCCGTCGGTGATGAGGCAGAGGCCATCGCTCTCTACTTCCGCCCTAACAGCTCTCGGATTGGGGCTGGCATTGCATGCCGCTTCTCTGGCTGTCAGGGGTGTTGACCTGGACCGGCTCCCCGTGATCGACGTCCAAAGCGCTCTTTCGTTTTTTGCCTTTCTGGTGACGCTTGCGTTTTTCCTGGCCTATCTGCGCTACCGGATCAACTTCCTGGGCGTTTTTATGCTGCCGCTGGTTTTTGTCCTGACGCTGTTTTCGGCGCTTCGCCCGGGGCCGTCTCTCCGGGCGATAGCGTTGAGCAGCGGGTGGCTGATGGTTCACATCAGTTGCATCATGGTGGGCTATGTAGGCTTTTTCCTAACGTTTGTCGCTGCGGTCATGTATTTGCTTCAGGAACGGCAACTGAAATCCAAGAATCCGCGGGCTTCGTATTACCGGCTGCCGTCGCTTGAAGTCTGCGATCAGCTTTATTACCGCTCTCTTATGTTCGGGCTGCCTTTTCTAACCCTGGGAATACTTACAGGTTTCGTCTGGGCGGCACGAATGTGGCATGGCCCGTGGGAGCTCGATCCAAAGATTCTTGCTGCATTGATAACCTGGCTCATTTACCTGTTTCTATTTTCAGCGCGATTGAGCGGGAGTTGGCCGGGACGGTTTTCTGCCTACATCGCCATAGTGGGATTTGCCGCAATCATGGTGACCTTTGTTGGAATCAGTTTTGTCAGTGGCTGGCACGGGTACGTACCCAGGCTTGGCAAAGGCCCGTAGTGTGACGTAGCTCACATACCTCGGGCGGGGTCCGGGGGGACAATAGTTTTTGCTGGTATTATAGAAGATGAACCTCGCTCTTGTGGGAATCAACCATCGGACGGCGCCAGTGGAAGTCCGGGAACTAATGAGTATCCCGGAAGCACGGCTACGCGAAGCTGTGCGCGACCTGGCACATCGCGAAGGCATCAAAGAAGGACTGATTCTCTCCACCTGCAACCGTGTCGAAGTGATCGCGTGTGCCCGTGAGGATGTTGCAGCAGGACCCATTATCCGGCAGTTCCTCGCCGATCACCATCACTGCAATCTGGCCCACTACGAGAAGCATTTTTATCAGCACCGGCAGCAGGGAGCGATCGAGCACCTGTTTCGGGTGGCGTCCAGCCTGGATTCGATGATCCTGGGCGAACCACAAATCCTCGGCCAACTGAAGCAGGCCTACAACGCGGCTCGGGAAGCAGGAGCCTTGAATGGGGTCTTGAACGAGATCACCTTGCAGGCCCTGGCTGTAGCCCGCAAGGTTCGGCGGAACACCGCTATCGGAGCCTCGGCCGTTTCTGTCTCCTATGCGGCTGTTGAACTGGCCAGGAAGATCTTTGGAGACCTTACAGGAAAGACCATTCTGGTCCTCGGTGCCGGCAAGATGAGCGAAATCGCGGCCAAGAACCTGATCCGGAGTGGCGCCGGCACCATTTTCGTTGCCAATCGAACGTACGAACGAGCCGTGGAGCTGGCAGAGGCTTTTCATGGCACACCCATCC
>JBJKQK010000161.1:0-5365 GCA_046705285.1 Terriglobia bacterium
TGCGGCAGCCCTGAAAGCTCCGCCATCAGGCGAATGAAAGTGACCGCGGTCATCTGGCCAATGAACGATTCGTGCTCCGGCATATAGCCTGCGAGCGCGCGAACCTGCCGAATGTCAGTATCAATCCCGAAGCCCAGGACGCGGGCGGAGCCCTGAAACGGCTTGTAGAACCCCAGCAGCGTGTTGATCAGCGTCGATTTGCCTGCGCCGTTCGGGCCCAGGAGGCCGATGCATCGCCCGGAAAACGAGCCGTTCAAACGGTCCAGGACAGTCTTTGGCCCCAGTCTGACGGAGAGGTTGTCGAGTTGGAGAACTGCGCTCATCTGCCTGCAATGCACCCGTCGGCCTGAAGACGCCGGCGCCGCTTCGGAGCCTCAGCCGCCGGCATCCGAAGCATAGCACTCACCGTTATCAGAAGCGAGCTCACGCCCGGTCCGGCGGGCTTTCGTTGCTCACGAGAATGATCCTGTCCGGCCCGCCATAGGCGCCGATAATAACAGTGGCGGCACGCCTCGTGGGTCTTTTGTCTGAGACTCACCGGCTTGCACCCCCGTTCTGCCTACGGGCAAGGTATGCGCCATCGGGAAATCCGGCCATTTGTTTCTTATTACGGATTGCGCCGGAAATTGTTCCCTTTTCATTGACGAAAGCCGGCTGGTACCGGAGCGATACGCTTGCATCATCGGCCTCATCGAGAAGGTTCGATGAAGGCCTCTCACCGGGTCCGCACTGTTGTCACTGTTTGGTCATACGGCGCGATCCTGCTACGAGGCAGTCAAAAAGAAAAGCGTGCCGGAGCCCGGGCATGGCGTTACAATTCAACGCAATGAACCCATTGCTAGAAGAGCCGAGTACTGCGAAAGCGGCGAGCTGCACGCAGAAGTCGTCCGAGTGAGGAAGTTGCGAACTGGGCGCCGGCGGACAAGTTGGTGCGGCTCTGGTGATGGCGGTCGGCGGTGCGGTGGCAGAAGACAGACCTGTGGGAGACAGGGCGCATTGGCGAGCTGAACGCCTTATTCTGTGCTGCTGTCAGTGGAGGGGTGGCCTGCAGCCCAATCAAAGTGAGGAGCTCGCGTGCCAGTTGCGCCGAAACTGAATGTAGTACGTCAGGGTGGAAGGTTCACCGATTGTGGCCGCTGGACGTTTGTGGCCTTGTGAGACTTTAGTCCTGTCGCCAATCCGGAATAGCCGCGCAATTTCAATCGTGCTCTATGAGAACCATAACGAACTGAAGGCAGGGTATCAATTCATCGTACAATCTCGGATTCTGCTGCAACAGACTTGAAAGAAGAACGTACGTACTTTCGACACAATAAGTTAAGAAGGGGGGCGAATGAATCGCAGGGATTTCATGCGCGGCGTGGCGGCGGGGCTTTCGGTGACGCAAATTCCCAATCTTATGGTTGCCGAGGAGCCGGTTAGCAGTTCGCCGCGGGGCTGGCTCAAAAACTCGCCTATGGTCGGCGTAGGGAGCTGGGACAGTATGCCGATCTTTTTTCGGCGTGCGGGTGGCCAGTCCGTTTGGGAAGAGGCGGACTATCGAAACGAGAACACAGAAGCGGCGGCAAAGAAGCTGAAGGATATGGGCGTGACCATGGCCATTATCCATTTTTTTAAAGGGTTTGGGCTGGAGGCCGAGAAGGAGCATATCGATGTTGCCCGAACCATGGCAGGCTTGCTGCATCAGCAAGGCATCCGGGTGGGCCTTTACGTCGGCAGTACGATTGGCTACGAGACATTCCTGCTGGAGAAGCCAGAGGCTCGGGAATGGTTTGTCCCTGACTATTTCGGCAAGCCGGTGATTTACGACGGCCAAACCTTCCGCAAGCGCGTTTACTTCATGCACCCCGGGTACGTGGCGTATATCAAACAGGTGGTTCGCCTGGGCATCGAGGAACTGAAGGCCAACTTGATCCATTTTGACAATACCAGCTTGCAGGGACGCCCGGAGATCTTCCAACACCCACTGGCCATCAGGGATTTTCGCGAATACCTGCAAAGCACCTATTCGGCGGAGGATCTGAAGTCGCGGCTGGGCTTTTCAGACGTGAGATACGTATTGCCCCCCAAGATCGACTGGCCGGTGACTTTCGTAGATGATCCTCTGTTCCAAGTCTGGACGGATTTCCGCTGCCATCAACTCAACCGCTACTACCAGGAGATGCAAGAGTTCATCCGCGGGCTGAATCCGTCCGTGGTAATGGATGCCAACCCCAGCTCGGGCATGTCCGGGATTAATACAATCTGGCAACAGGGCATTTCCTATCCCGGGCTTTATCCCCGTATGGACATCAGTTGGACCGAGGAGCCGGACTACCCCGAGATGACTCGGGAGGGAATCCTCGTCTCCAAAATCCGCACCTATAAAACGGGAAGCACCCTCGGCACGCAAATCATCACCTACACCGCCGGAAGCGGGCATTACGGCGGAGAAGGGAAAAGTACGGCGGCCATGGCAGAATCGATGACGTTCAACCGGCAGAGTCTGGGGCTGGTCGGGGGCGTTCTTGAGGCCACCGAGATTCCCGAGGACCAGAAGCGATACATTAAGTTCTTTCATGAGAATTTTGAGCACTATAAGGACGTCCAGAACGTTGCGGACGTGGCGGTGCTCTATTCTTACGCCTCGATGGGATTCAACAATGAACGTCCGGCGGTAAGCTTCATGCTGTTCACGCAAGCGCTGATCCAGGCAAAGGTTCCGTTCGACATCATTTTCGATGAGCACTTGAAGAACTTGTCGAAGTACCGGGTGCTGGTTCTGGCTGACCAGGAATGCCTGGGCGAGGATCAGATGGACCTGATACGCAAATACGTCGAGCAAGGGGGCGGGCTGGTCGCGACGGAGCAGTCGTCACTCTACACGACCCGGCGCTTGCGCCGTCCCGATTTCGGCCTGAAAGATTTGTTCAATGTCTCGGCGCCGCCGTGGCGAGGTCCGGGGATCGAAGACCAGAACATGGAGATGGCGCCGGCGCAAAATCGAGTTGGGCGGGGGCGGGCCATTTATGTCGCTGCGGTCAAGCCGGCGATTGAGAAGCCGGCGGCGGCGGCGATGACGCGCGAATACTGGAAGCTGCCATTGAACTGGGAAGAGTTGATTGATGCAGTGAAATGGGCGGCTGGCGGCCGACTATCTCTGGAAGTGGAAGCGCCTGCAACTCAGGCCGTTGTGGCTGAATTGATGGAACGTCCGCGGCAGAACCAGCGGTTGGTCCACTTGATCAATTACGCCGGGCCGCAAGGGAACGCAGTCAGCAAAGTGGAAGTCAGTGTCGAAATACCGCAAGGAAAGCGCGTCCGGCAGATAAGATTGCTGACGCCGGATGGCCTTGGGAGCCGCACGGCGACGAGCCGGACCAAGCAGGGACGGGTCCATTTCACTGTCCTGCATCTCCAAACGTATACAGTCGCGGTGCTTGAACTGGAGTGAGTGTTCAATCTTAGCACCATGCTGAAGAGCACGCTTCGCAATGATTTTCAGTTTTCAGTGGCATTCATAGTGAGAGCGCGCGTGTCGTGATGACCCAGCCCGCCTTTGATGACGGAACGTGCACCCACAGTGATTGCGCCACCCACAAGATGCTGCTTTAGGACGGAGGCAAGCTCACTGAGAAGCAGATGAGGATGACCTGGCAATTGTGGAAGAGTCTCGGCTGCATGCCGAGGTTCGGAAGGCAGGGCGATGAACTGGAATATTGAACTCGACCGCAGCATCCTGGGCGACGGCGGCGGGCTCAGCCAGTAATACCGCCACGCCTGCCGTGAAGCCGCGCGGCGTCGTGGGGGAGCGGTTGGGCGAGCGTTTGAAGCTTTCCCGGACTGTGTCGTGAAGGGCGGAAGGCTTGTCCATGGCCGAGTCACAGTTTCAGCCAGAATCCACCGCCTGTCGAGCAGGCTGTTGTAGCCGTGCTGGTTCCAGCATGGCATGCTCCCGCCTGAAATCCCCAGGATCTCCACTGCTGGCCACAACCTGATCCATTTCGCCATCGCCTGTAAAATCACTTCCTGTACCTTCATTGCCCGCCCCCAGGCGGTTCCCAGTATGCCCCCTTTTACAGAATGCTCTGCCTCCTCACTGCCGAAAGCGGACAGATCACGTGCTAATTTTCAGTCGGAGTTCCCCCTGCTCTGCCGTGGGATACTTACTGAAAGAAATTGTGCTCAAGGCCATACGCTATGGGATGGCATTCACATGCCTGGCCCATCCTCGTGGCGGCCTCCTTACTACTCGTTTGACGAGCAGTTTCCAGCCGATCATGGCTCCTGCGCGGAGCAGGGTGATAACGAACCGATTCCGCCGTATGAAAGGCTCAAGAAATTCGTTCCTGCAGACAATACTGTGGCCGATCAACGAATACCGGTACTACCACGCTTGTGAGGTTCGAGGCAATCGTACGCTTGAGACGATTTCGAGGTTGGCGAAGCACTCGGCCGTCGGCGTAAACTCTATTAAAGCCGGTGTTCACATTTGCTTCCTCTGAATGGTCGGCGGCGTCCCGTGGTAACGGTCGTCGGACTTGACAGATCGGCTGAACCGATCTGAGACTTCTCCCTGCGGATGGCGTTGGGAACAGCGGATTCATTGAAGACGTAGAACCGACGCCGGGCCGCCGGCACCATGGGGCGGGGGTTGTGGAAGCGCAAGCTCATGAATGCAACCAGTTCTAACCGGCGGAACCGCCACCGTCCGCTGTTTGAAACATCGCCACGACCGCGGGCTTCGTCACTTTCCCCATCGCATTGCGTGGCAGCGCATCCAGCACGAGCAGCCGGGAAGGCAGTTTGTACGGCGCTAGAAGCTCCTTGGCCCAGGCACGAAGGGACGGCAGATCGATTGCCTCGCCAGCCTTCAGCACCAGAGACGCAGCGACGCGCTCGCCCCATTCGGCATCGGGGACGCCAACAACGGCACATTCGGCAACGGCGGGATGCCCGCGCAGCGCTTCCTCAATCTCCAATGCAGATACCTTATGTCCTCCCGTCTTGAGAATATCAACGCTTGTCCGCCCCAGAATGCGATAAACGCCATTTTGGGCAACCGCGGTGTCGCCAGTGCAAAACCAGCCATCGCGGAAGGCTTCGCGCGTTGCGTCCGGCTTGCCCCAGTATTCTGCGAACACGCTCGGGCCGCGGACTTCGATCTCGCCCGGTGTTCCGGGGGCAACAGGCTTGCCATGCTCGTCGACGAGCCGTACGTCGACGCCGGGCAGTGGAGTGCCGACGCTGCCCGGAATGCGCTTGCCGCGCAGGGGGTTTGACAGGGCCATGCCAATCTCCGTCATGCCGTAACGCTCCAGCAAGGTGTGGCCGCTTATTTCCTTCCAGCGTTCGAGCGTGCCAATCGGCAGCGCTGCCGAGCCGG
>JBJKQK010000162.1:0-26598 GCA_046705285.1 Terriglobia bacterium
TCCGCAGGACGGGCGCGAACTACTGTGTTGCTCCCTGCGCCAACTGCAAGAAGCAACTGCGCGAGCTTATGGAGGACCAGGGCGTTGAGTGCGAAATCATCGGACTCCACGACCTGATCTACAAAGCACTTATTCTTCCGCCTGATCCGCCGTCGGGAGAGGAAGAAGCAAAGGAATCTACAGGTGATTCGGTCTCATTGCCGGGGGGAGGCGCCTTGTGACGGCATGGATTGACTTTGCGCGAGGCCCCCTGTTTCGTCTCTGCTTTGCGCTGATGGTGCTGGGCCTGCTGCGCATCGTGATCAACACCTTGCTGGGAGTTAAGGAAGCTTACCAGCGGAATCCGGACAAGATCGTGTCCTGGAAGGAGATTCGCCGCCAGACCCTGGGATGGCTGTTTCCCGTCGCGCGCCTCTGGAAACAACGGCCGATTTATAGCGCCTTCTCATTTGTATTTCACATCGGGATGATCGTTACTCCGCTCTTTCTTGCCTCCCACGTCCTGCTGTGGCGTAACGCGGTGGGATTTGGCTGGCCGGCCCTTCCGCAGTATCTGGCAAACTGGCTGGCGCTGCTCGTGATCTTTGCGGGAACAGGAATTTTCCTGGGTCGGACCCTTCATTCCGGGGCGCGAAAGCTAAGCAAGTTTCAGGATTACCTGTGGCCCCTGTTGATTATGACGCCCTTTGTCACGGGCTACATCGCGTCGAACGCCGTTATCAGCCCCAGGACCTACCAGGAAATGATGCTGGTCCATATCTACGCCGGGGATCTCATCCTGCTGATGATTCCTTTTACCAAGCTGGCGCACTGCGTGTTGGCACCGCTTTCGCAGCTGGTGACGGGCATCGCGTGGAAATTCCCGGCGGGCGCTGGCGATCGCGTTGCCGAGAATCTGGGTTTTGCAGATCGCCCGACCTGGGTGCCCAAATCGCGGCTTGCCACCGAACCAGATATGGCTGAGATGGCCAAGAAGGGAGAAACGGGCAAATGAAAGCGGCCATCCTGACTGACACCACCAAGTGCATCGGATGCAGCGAGTGTGTGCTGGCATGTAAGAAAATCAATCACCTGAAGGAAGATGTTCCACGGCGCTGGGACACCAATGACGGGCTTTCCGCAAGGAACTGGACCTCGGTGATTGGCAGACCTGACAACAAATTTGTGCGCAAACAGTGCCGGCATTGCCTGGAGCCGGCCTGCGTCTCCGCATGCCCAGTGGGAGCGATGCACAAGACGGAACTTGGGCCGGTAATCTACGACAGTTCAAAGTGCATTGGCTGCCGGTATTGCATGATGGCTTGTCCTTTTGGAATACCGCGCTATGAGTGGAATGATGTTGTCCCTTACGTTCGCAAGTGTATCCTTTGCTACGAGACGCGTTTGAAATATGGCCGCCAGCCGGCCTGCACCGAAGTATGTCCCACGAAAGCCACGATCTTCGGTGATCGAGACGAACTTATTGCCGAAGCTCACCACCGTATCCGGCAAAACCCCGGGAAGTATCACAACAGGGTCTGGGGTGAACACGAAGTCGGCGGAACTTCGGTGCTCTATATTTCGGACATCGATTTGTCATTCCTCACCTACGGCGAGCATTTTGGCGACAAACCCCTTCCACAAACAACGCGAGCGGCGATGGAGGCCGTTCCGTTCACGTTCCTGGGGGTTGGGATGGCAATGACAGGTCTTTACTGGATTATCCATCGGCGCATGAAGCTCCAGGCAGAGCAGGCCGGCAAAGAATCCGAGAACAAGGCGGGTCCGGAGGAATAAATGGAAAGGGTAGGGCGGCTCAAGTTAATTCTCTGGATGTTGGTGGGCTTAGCCGCGGCTGTTGCGACTGCTCGATTTCTCTTCGGTCTCGGAGCGACCACCCATCTGTCCGATGCCACTCCATGGGGACTGTGGGTCGGCTTTGACGTCATGGGCGGCGTGGCGCTGGCCGCCGGGGGTTTTGTCGTCACTGCCACTGTCTACATTTTCAAACTGGAGAAATATCATTCCATCGTTCGGCCTGCGGTTCTGACCGCGTTTCTTGGCTATGTTGCCGTGGTGGTGGGGCTCCTGTTTGATCTCGGATTGCCTTGGCACATCTGGCACATGATGATTTACTGGAATCCGCATTCGCCGCTGTTTGAAGTCGGCTGGTGCGTGATGCTCTATCTCACCGTGCTGACCATGGAATTCTTCCCCGTGCCGGCTGAAGATTTTTCCGCTCTGGCGCATGTGCGGCGCTTCCTGATCAGGTTCCGCATCCCCTTGGTCGTGTTAGGTATTGCGCTTTCAACCCTTCACCAGTCTTCACTGGGCTCCCTCTTTCTGATCATGCCCTATCGGCTTTTCCCGCTGTGGTACACGCCAATTCTGCCGATTCTCTTTTTCGTCTCGGCCGTTGCTCTGGGACTGATGATGGTCATTCTGGAGAGCCATTTCACGGCATTCCTCTACCGGCGAAAGCCAGAAACCCAACTGATGGGCCCGCTGGGCGTTGCAGCACGCTGGGTGCTGATCCTTTACGTGGCGCTTCGTTTCGGAGACTTGGCAGTTCGCGGCCAACTGCACGACCTCGTGGGTGGGCAATGGCAGGTGAAGCTTTTCTGGCTTGAAGTGGCGATCATGCTGATCATCCCGCTCGCGCTGTTGTTTTCCCCGCAATTTCAGAAACGAACTAACTGGCAATGGGCCGCGGTGTCTATCGGAATTGTCGGCATTGTGCTGAACCGCATTGACGTGGGCGGGTTGGCAGACCTCAGTCACGGAAACAGGCTATATTTTCCCGAATGGTCAGAAATCGTGGTCAGCCTCGGCATTGTGGCGGCGGCAACTCTGGTCTTTCTCTTCATGATTGAGCATTTCAAGGTGTGGGAGCAGAGACCTGCGGATCCGGACGCCGACCCGCAAAAGCTGCCGGAGTTCAGCAAGGTCGGTTTCACTTGGCTGGGGACGCCGGTGATTGCCGGCCGAGTCAAGTACTCGCTGGCTTTTGTGATCGCAGCGGCTATCGGTTTCTTTTTCTTGAGCAACCCACGCGCGGCCAGCCACGGCTTCGTGCCGACGCCGGTTCACCGGGCCCGCGGGGATGTAGTCTATCTCACGGCGAGTATGGTCGGAAATAAAAAGGGTCTACCGCAGCCTGTAGCAAGCCATGAGGGCATTCTGTACATTGACGGAGACCTGACGGGTTGGGGCGTCACCTTCTATCACCAGAAGGAAATTGAACGAAATGGGGGTTCGAAGTCGTGTGTTATCTGCCACCACATGAACATGCCACACGACAAAGACTCCGGCTGCTACGAATGTCACAGGGACATGTATCTGCCGACCGACGCATTCCGGCATGATTGGCACGCATCGCCGAGCGGAGCGAATCTTGCCTGTGTGGAATGCCACGAGAGGGGATACGCACGAACCTCCGCACATGTAAAGCCTTGTGTGGATTGCCACAAGCACCTCATTCCTCCCGGGGCCACCATCAAGATCAAGACTTACATGGCGCCCTCCTACGTGAACGCCATGCACGAGCTTTGCATCGGCTGCCATGCTAAAGTCGCCCTGAAGGAGAATAAGCCTGCTGTGGCCCAGTGCGCGGAATGTCACAAGGGCAGGCTGAATTATAGCGAAGCACAGAATCTACTCTACCGCCCGCGCGCTTTGGCAGGACGTCTAGTTGTGCTGCCGCCAGCAAAGATCGACGGGGTCAAATGACCGCCTGTTGAAAGATTCGAAGAATTTACACCGAAAGGAGATTTGATATGAGCCGACTCGTACCACCCCATGGAAGTCCTGAGCTGAAGCCCCTGCTTCTGAACCAGGAGCAACGGAAGGAGGAAGCGAAGCGGGCCAAGGGCCTGAAAAAGGTCCCAATGACCAGCCGTGAGACCGGCGATCTGATCATGATGGGTATCGGCGCGTTCACTCCGCTCGACGGCTTCATGGGAAAAGATGACTGGAAACATTGCTGCGAGCAGTTCGCGCTGCCCAGCAAGAAGAATCTTTTCTGGCCCATCCCGATCACCTTGTCAGCCACGGAAGAACTGGCAAAATCCATTTCCCTTGGCGAGGAAGTAGCTCTATGGGACACCGAAACGGATGAGCTGATGGGAACCATGAAGGTCAGCGAAAAATACAGCATTGACAAAGAACACGAATGCAAGGAGGTGTTCAAGACGGCTGATCCGGCACACCCTGGCGTCCAGAAGGTGATGAGCCAGGGTCCAGTGAATCTGGCGGGGCCTGTCAAGGTGCTGTCCGAATCGTTTTTCCCGGAAGAATTCCAGGGCATTTACCAGACCCCTGCAGACGCCCGCAAGCTTTTTGAGCAGCGAAACTGGAGCACGGTCGCGGCTCTTCAGCTCCGCAATCCGATGCACAACTCTCATGCCTACCTGGCCTGGATTGCGATTGAGGTTTGCGACGGAGTTTATATCCACCAGTTGCTGGGCAAGCTCAAGCCAGGTGATATTCCGGCTGACGTTCGCGTGCGGGCCATCGATGCGCTCGTCAATAATTATTTCCGAAAGGACCGCGTTATTCAGGGCGGCTATCCCATGGAGATGAGGTATGCCGGGCCTCGTGAGGCTCTTCTGCACGCCGTCTTTCGGCAGAACTATGGCTGCTCACATCTGATCGTAGGCCGGGATCACGCCGGAGTCGGCAACTACTACGGCCCCTTCGATGCCCAGACGATTTTCCACGAGGTGCCGGCCGGCGCGCTCGCCATCCATCCCCTCTGCATGGACTGGACGTTCTATTGCTTCGAATGCAAGAGCATGGCGTCGATGAAGACCTGCCCGCACGAAAGCAAGGCCGTCATCGACGAGAACGGGAACTATAAAGGTGGTGCCAGGCTGCTGCTCTCGGGAACCCTGCTTCGCAAACTGATGAGCGAAGGGAAACCGGTTCCGCCAGAGTTCTCGAAGCCGGAAGTGATCGCAATCCTGAAAGACTACTACGATCACCTCGAGGAAAAAGTGGAAGTTAAGCTTCACAACGCAGCAACCGGCGAGGCGGCCAGGAAGTGATCGCTGTAAGCGTACACTCGTGCCCCTGCCCATGAGTCCGCACGCCATCGTTATTCGGAGGGACTCACGATGTCGGCATTACTCTTCCTGTTTCTGGTAGCCACAGGTGCATTTGCTGCCGGCATCGTGGGGGCCTTGACCGGCGAAGGGGGAGGGATTCTTCTGGTCCCCACCTTGGTGCTGATTTTCGGTGTCAATATGCACAATGCCGCCGGAGCATCCATTATCGCGGTCATGATGACTTCCACGGCGGCCACGATCGCCTTTTTAACGCAAGGTTACACCAACCTGCGAATCGCTATGTTCCTCCAGCTCACTTCCATCGCTGGTGGTATCGCTGGCGCCTTGCTGGTCGCGCTGATTCCCACCTCTGCGCTCAAAATAACCTTTGGCATGGTCCTGCTCTTTTCCAGCTATCTGTCCTTTCGCCGAAAGGAAGAAGCTGAAACCGGCCGGCCTTCCGATCCGCTGGCGGTGCGCCTGCACATGGAAAGCAGCTACCCCGCTCTGGGTGGCTGGCAGTCGTACAAGGTTTTCCGGGTAATTCCCAGTTCCCTCCTGATGAGCGTCGCGGGAATCATCTCCGGGTTGTTGGGGATCGGCGCGGGAGCGGTCAACGTTCTGGTGATGGACCAGTCGATGAAACTGCCTTACAAGGTTTCCGCCAGCACAAGCAATTTCATGGTTGGGATCACGGCTGCGGCCAGCGCCGGCATTTACTTTCACCGAGGTTATGTTGACCCGGTGCTAACCATGCCGGTTGTACTGGGAATCCTCGCGGGCGCAATCGTCGGCGCCAGACTTCTGATGAGAATAAGGGTCAAACCGTTGAGGATGTTTTTCAGCTTTCTTGTGCTCATTGCAGCCCTTGAGATGATTTATAAGGGGCTGTTTGCGTGAGGATTTTTCAGGTGAAACGCGGCGAGTTTGCGGAGATGAGCCTATGAAGGAGACTCCCGATGTCGACCTCTCTGATCCTGATTCTGATGGCATTGGGGTCGTTTGCCACCGGTGTCGTGGGAGCACTGACCGGCCTCGGTGGAGGGATCATCCTGGTTCCGATGCTGGTGTTGATTTTCCACATCCACATCCGCTATGCCGCCGGAGCCTCACTCATCGCCGTGATTGCAACTTCTTCGGGTGCGGCGGCGGCCTTCCTGAGCGAAGGCTACACCAACCTGCGCGTTGGCATGTTTCTCCAGGTCACGTCTATAGCGGGTGGAATTGCGGGAGCTTTCCTGTTGACACTTGTACCTGTCCCGGCACTCATGACAGTGTTTGGCTTGGTTCTGCTCTATTCGGGCTACCTGTCCTTTCGCCGGAAGGAAGGAAGCGAGGCGGGCCGCCCATCCGACCCCCTGGCCGTGCGCCTGCATATGGAAGGCAGCTACCCGTCCGCTGGCGGCTGGGAGTCCTACAAGGTATTCCGCGTTGTTCCTTCCTTTCTCTTGATGGGTGCGGCAGGAATCGTTTCAGGGCTTCTGGGGATTGGCGCTGGGGCTGTCAACGTCCTGGCCATGGATCAGGTCATGCGGCTTCCCTACAAGGTTTCGACCAGCACAAGCAACTTCATGATCGGGATCACGGCTGCGGCCAGCGCGGGCATTTACCTTCACCATGGCTACATCGACCCGGTACTGGCGATGCCCGTCATGCTGGGTGTTTTCGGGGGCGCCGTGGTGGGCGCGCGGCTCCTGATGTTTCTGCGTGCAAAACCGTTGCGCATCTTCTTCAGCGTAGTTGTTCTGATCATGGCAATCGAGATGATCTATAAGGGCCTGGTGCGATGGCAGTAATCAGACGAATGGAGAAACTGATCGGGCTTGTGCTGCTGGTAGGGGTATTGGCTTCAGCAGGCATCGTTCTTTTTGGCGGCATACTTTACATGTGGAGGCACGGCGGAACTCCTGTCCACTATCGCATATTCCGCGGCGAACCATCCGATCTCAGGAGCCTCGAAGGCATTTGGAGAGATTTTGACCACGGGTCCGCCAGGGGTGCTATCCAGTTGGGACTGATGCTATTGGTGGGTGTGCAACTGGTTCGAGTCGCATTAACGGGTATTCTCTTTCTTTTGAACCGGGACAGGATTTTTGTGGCTATCACGTTTCTGGTCCTCGCCATGCTGACATACGCGCTCTTTTTCGCGGGTGGCTGATCGCCACCATAGGCCAATTCCAAGGTGATGTCCACCTCTGGATTGGCAAGTAACTCACAGGAGGTGCTGGCTATGGCCATAGTTACGATATCGCGGGGTTCGATGAGTGGCGGAGAAGCCCTGGCGCATTGCCTGGCCGCCAAATTAGGGTACCCGATTCTCGGCCGGGAGGTCTTGGTGGAAGCTGCGGCAAGACTGGGCGTCCCGGAAGAGATGCTACGGGAAAAGATTCAGACCAGTGTCGGCCTTATCGAAAGGCTGACGAGGGACAGGCGTGTCTATCTGACTGCGGTTCAATCTGCTTTGGCGGACAAATGTGTCTCTGGAGATCTGATCTACCACGGTAACGTCGGCCATTTCCTGCTGAAGGACGTGCCGAACGTCCTGAGGGTGCGGCTGATTGCCCCCATGGCCATGAGGGTCCGTGCTGTTGTGGAGCAGCAGGGGCTTACTCCTGAAGCGGCCGAGGAATACATCCGATACGTTGACCAGGAACGAATCGAATGGACCAGGTTCGTCTACGGCGCCGATTGGCGCGACCCAAGAAATTACGACGTAGTTGTTAACCTGCACAGGATCAGTCTTGAGAGTGCCTGCGCAATGTTGTGTGGCATCTTGAATACCCCGGCTTATGCAACCACAGAAGAAGTGAAAAAGAAGCTTAAGGATTTTGCATTGGGGTGCAGGGTAAAAGTTGCGCTGGTTGCAAAGCCCATATGCCAGCGTTGCCTATTCGATGTCCGTGCGGACGATGGGAAGGTTGAAATTTGCTGGCAGCCAGGCACTACAGGAGCTTCCTCAAAGCCTTCAACCACGATGGAAGAGGACATCAGGCGGGCTGCCATGAAGGTGGAGGGAGTAAAACAAGTAGCGGTACGTTTTGCGGAATCGAACAGTTCCGGCAAAGCGGCATGAGCGACAAGCGCAAAAGACCGACTTTCGCGACGGAAGTTTCAGCGAGGAATGATTGTGGCATACCTCCTTAAACCTCGGGAGTGCGGATGCAAGTTGCCGGAGAATACACAGAACTTCCGCAGGGCAGTTCCACTTCAAGCGGGGAGTCGCTCACTGGGACTGGTGGCTGTTGGCACTGCCGAACGAGACGGTTCAAAGGCCACCGCTGCTAATGGAGTCTAGGGATGGCTGCGTGGGCGTTCACCTTATATGTTCTCGTGGCATCGATGCTCGCAGGCTCTATCGGGGTGTTGGTTGGAACAGGCGGGGGGAGT
Organism: Terriglobia bacterium; assembly: GCA_046705285.1. Classification (GTDB taxonomy): domain Bacteria; phylum Acidobacteriota; class Terriglobia; order UBA7540; family UBA7540; genus SCRD01. Next base: position 8,412 of record JBJKQK010000162.1, read on the forward strand.
ATCCTCGTGCCTTTATTGATCCTGCTTTTCCACGTCAACGCCCACTATGCGGTGGGAGCGTCCCTCATTTGTGTAATGGTAACCTCGTCCAGCGGGGCTGCTGCTTACATTCGAGAGGGCTACGCGAACCTGCGAATCGCAATGATCCTTGTGACTGTCGCAGTGGCAGGAGGAGTGACCGGCGCGCTGATTTCGGGACGGTTGGCCCCGGAAACAATCACCATTATTTTCGGCGCTTTCCTCTTGGTCTGCGGTGTTCTCTCCTGGCAGCATAGAAGGGAAATCGTGCAGACTGCTCCTTCTGACCCCGTAGCTGTCCGTCTAAGCATGGAGGGCAGTTATCCCGCCGCTGGAGGCTGGCAACCATACAAGGTGTATCACGTGGTTCGCGCCTTGGGAGCAATGGTTTTCGCTGGCATACTTGCTGGCCTTCTTGGGATTGGAGCCGGCGCAGTGAATGTATTGGTGATGGACCGGATCATGCAGCTACCCTACAAAGTTTCGAGCACCACAAGTAATTTCATGATCGGAATTACTGCGGCCGCCGGCGCCGGCGTTTACCTTAAGGAAGGTTTTATTTCCCCGAGTCTTGTCATGCCGGTGATGTTGGGAGTTCTCCTGGGTGCCAGCGGTGGAGCGCGGATCCTGCCGACTGCCAAGTCACAATCGTTAAGGGTCTTGTTCAGCGCCTTTGTATTCATTATGGCGGTTGAAATGATTTACAGGGGGTCCGTCGGGAGGCTATGAGAGCGGCATCCAGAAATTCGTGACGGTGGCAATTTCAAGCTCCTTGGAGGTGTTTTTCAGCGTGCTCGTCTTTCTCTTAGCTGAAGCAACGATCAATGAAGCGCCTGGCGTGAAAATGGTTACCCCTGCCTGTGAGGGTCTGTAATGGCAACCTGGGTGTTCACCTTGTGCCTCCTGGCCGGATCGTTGTTCGCTGGCTCCGTTGGAGTGATGGTTGGAATGGGAGGTGGAATCATTCTCGTCCCGATGTTGATCCTGCTTTTCCACGTCAATGCTCACTACGCAGTGGGAGCGTCTCTCGTTTCCGTCATTGCCACCTCCTCGGGTGGGACGGCCACCTATATTCGCGAAGGCTATACCAATTTGCGGATCGGAATGTTTCTGGTTGTTGCGGCAAGCGCTGGAGGAATCCTGGGCGCACTGATTTCCGGACGTTTGGCGCCGGCAACCATCACAGCAATTTTCGGTATGGTTCTGCTCTTCTGCGGCGTCCTTTCCTGGCGGCGGAAGGAAGAAAATGAGGCCACGGGTCCGTCTGATGCTCTCGCCCAGCGCCTGCACTTGGAAGGCAGTTATCCGGCGCTTGAAGGCTGGCGTCCCTATAGGGTCTACCATGTGCTTCCTGGATTCAGCATGATGCTGTTGGCTGGAGCACTTTCCGGCCTGCTGGGTATTGGAGCGGGGGCGGTCAACGTATTGTCAATGGACCAGATTATGCGGCTCCCCTACAAAGTTTCGAGTACCACAAGCAATTTCATGATTGGTATAACGGCGGCGGCCAGCGCCGGCGTTTACTTCGGCGCAGGCTTTATTGATCCCGGCCTTACGATGCCGGTAATGCTTGGAGTCTTTCTGGGTGCGATGATCGGCGCAAGGTTCCTGACCGTCGCAAAGTCGAGGTCCCTTCGAATGTTTTTCAGCGTGCTCGTCTTCCTTATGGCTGCGGAGATGATCTATGCAGGGCTTGGAGGGAAAATTTAACACCCGCGGCAGGACTCGATCGTGGCATCTGATGAACCTGTCTAGTTTGAGGATTTGTCTTGCTAAAGTAGTCCTTCGGCACGGTAAAGCTAAAAGGGCCTTTCTCTTCGGGCCAGGAGGTACCCGGCCAGGACGGGAGGAGTGCAGGCTCTGTCCAGGGCTTGCGCGGTCTAAATATGAGTGTATCGGCGTTCAGCGTCTATCTGCTCATCGGGGCGTCTCTTGCAGGATTAATCGGTTCGCTAACGGGCCTTGGAGGGGGGGTCCTTCTGGTCCCCATGCTTGTGCTGATTTTCCACGTCAGCTTGCGCTACGCCGTGGGCGCTTCACTGATTTCGGTGATTGCCACCTCTTCCGGCGCAGCGGCCGCTTATCTCACCGAAGGTTATACGAACCTCCGAATCGGCATGTTCCTGCAGGTTGCGGCCACTGCCGGGGCGATCGGAGGAGCTATCCTCGCTGGATATCTCCATGCGACAACGATCTCGATAATCTTTGGCCTGGTTTTGCTCTATTCCTCCTACATGTCATTCCGGCGGAAAGAAGAATTGGAAGGAAGCGGGCCATCCGACTGGCTTGCAACCCGCTTGCAAATGGAAGGAAGCTACCCGGAGCCTCCAGGGTGGAAGTACTACAGGGTATACAATGTGGCGGGCGGTTTTTCGCTGATGCTGGTCGCGGGAACGCTCTCCGGGCTGCTCGGCATCGGTTCTGGCGCGGTAAAGGTGTTGGCAATGGACCAGCTAATGCGGTTGCCGTACAAGGTTTCGACGACAACCAGCAATTTCATGATCGGAATCACGGCGGCGGCAAGTGCGGGGGTCTATCTCCTGCAAGGCTTCATCGACCCGGGATTGACGATGCCGGTGATGCTGGGAGTTCTTTTCGGTGCCTTCATTGGCGCAAGGCTCTTAATGAGAGTACCCGCAAAACCGCTGAGGGTGTTCTTTAGCTTTATTATTCTTATTATGGCGATTGAGATGATTTATAGTGGCCTGACAGGGAGACTCTGAACATGGGGACGGTCTCCGTCCCGGATGCTTGCCGTAACACCTGAACTGCCAATTTTGTTCAGCGAGGCAAGCACTACAGGAAGCTGAAGAAGAGAAAGGAAAGCTGTTCATGGCAATAATTACGATTTCCCGAGGTTCGATGAGCGGGGGCATGGCGTTTGCCGAATGCCTGGCGAAGACCCTGGGCTATCCAACTCTGGCACGAGAGGTTCTGGTCCAGGCTGCCGGCACACTAGGTGTCTCAGAGGAGAAACTGCGCGGGAAGATCGAAAAGAGCGCGCGATTCTGGGAACGGATGACTTCAGATCGCCGCATCTACTTGATTGCCTTGCAATCAGCCTTGGCCGACGCTTGTGTTGATGGGGACCTTGTCTATCACGGTCACGCCGGCCACCTGCTGCTCAAGGACCTGCCCAATGTGTTGCGTGTCAGGCTGATCGCTCCCATGCCGAGCAGGATTCGCGAGGTGATGAATCGCCAGGGACTCAATTACGGAGCGGCCGTGGATTATATCCGCCTGGTGGACCAGGAGCGAATCCGATGGACCAAATTTGTTTACGGCCTCGACTGGCGCGACCCCAGGAACTACGACATCGTCATTAATCTGGGAAACATTGCGATCGACACCGCCTGCGCGATGGTCGCGGCTGTCGTGAAGTTGCCTGCATACGCTGCAACTGAGGAGGTAAAGAAGAAACTGCGAGATTTCGCCCTTTCCTGCAGGGTAAAAGTCGCACTGGCAGGAAATCCGAAGTGGAGATCGATAGAATTCGGGGTGCGTGCGGACGACGGAAAGGTGGAGGTCTTTGGCGAGGTCGCAACCGGGGGAGTGCTGATCAGGCAATCGGGGCCCGACGAGGACGAGATTAAGACGATCACCAAAGCCGTAGAAGGGGTAAAGACGGTCGTGGTGAACGTTCGTCGATTCCCCGAGTTCGCTGAACCATAACGGTGAGTGCCAGGCCATGGCATTGTTACTCTGAACTCTTTGAGCTGGGTATGTCATGAGTGAGCTTTTGCCACTTTTCCTGAAGCTGGACGGACGGAGCGCTCTGGTGGTTGGTGCTGGTCCCATGGCCGCTTTGCGCGTGAACCAGTTGCTCAAGGCCGGAGCCATGGTCACCGTTGTTTCACCGAAGGTCGGAGCTGAGGTCGAAGAAATGGCCAAAGCCGGCTCGATAATTCTGGTCAATCGTACTTTCCAGCGGAATGATCTCAGCCGACGCTACTTTATCGTGATCGGCGCTACCAATGACCCCGAGACGCAGGAAACCGTCTTCGAAGAAGCTGAACGCCAAGGCATCCTTTGTAACGTCGTGGATAGCCCGGGTCGCTCCAACTTCTACACACCGGCGGTTGTCGAGCGCGGTGACCTGAAGATCGCCATCAGCACCAGCGGTCGAAGTCCATCTCTGGCCGGAAAACTCCGCCAATATCTGGAAGAAGCAATTCCGGAAAATGCGGCCGACCTCACACAGACCGTTGGGCTCTTGCGTTCGAAGTTGCGGTTGGAAATCCCAGGAGACCTGGCAACACAGAAAAAGCTGGTCGACGACTTTGTGGAGAAAGTATTGAGGAAATGAAGCAGGCATCCAAGACCGCAGGCAAGGTCTTCATTGTTGGCGCCGGTCCCGGCGCTGATGACCTGATTACCCTCCGAGGGCTTCGTGCTCTGCAGCAGGCGGAAGTGATTCTATATGATGCCCTCATCGGCACTCAGCTGTTGGAACAGGCCGATTCCACTGCCGAACTCATCTATGTAGGCAAGCGTTGCGGGCATCATTCCATGAAGCAGGAAGACATTACCCGCCTCATCCTTGCCAGAGCAAGACAAGGAAAAACTGTAGTCCGCCTTAAGGGCGGTGATCCGATGATTTTTGGGCGCGGCGGAGAGGAGGCGCTGGCCTGCGCGGAAGCGGGAGTGGCCTTTGAAATTGTCCCGGGAGTGTCTGCCGCCTTGGGAGCGGCCAGCTTTGCAGGAATTCCTCTCACTCACCGCGGAGTATCGTCCTCGGTTGCTTTCGTCACAGCCCATGGTGCGGGCCGTGGCGAATCGCCTGACCTCAGTTGGATCAGGCTGGCCAAAGCTGTCGATACCCTCGTCATCTTCATGGGTTCAGCGTGGCTCGACCGAATTACAGACGCTCTTATCGAGTCCGGCTTGCCCGGCACGCGAGCCGTAGCGGTTGTCAGCAACGCCTCTTGTGAATCCCAGCTGACCGTCGTGGCGACGCTTGCCACGATTCGATACGAGGTGGCAAAGGCCAGCCTCCCAACCCCCATGCTGATCATTGTTGGAGAAGTAACCCGACTGAGCGAGGCGCTCAACTGGTTCAGACGGCAGAAAGAAGTTGTTTGCACACCAACGCTGCCATAGTGTGACAAACAGGGAGTATGCCGGAAAAACTGCAGGGTGTGCGCCTGAAGGCAAGGACCCATGCAGCCATAAATGCCATGGACTACGTGTCGAATTTCATTGATGCCTGCGGTTGGATTTTTCCGAGTGCACCGTGTGATCCCCCCAGATTGACTTTTCATTGGCGCTGGCAGCCAACCATCGCGAAAACACGACAACCTGGACTCGTTGTGCCGGCCCTTGGACTAACAAGCACCGCGATTCAACCCTTTTAAGCATCCCATCAGGCTTAATTTCAGAGTCAGTTCCAATAAAGGAATTGGAACCGAAGGCGACTGGATCATCACAATTCTGGATTGCTTGATCGCGCCCAGGCTGCAGGTGTTAGGCATCTCGTTCACGGGCAGGCAGATCCAGGCTGGATTCGCTAACTTGTAGTGCATTCTGCCGTTATAGTACAAGGGCTTGACTTGGTTGGCGTCTTATGGAAAATTCGAGATTAGCAGCTCAGCCGGGCATTCGCCTGGAAGGGTAACTGTTTCGACCCCGGATGTTTGCAGAAAGGGAGTCTGACCATCAAATCAGAGTCATGAGCCTCGCATACTGTAACCCATCATACTTAAGTACCATTGTCATCACATGAAAGATAATGTAAAAGATTGCTTGATGAGGGAGGGGTAAAAGAGAAAATGACAAACCACATCACGGACAGCGCATAAGTACGCTCGCATGAAATGCGCATGTGGCAGATGATCCAGGGTGCCAGGAGAGCGGGGTTACAGCAATGTGTGAGCAAGCTATTCGGGTCCTGTTTTACAGTTCAGACGGTGCTTTTGCGGAAGTAGTTATAAGGGCTCTTGGACCGGGCTACGAAGTGAGAATAAGTGAACCGCTTGACTTTGATAGTTCAGGCCGTGAGCGGCAGTGGTGCGACGTAGTTTTGCTGGACATGCACGATTGCGGAGAAGATGCTGATGCGGAAGCAACGCTACAACTGATGGACGAGATCAAGAAGGTGGACGGAACAACTCCCATGATCGCAATTGTGGGAGATTCTGATGATAGCGTCGCCCGTACCATCATCGAGAACGGCGCGTATGATACCCTCTCAACTCCTCCTAACATGGCCGAGCTTCGCTTGTTGCTTCGGCGAGCATGCCGTTTTCGCAGGATAGAAAGAGAATTAGCTGAACTGCGCTCCCGAGACCTGTCGGCGGGCAGGCTGGGCGACATGCTTGGCACCTCTGAGGCCATGCATGAGGTCTTTGAGACTTCGCGCAAAGTAGCCTCTTGCGATGTGACCGTACTCATTTCGGGTGAAACCGGAACGGGGAAAGAGCTTTTGGCGAGGGCCATACATCGGCTCAGTCCTCGCGCCGCTGGCCCGCTGGTGGCTTTTTCCTGCGCTAACCTGCCCGAAACCCTGGTGGACGACGAACTTTTTGGGCATGAGAAGGGTGCTTTTACGGGTGCTATCTCAACAAGACGCGGGCGTTTTGAAGCAGCGCACAGCGGAACTTTGCTCCTGGACGAGATCGGCGACCTGCCCCTGGGCTTGCAATCCAAGCTGTTGCGAGTTCTGCAGGAGCGATCTTTCGAACGTCTCGGCAGCAATACGCCTATTGCCGCAGATGTACGAGTCGTCTGCGCAACCCATCGGAATCTCGAGGCGATGGTAGAAGAAGGAAGATTCCGGCAGGATCTTTATTACCGGCTCAACGTTGTGCAAATTCAAATCCCGGCTTTGCGCGAGCGCAGGGACGAAATTCCGGTTCTGGCGCAGCATTTCCTGCAGCAGTTTGCAGAGCAGTTTGGCAAGACCGCTACCCGCTTTTCTCCCCTGACCATCCACGCCTTGGAAGAATATAACTGGCCTGGAAATGTCCGGGAACTGGAAAACGCCATTCAACATGCTGTCGTCATGGCGGAAGGCCCGGCAATCGAAACATGGCACTTGCCAAATAGCCTTCGAGGAGACTTCGAGCAGACATCCGTCGGCCGCTCCTATGAAGACGAAGTCCGCGAATTTAAACGCCGGTTGATCATGCGCACGCTCAGGGAGTGCGGAGGGCGCAAGGTGGATGCTGCGCGCGCCCTGGGAGTGGCCCGAGGATATCTGCATCGCCTGATTAATCAGTTGCAGATACAGATTGATGATGATGATCTTGAACCTGTCGAGGCTGAGGGCGCTGCTTCTCAGGAACACGTTATGTGACATGTCCGACCGCGCACATCTGCAATGGACGTAGGGTCCAAGCCAGAAAACCTTCCCACGGAGGGACGCAGGGTTCTTTCCTTCTCCGAAGATTTCCTCGTTAATTTGCTGCGCCAGGCACAGAACTCTGACGGCGGATGGGGTTATCGACCGGGGCTGCCGAGCAGCGTTGAACCTACCGCGTGGTCAATACTCGCATTGAGAGTCGATGAGCCGGGCTCTGACAAAGCTCTTTCTGCTGCGTCAACCTACCTGTACCGTACACAATTGGCGCAGGGGGCATGGCCAACAAACACCGGCAAGGACCCCGGATGCTGGACAACCGCCTTGGCATGTCTGGCCGTTCTTAAGCTCAAAATCCCTTCAGATGACGCCATTGCCCGAGGGCTCAAATGGCTATGCGCAACCTGGCCGGCGGAGGGAGGCCTGATCTGGCGTATCCGGCAGACATGGGTGCGGAACTCTCAAAATGTTGCGCGCCAGGATTGTTCCCTTCGCGGTTGGAGCTGGACGCCGAACACGGCAAGCTGGGTCGAACCCACGGCCTATGTCCTGATCCTGCTTCAGAATGCTCCCGAACAGTTCTGCCCGCCCGAGGCGAGGGAGCGCATCCAAATGGCTGAAAGAATGCTCTATGACCGGGTATGCCCAGGCGGCGGTTGGAATGCGGGCAATCCCCTCGTCTACGGAGCTCCCGGAGTCCCCAGGATTGGTCCCACCGTTTGGGGCCTTCTAGCTCTGCGGCATCACAAAGACCACTCTATAAACCGCCAGAGTGTTGCATGGCTGGAAAGCAACTATAGCAATATTGGCAGCCCCGGCTCCCTGGCGCTGGCTCAGCTATGCCTCAGAGTTTACGGCAGCCGGACATCTCCCATCGAGGCGGAACTCGGTGGGTTTTATCAGCGTAACCAGTTCCTCCAGAGTGTCCCGGTTGTGGCATGGGCATTATTGGCCCTCAACGGCATTCCCGGCTGGCTCGGAAGTCCATTGCAGGACAAAGGCAAGGTATGAGTTATTCCGATACGCGCCTGATCCCTTCCTTCAATCGCCCGTCCTCCAGGGTGGCAATCAGAGCGGTGTCGGACTATGAGGCTGACATCGAGGCAATCCTCTGGGAGACTTTGCAGGAATTCCGGCTTCCCGTTCGGGGTAAATCGGTCCTTCTAAAGCCTAACTTTGTCGAACCCGAAATGCAGGGGATAATCAATACGCATCCGATTGTGATCAGAGGTGCGCGTGAAGTCTTCCTGAGGCTGGGCGCAGATTCGGTAACCATCGCCGAGGGGCCGGGGCACGAACGCGACACGGAAGGCATCCTGGAGGTGCTGCGACTGCGGGAATATGTAGGGCCGTTAGAACGTGCTTTCGTCGATCTGAATACCGACGAGGTCGCGGAAGTCGCTACACGCACCCAAGCGTCCAGACTGAAGACTCTTTGCTTGCCGAAGACAGTGCTTACAGCCGATTTTGTAGTCTCTATGCCCAAGATGAAGACGCACCATTGGGTTGGTGTCACTCTCTCCCTAAAGAACATGTTTGGCATAGTTCCAGGAAGCTGCTACGGGTGGCCAAAGAACGCCCTTCATTGGGCAGGGATCGGCAAGTCCATTCTGGACATTAACGGGACAGTGCGGCCGGACTTCGCCATTGTGGACGGCATCGTGGGCATGGAAGGTAATGGCCCGATTCAAGGAACGCCCAAGAACTCCGGGGTTCTGGTGGCTGGCGATGACCCGGTCGCGGTGGACGCCACCTGCGCCAGAATCATGGGATTGGTTCCAGACCGTATTGACTATCTCAAACGCGCCGCCTTGCTGCTCGGAAACATGCAGGAAGAAAAGGTCGAACAGGTGGGTGAAAGCATTACGTCCATGCAGACGCCGTTTGAGCTTTTGCCGGCCTTCCAGCGGCTGCGAGCGTAGGATGACCAAGGCGGAAGGTGCTTGATGTAACCACTTGAATCCACAAGGCTTGAAAACAATTGTCGGTGTGCTCCGTACGTCGCCTCAAGTCGTTAGCATGCTCCACCCGCAAGCAATTGGGTCGCGATGGGAAGATGAGGAGTTTACCCGATTGACAATGAGTTATATTTCTAGTACTGATGTGTGGGGGTCTTCAGGAAATTCGGTGATTTTTCCTGATGAGAGCTTGGTGAAATGGCAGATAGGAAGCTGTGTCCAGAGACGACTTGTGTCCCCGCACGCTAATTCGGCCAACCGGCGTGCTTGCAGTCGGGCAAAAGTCGGGATCCTGGGTGGCAGTGAGGGCACCCGGAGGCCGGAACCGCCAAAATCTCAAAAGAGCGTCGAGTTTGGCAAGCAAGCTGCTTTTCCATTTGGAGGCGTAGGCAGATTAAGTGTAATATTCTGGGAGACTTTGGCATGATGCTCTACGCAGGAGAGGCAGAACGGGGACATATGTGTCAGTATGCAAGGACAGGTCTGAAGCGCATCTGTATCCGGGTGGTTACAAAATGCAGGGAAGACACGGGAGCGGAGCTGCTAGAGGCAGCCCTCGTCCTTCCCTTGGTTTTGATGCTGTTGCTGGGAATCTTCTGGATGGGACGGGCATTTAATGTTTATGAGACCATCACGCGCGCAGCTCGCGAAGGCGCTCGCTATGCTGTCCTGCCGTCTTGTGCAACCTGCTCACCTGCAAATGGCGTGGCAGATACCTACACTTCGGCGGGGACCTCGACCTCGACGGCGTGCATCGGAAACCCCACTTACGAATTCACGAATTATGTCTCTCCTGTTCTTACCGCGGACGGCCTTGACCCAAACAATAAAGAGCTCCAGAATACTTACTGCCAGCAGGCTGTCGTCATGAACCCAACCAGCCCCGCCGCTGCCCAGGTGTGCGGAATCCAAATTAGTTTTAAGTACCAGGTGCAACTTGCCATACCTTTTACTTCGCTCAATGCCACTACGATCGATATTCCGACGAGCGTCAGCATGAGAATGGAGAATCAACCCTTTAACAATTCGACCGGTCTGCCGACCTGTCCGTAGAAAGACAGGTGGTCTGATTGTGGAGGAACTCTTCAAATGAAAAAGACCGTTAAAGGGAGGGGGGAATGCCCAACTGATTCCCCCAGTTTGCTTTCGCCGCCAAAGGAACGGCCCTTCTGGCGCCGCTTGCTGTATCCATTCCAGGGTTCCAGAGGAACCGAGGGCGTGGAAATTTACGAGTTCGCAATGGCGCTGCCCCTGCTGCTGGTTCTGGTCATAGGCATTATCGACTTTGCCAAGGCTTATAACACTCAGCAAGTTATTACAAACACCGCGCGAATGGCTGCCCGGACGATTGTATCGACCCCCCTGAGTGTCTACGATCCAAACTGCACGTGGACCAGTTCGAGCCCGGGCAGTGGAGTACCCTGCCCGATTCAGGGGGTGGTATACAGCGCAGCCAATTATCTGACGCAGGCAGGGCTTACCGATGGAGCTTGCCTCACGTCGGCCGCAGCCAGTTTTACCTCGCCAATGGAATGGACTTACACCTGCAATAGCGTAACTCTGGACATCAACCATGCCTACAATCTGACGGGGGGAGCGAACGGTGGGATAGTTTCAAACACTAAGGTCTCTTTGTCTTATCCTTATACGTTTATGTTCGGCCGATTGATCGGATTGCTTGTACCGGGCGCAACAGGCCCTCAAGGGCAGCTACTTCTGAGGTCCAGCACCGTAATGCAAAATTTGGTTCCCTGACGATTGCGGGATATGCGTGAGAGGCATGATGCTATACAGAATGAAAGGCAGACATTCCACTGACAGTGGCGCGACTCTTCTGGTCATCGCGGCGGGATTAGTGTTCCTGCTGGGCATGTGCGCGCTGGCGATCGACCTTGTGGCAGGCTACCTGGCGCGAGTGCAATGTCAGCGTGCCGCAGATGCCGCGGCTCTGGCCGGGGCATCGCAATTTCTGACGTCCGCATGCACCAGCACAGGTGGATGCTCTGCGGGCGGACCCCAGGAAGCCCTTGCAATACAACAAGCTGATCTTGTGGCCGCCCAAAATCCTGTCATGGGCCTTCCTCCGACACCCTCGACGCTTACGATCACTTTCCATTATCCAAATCCTGAGGAGCCGCAGATAACGGTCGTCGTACACCGCGATTCTTCTGCTGGAGACCCTTTGCCGACGATGTTCGCAAAGATCTTTGGAATCAGCCACATGAACATCTCAGCCTCGGCCACTGCAGAGGCCTACAACCCTTCAGGCAACGGCACGCCGACAGGTTCGGGCTGCGTCAAACCTTTTCTGGTTCCGAACTGCGATCCCAATTTCCCCGTCAAGTCGAGTGACACGGTTGACGGGAACTTAAACTGCCCGTGCACGGGAACAGGGATTAGTAATGGCGATTGTGCCAACAACCTCGGATCCGGCTATGTCATGTCCTACTATGTATATCCAGAGAATTCCACCGCAACTCCCGGCGCCCTTGTTCACCCCGGGGTTTGCAGTTGGAATGGCACCCAGTGCACCGGAGGTGACATTGGGAGCGAGTGGGTTCTTCATTCGAATGGAACGCCCAGCCAGTGGAATACCATCGCATTTGGCGGCGTTGATGTGACCAGCATGAGCGCAAGCCAATACAGGGCCTACATTACCCAATGCGCGCCTGAGACTATCGCGTGCAAAAGCAACCTTAACTCGCTAACGGGCGCGAAAGTAGGGCCAACGAACCAGGGCATCGAGGACCTGATCAACGCAGGGGGACTTGGTCTGAACCAGGGGCAGGATTACCTGTGCAGCCCCACCTTCCCAAGCCCTTCCGGCGGGTACTGTGATTCCCCGCCCTTCCAGATCACAGGAGGCTCTGCCAATCCGTACAATCTGGCAAATCAGAGCTTCTACGGCGGTCCAAGTGATTCCATTGCCACTGTTGTGGTTTATGACTGTCCGGAATCAGGTGATACCGGCTGCTACGATTACCCCCCTTATACCAACTCGGTAACACTGAGTTCGGGTTCCAATGACATCGTAACCGTCGAGGGTTTCATGCAGTTATTTATTCAAGATGTTGAGCAGAACGGGGGTAGCGACCTTGTCAAGACGGTTGTCATGAACGTCGTGGGGTGCGGCGGTACCTCAACCAGCAACGGTAGCGGGGGAAGTGTCCCGCCAGCAGTTGCCCCCGGCGGCTCGCCCATTCCCATCCGGTTGATTCAACAGTAGGCATGCAGTAAAGAGGGGCCATTCGTCATTGCCCGCGCTACTGGGGCGGGGAGGGACAAGATTCCTTTCCTCGCATGACTACATGCGTGGCCCACTGCGCTCCCGCTCACATCAACCAGACCGTGCAACCCAGTCAAGCGCCGGCCTGTCTACATCTGGTGACACTTCGGGGCCCAGGGTTGTCCACGCAAGTAGCCATTGGTTAGTAATCAGTCCTCAACAGTTGGCCCCTTAAGGGGCGGGCATTTCTTGATGCAGAAGAGCGAAAATAGCCGGTCCCAGGCCTCAAATCGCCAGTGGTAAGGCAACAAAGACTGAGGCAACGGGCGGTCAAAGACCGAATGACAAAAATCACTTTTTGACCGGCCTCGCTCGCGGTGTTTTGTCTTTCGGTTACCCCTTCACAACTTTCAGATCCCCCGATTGGCCCCCCACGTGCTGATTCCTTTGCACGAGGTTGCGGAACTGGCTACTGGCCGGCTGTCTTTGCATTCGGCACACGCCAGCAGTCCTTTGCCCGCTGAAAGCGGATGGGGCGTCCATGAAGCCACTATTCTTCGATCATTTGCGCTCGCGGAAGCTCGCTATTTCAAGCGACGGTTCTTATGTCCCCGTGCGCATGGCCCAGCAATAAGCCGATGGCGGAGAGGGGGAAGATCGTCGAAAAGGAACCTGCAAAGCATGCCGCGACAAACCGATCGCGGCGTGACACGGAACTTTCCATCCTACCCGAGAGTTCATCGCCTGTGGCACGTTCAGGGTTCGCCCTTTCTCCCTTATTCCGCAGGGTATTTTCCTTCAACACTCTGCTGGCCTTTCTGCTGCTCGGCGCAGTCGCGGGGACCGTCTATCTGAACGTTAAGAGCGCGGCAGACTCATCGGTTTCGGATGCTGGACACATCATCTTCGAAGGCGATACGTGGTGGCACCTTGCCGTCGGCGACCACATCCTTACCACGCATAGCTGGCCCAGAACAGACCAGTACTCATTCAGCGCACACGGCGATTCATGGATCGCCTACGAATGGCTCGGTGACGTGGTGATTGCCGTTGCCCACAGGCTTATGGGTCTGACGGGCATGGCGGTCCTGCTGGTGGGTCTCACGGCGGCTATTGTTCTTCTTATGTACCGCTACGCCTGCCTCAGGAGTCAAAATAGCAAGGCAGCTTTTGTCTCATGTGCGTTACTCCTGCCGCTGGCAGTAATCTCCTTTACGCTTCGGCCGCAACTTCTGGGATACATTTTCTTCCTCCTGACATTGATCTGGCTGGAGAGGTTTCGCCAGGGAAAGCAGAAAAACCTCTGGCTCTTGCCACCGTTGTTTCTGGTTTGGGTCAACGTCCACGGAACATTTGCGTTCGGCCTTGCTGCGCTGGGCCTTTACTGGGCTAGCGGCCTCACCGATTTCAGGTTTGGGCAGATCAGAGCTGAACGCTGGACTGAAAAACAACGGCGCCACCTTGCCGTTGTGACGCTATTTTCGCTCATAGCACTGATCATCACGCCGTATGGCACGCAACTTGCTTCCTACCCGGTGAACATGGCGTTTTTCCAGCCGGTGAATATCGCTTCCTTCCAGGAATGGAGGGTTCCCGATTTCGGCGGAGCGTATGGGAAACTGCTGCTGGCGATGATACTGCTTTTCGTGCTGCTTCCTCTTTTTTCCCGGCTCGAATATCGCCTGGAGGAAGTGGGACTCTTGCTTTTCGGGATATATGCAGCTTGTGTTCATATGAGGTTTGTGATTGTATTTGCCATGATTTTTGCCCCCTTCTTGGCAACACTGCTTGCGCGCTTCGTACCCCCTTATCGAGCGGGCAGCGATAAGCCTGTCCTGAATCTCGCCCTGGTGGCGCTGGTTGTTTTCGGATGCGTAAGATTCTTCCCTTCCCGCCCAACGCTGGAAAAAGTGGTGAGCCGCGGTTTTCCTAGCGGCGCTGTGAAATATATCCGGGAACACCCATCCATGGGACCGGTGTTCAATGATGAGTTTTGGGGTGGATACCTTATCGAGGAGCTCGCGCCTCAGCAGAAGGTCTTTATCGACGGGCGGGCCGATCTTTATGAATCCGCCGGAGTCCTTTCCGACTACATCAGGATTACGTCGCTTGCTCCTGACACAGCTTTTCTGCTTCGGAAATATCATGTACGGTCGTGCCTGATCGAGCCTCATTCCCCGTTAGCAACATTGCTGGCCCAGTTGCCAGGATGGCGGCGAGTCTATTCCGACCGCATCAGCGTGATCTACACGCGCCGGTCAAAAGCCACGACAGACACCGTTGCAAAAGGAAAGGCGAGCCGCAGAACCTGAGTGCCCCAGCATTTCGTCAGGCGTGAGTATCTTGCCTGATGCAATGTCAAAACTCGGATCATATTCGGGGGCCTGTTTCCTGTAACGCCCCGCGCTGGTTGAGAACATAAGAATGCTTGATACCGCAACCGCAAAACCTGGCAGCGTCAAGTCTTCTATTTTGGGACATGGACTGGCCTCGTTATTTCGAAGGCTCTTCACCTTTCCAGTGCTGATGGGAACACTGTTAGTGGGATGCGCGGTTGTTTCTGCTCGCTATAATCTTCCCGATCCTGACGTCTGGTGGAGTGCGGCGGTGGGCAAGCAGATCCTGGCCACTCACACGGTTCCCACTTCCGACCGGCATTCGTTTTCTGCTCAGGGTGCGCCATGGATGGCATACGAGTGGCTGGGCGACATGGCGACCGGTGCGGCGGCAGAGCTTGGCGGCCTTCGTGGAATGACAGCACTTCTTTTGCTGCTTACCGCAATTTTCATGTCACTGTTTTACGGTTACGCGACTTTGATCAGCGGAAACTCGAAGGCAGCACTGATACCCTGCGCGATTGCTTTGCCGATCCTGCAAATTTTCTTTACTTTACGTCCCCAACTCATCGGCTACATCTTCCTCATGATCACTCTGATGTGCCTCGAACGATTCCGTCAGGGAAAACAGAGGACTCTTTGGGTACTTCCCCCGCTGTTCCTGATCTGGCTAAACACTCATGGCTCGTTCGTTTTGGGTCTCGCGGCGTTCGCAACCTACTGGGTGTGCGGTTTGACGGAGTTTGAGGCCGGAGGGATTATCGCCAAACGATGGACCGACTGGCAGCGCCGCCACATGGAAATCGTCTTTCTGCTGTGCGTTGTAGCTTTGACGATAAGTCCTTACGGAACTCGCCAGGCAGCTTATCCTTTGCAAATGGCATTCTTCGAGCCTGTCAACGTGGCGCACATCATAGAGTGGCAGTCGCTCCCTTTCGAGTTCTGGCAGACCAAATTGCTGCTAGGCTTGGTCCTTATGTTCTGGCTGGCTCTGATCCCATTGCAGGAACATTTCCGCCTGGAATCTATTGTCCTCTTGCTGTTTGCCACGTACGCCTCCTTCGTCCATCGCAGATTCGCTCCATTCCTGCTGATTCTCTTGATCCCGCTGCTTGCGAAATTGATCGCAAGATGGGCGCCTGCTTATGACCCGTCGGTTGACCACTTTGCATTCAACGCCTTCCTCATCGCGTTGACCGCCGTCGGGCTGGTTATAACCCTGCCCTCTCGGCAGAAGCTTGAGGATGTGGTGGCAAAGCATTTTCCGCTCAAGGCCATCGCATACCTGAACCAACACCCTCAGCCCACGCCAACGCTCAATCAGTATAAGTGGGGCGGATATCTGCTCTATTCCCCTGATTATCACCGAAAAGTTTTTATCGATGGCCGGGCCGATTTCTATGAATACGCGGGTGTCCTGCGAGATTATATGGACATTACCGAGCTCAAGCCAGACGCATTGTTCCTATTGCATAAATACAATATCCAATCGTGCCTGATTCATCAGGACGCTCCGTTAGCAACCATGTTGGCTGCATCGGCAGGCTGGAAAGAGGTCTACAGGGACAAGCTGGCGGCTATTTTTGTTCGGCTCCCGAAGCGGTCTTCCAGCCCGCCCGGATTTACCACAGTACGGCCTTCTGCAACGGATCTGGCTGGAAAAATCACAATCCGAACCGGCCGGACCAACCAGCAAGTGAAGCACTCGTCTAATCGGCGCAAATCTTGGTCCGGCATGGGGAACTAAAGAACCGCGCAAGGGACTTTCCTCGTCGTGGGACTGTGAAACGGATTTAAACGATGACGAATCCGAAGGAAGCATCGACATTCGTTAAACAAAAGGACGGCCCTATCACCCCGATGTCAGAAGGCTCACAGGTCAGCCTTCCTGCTCAGCATGTGAATAGCTTGCGTGCCGTCACGCAGAAGATCTTTTCGTTTCCCGGGCTGTTGGGAACGATACTCGTGTTGGAAGCCTGGATCACTCTTGCCCTTTATCCGCACGACCCGGACGTGTGGTGGCATGTTGTTGTGGGTTCCCGCATCCTGAGCACACACTCATGGCCAGTAGCCGACTCTTTTTCGTTTACGGCGCACGGCAATGCCTGGATCGCCTACGAGTGGTTAGGCGAGGTTGTCATGGCGCTGGCGGAACGTGCGGGAGGGCTGGCCGGACTTGCGGCCCTGCGGATTGGAATTGCCGCAATACTCGGCTTGCTGCTCTATTATTACGCCCATTTGCGGTGCCGGAACCCCAAGGCTGCCTTTGCTGCTACAGCTCTGATGTTCTGGCTGAGTTACGGGTTCTTCTGGATGCGCCCGCAGTTAATAGGCTACGTTTTTCTCCTCCTTGTGCTTATTTTTGTAGAGAGATATCGGCAGGGCCAGCAGAAGTCCTTGTGGGTACTTCCATTTGTTTTCTTGCTCTGGGTCAATACTCACGGAAGTTTCGTATTGGGGTTCCTTGTGTTAGGTGTCTACTGGATCGGGGGACTCTGGGATTGGGAACTGGGACACCTACGCATGAGCCGCTGGTCTCCTGGCCAACGCCGGCACCTTGGCCTGATAATCCTGCTTTCTGAGGTGGCGCTGCTATTAACACCCTACGGGACACAACTGGCGGCTTACCCACTCGAAATGTTTTTTTCTCAACCACTGGTTTTCTCCAGCATAGCCGAATGGGGACCCATAGGTTTTGGGGAAATATGGGGAAAAGAAGTCTTGGTTTTGTTCCTCCTTCTTTTCGTCGGTTTGGCAGTTTTGCGCCCTGTCCATCGGGTAGAGGAATTCATCCTCCTCTTTTTCGCAATATCCACCTGTTGCATTCACCGGCGAATGTTCGTCGTTTTTGCTCTGATCGTCGCCCCGTTGCTCGCCTCAATGTTAGCCCGATGGACGCCCTCCTATAAACCCAATGAAGATCACTACGTCCTGAATGCGTGCCTCATGGGACTGGCAGTGGCAGGAATGGTTTGGTTTTTTCCCTCCAGGAAGAAAATTGAACGCTCAGTTAACCGCGTCTACCCTTATAGCGCTGTCCAATATATCCGGGACCACCCGGATCTCAATCCAATGTTCAACGAGGACAACTGGGGGGGATACCTGATATGGTCGCTCGGGACTCGACACAAAGTCTTTATCGATGGCCGAGCTGACCTGTACGAACATGCCGGGGTTTATTCCGATTACATCCGAATGATGGAAGTCGCACCTCAAACAATGTTTCTCCTCCGCAAGTACTCCATTAGAAGTTGCCTGTTGATGCGAGGAGCGCCTCTTGGAACGCTCCTTGCCTCCTTGCCCGACTGGCGCCGAGTGTATACAGACAAACTGGCTGTCCTTTACGTTCACG
>JBJKQK010000163.1:0-11801 GCA_046705285.1 Terriglobia bacterium
CAGAGCGCTGAGGCGGTAATACACTTCAGGGCGGATCTTTCTGGAAACAATGGCTTCCTCGGTATTCAACTTTGTGGCAGCAAGGATTCTGGCATCGACTTGAAGAAGGAAGCGACCACCCAAGCGGCATTATCAAACGCGCTGTAGCCCAAGCTGCGATGGCTAGCCCAGAAGTCAGGTCAGATCTCGATCGCCAATCAACCCGCCTCGCGCACGATCTCGGATGACGTTTTGAGTCCCTCAAGAATTGCTGACTCACAGGTCTTGCTGGTGAAGAGCCCAACATCTGGACCTCTTGTCTCGTTTTGGCAAATACGCCATCAGGCGAATGATGGAATTATCCGTAAAAAATCCGTGAAATATTTCTTTTCAGAATTCCAGTCGCTGATGTATCTAATAGCTCATTAATGCCATTACCGACACAAAGTGTTCACTCTTCCAGCTTCACCCGGTGCCCACCGATCGTGGTCCAGCACAATACCAAGGATTGGTCCGTGGAAATATTGTACGACAGCGCTTTTTTGATTTCAATAGGGTAAATACCTGAGCAGGTGATGTTGCCCGTGATAAGTACGAGCCGGTAAATAGACCCGAAACGATCCAGTCGTTGGAGAGTACTCAGTCGGAAGCTTCTTTTGCATGCAGGTACTAATTTAATTGGCAGTGAGTTTTCCTAGTGCAGGCCCGCGAGAGCATTCCTTTTTGCCTATGGGATAGCACAACCATACCTCGGCATCAACGAACAAGTTGCGAACCACAATTCGCATGGTAGATGCCCATGTATTGGTATCTCGGATGGGAAAAACATGAAAAGCCTTTCCAGTTTGTTGCAATACAATCGGCAAAGAACCCACAAACATTTTACCGACGTTGAATTGCCACTCTACGAATTGCCTGATTGTTTGGAACGTGTTGCGGTGCCAACAGATTATTGGCTTTATGTCTGGCAGCAGCCTTGCATCGGTCCGCTTAGTCTGCACAACTGACATTTGGACTAAAGGACAAAGCACCGTCGAGGAAGAACGATGGAAGCAGAAGGTCCTGTAGATATGGAAGAAGGGCTGCCCGCCGGGGGAACTCCGTGCGACAAGCTTTTTGTCAACCCCGTGAGCGCAGCCATGAGGGAGCTGGAAAAGATCATTACGGAAATTGCTTCTACTGACATCCCTGTTCTGATTGTCGGAGAGAGTGGGTCTGGCAAGGAAGCAATCGCCCGTCAAATTCACCAGTTGTCGTTTCGGTCTAGCGCGCCGTTTGCCAAGCTTGTATGCGCTGCAGTGACACCCCAGGCCGCCGAGAAGATTTTTCACTTCGACGACAGATTGGAGGTGGTCGAATCCTTGCTGCACGCAGGAACGATATTTCTTGATGAAATCAGTGACCTTGACCTGGAAGTGCAGCCAAGACTCCTGCATGTTTTGCCTGATGGCGGAACCATTATGCCGGGCCATGGTTTGCGAGCTCGAATCATCTCATCCACGGCTCAAAGCCTTCAGGAAGAAATCCGCCAGGGGCATTTCCGCAAGGAGCTTTATTATCGGCTGAATGGAGTCTGCCTCCGGCTTCCTCCGCTGCGACGACGACGTGAGGATATCCCATTGCTGGTGGAGTTCTTCCTTGTCAAGTACGCAGCATTATTGAATCGGCCGAAGCCTTCGCTGACGACTCGAACACTAGAAAAACTCGCTAGATACCACTGGCCAGGAAACGTTCGGCAACTGGAATATGCGATTAAGACAGTCGTTGCTTTGGGCGATGGAGATCAGGCGTTGCGAGACTTGGACGAAAACGGATTCGGATTCGACGATGGTGAACCGCAAAGGCTGTCTCTGAAGCAAACAGCCCGCGCGGCGTCAAGGCGGGCAGAACGCGAGATGATTTTGAAAGCACTTGAACGAACCCGCTGGAATCGAAAGAAAGCTGCCCGGGAACTCCGGATCAGTTATAAAGCTTTGCTCTACAAGCTTAAGCAAATTGGCTCGGACGGCTCACTCATCCAATCAGATTGCCACGGAGAACGGCCATGAAGAGTATCGCTCTCAAATCAATTGCCACCTTGTTGTTTTCAGTAACATTGTCAATTGGTATGGCGGGGCAATCGTCGCCGAAGAAAGCCGTACCAGATCCTGTCGGGGGAGAGACAAGCGGCAGCCAGCACGTTGAAAATGCCTCTGGTGTCGCGAATTCCGCGGCTTATAGGATTGGCCCAACCGACGTCCTGAAGATCGAGGTCTGGAAGGAGCCAAGTGTTTCCGGTTCAGTTACGGTTCGTCCCGACGGGAAAGTGTCTTTGCCTTTGATTAACGACATTCAGGCTGCTGGCCTGACTCCAATGAAACTCGCCAGGAACATTGCAGCATCACTGAAGAAATACATTGCCGATCCCAACGTTACCGTTATCGTTGATGCTGCGAACAGCAGAAGGATTTATGTAGTAGGAGAAGTCAACCATCCCGGGCCGGTGAGCCTTCTACCCAACGCAACAGTACTTGATGCGCTGGCAAGCGCTGGAGGGCCTGCTCAGTTTGCCAACCGCAAGAAGATCTTCATCCTCAGGAATGAAGACGGGAAGCAGGTTCGCTATGACTTCAACTACCAGCGGGCCATTAGAGGCGACCTTAGTCAAGACATCGCTTTGCAGCCTGGGGACACGATCGTGGTCCCGTGATAAATCCAATGAGAACTCCGAAAATCACGATGTTCATTGCTCTAATCAACTTGATGCTGGTTCTTCAGCCCAGACTGCTTGCGCAATCCAAGGCTGCTGATACAAGTTCAGGGAATCAGGGCTCAGGGGAATCTCAGGGAAGCAGCGGTCAGCCGAGCGGAAATAAGGCAGGGACGCCAGGCGAGCAGGTGTCTGGAGGGGCTTCTGGGGTCCCTTCTCTTGTGGGCGCCAGGCAGTTCGGGCCGGGCTGGATAGGGGCAACTCCAAGCTACTTTATTCCCGCGTTCCAATGGACCACTTTTGCTGATTCAAACGGTGGGTACGGGTCAGATAACCAGACACCACTCTATCAGGGTTCCCTTGTTGGAAGCCTTACTCTTCAACGTGTAAGCCGGAATTCGCAGTTCAATCTAGGTTACGCGGGAGGAGCCGAATTCTATAACCAGAACGTGAATAATACGACCACGAATCCGAGGAACTCGCGCCGGTCTATTTTCCATCAAGTTGTCGTTGGAGAATCAGTGGCTGGGCGGCGGTGGGGCCTGTATGTTGGTGATAATGCAAGCTACCTGCCGGAGTCCCCCGGGGGCTTTACGGGTTTTGGCGGTCTCCAAAGCTTCAATGCAGGGCTTGGGGGATCCGTGTTTTCTACCGGTGGTAACCTGAATCCTATTTTGGAACCTGACCAGAGCATTCTGACCTTCGCGAGAAGGGTCAGCAACACAAGCGTCGGTGAGTTCCAATACTCCGTTAGCCCGCGCACGAGCGTTAATTTTACAGGAGCCTATGGCATCCTCAATTTTATAGACCCCGGCTTTAATGATGAAAATTACACTTATTTGCTGGCAGGACTTACCCACGTTCTGGGCCGACGGGACTATCTCGGAGTGGCCTATCAAGAGGGCATGACTCATTTCAATCCGGATGGTCAGGATCTCCGACAACACGGCGTTCTTCTTTCCTACGGACACAGATTTTTGGGTAAGCTTTCCTTCGAGGTGTCTGGAGGCCCCTCGCTGAACCAGTTCACGAGCCCGGCGGGAGGGCCTTCTTCAAGTATCCAATTCGCGAACTTGCCTGTGGGGTCCTCTTCAGAGATTTTTTGGAATGTCTTGAGTACGCTGCAATATCGCTGGAAACAAACAGACTTCAATACATCTTTCGGGCGGAGCACCACCGGGGGCTCAGGTGTTCTTCTGGGTGCAGAAACCAATCAGGTGAACCTGCAGATTGGCAGGACACTTTTCAGATCAACCCACCTGGGACTAAACGCGGGGTATAGTCAAAACCAATCGCTGTCGTACTCAACTGCAAAAGCTAATCAAGCCGAGTCAAAGGGGTGGATTGGTGGGATCAATCTCAGCCGGGAACTGGGTCGTCATTTAAGTTTTTTTGTCCAATACAACATCCAACGCCAAGTCACCAACTCCAGCCTCTGTGTGGCAAATCGCTGCGGCGTGACTTTTATCCAGCAGACCGGGGGAATTGGCTTGAACTGGCATACTCGGCCGATACGCTTGCAATAGCCACTCTTGGAGCTCAAAGCAAGGAGAGGGGCACTTAATGATCGGACATCGCGAACTAACAGCACAAGATTACTGGGAGATTTTCCGTCGGCGCCGATGGGTTATCCTCACGCCTGTCATCATCTGTCCGATCATCGCACTGGCTCTGACATGGGTGCTGCCAAGCCGCTGGACTTCAAAGTCTGTCATTCTGATAGAAGGCCAAAAGGTGCCCTCGAATTTCGTTCAGCCGGTGATAACCGAGGGCTTGAATGCACGCCTTGCCACGATGCAAGAACGGATTTTGAGCCGTGCCCAGCTTGAGCGTCTCATCCAGAAATACGACCTTTTCAAGTCCGATTCGGCGGGCCAGCCGATGGGACGGCTTGAGCGTCTAACCCAGAAATACGGCCTTTTCAAGTCTGATTCGGCGGGCCAGCCGACGGGGCGACTTGAGCGTCTGATCCGGAAATACAACTTTTTCAAGTCCGACTCAGCCGGCCAGCCAATAGGACAACTGGTGGCGCGCTTGCGGAAAGCCATTGAGCTTGCGGCAGTAAGTCCTGAAGTCACTTCTCAGGGTTCGAATGAGGCATTACCCGGCTTTTCGGTCTCTGTGACTTTGGACGATCCCCACACGGCCCAAAAGGCCTGTACCGAAGTTACCTCGATGTTCATCAACGAAAACCTGCGACAACGCGAGCAAACCGCTCAGGAAACAACGAATTTCATGCAAGGACAATTGGACGACGCGAAGCAAAGTCTGAACGAACAAGACGCTAAGCTGGCTGCCTTTCAAGAGAAATATTTCGGCATGCTTCCGGATGAAACGCAAACGAGCCTCAACATTCTGGAGACACTCAACACGCAGCTTCAGGCTGTCACGAACCAGCTCAGTCGGGTGGGAGTGGACAAGGCTTACCACGATTCGCTGTTGAACCAGGCCTTAGAACGGCTTCAGGCCGGTAAGGATACGCCATCGGACCCGCAGGTAGAGCTCAAAACCTTACAGGACAAGCTGGCTGCTTTGGAACTTCATTACACCAGTGACTATCCCGACGTTGTGAGGCTCAAGCTGGAAATCAAAGACCTCAAAGAGCGTATACAGAAGGCGAAGACCGAGCGTGTTGCTGAATCCCCGGGGAAGGCCTCTTCTCCTGCTTCCGATGAACCGCCGGATGTGTTGCGACTCCGTTACCAGATTAGGATCGAGAAGCAGACCATTGACCAGCTTTCAAGCGAGCAGACCCGCCTTCAACATGCAATCAAGCAGTACGAGTCTCGCCTTCAGTTAAGTCCCCAGGTGGAGCGCAAGTACAAAGAGCTTACTCGGGATCACGCGACAGCGTTGAGCGTTTACAACGGCCTCCTGAGAAAGCGCGACGAGTCGCGGATGGCAACCGACCTCGAACGCTCGCAGCATGGCGAGCAATTCGTATTGCTTGACCCCGCTAACTTGCCTCAGGACCCGTCTTTCCCAAAGCGGTCAAAGTTTGGCGGGGCCGGACTGGTGGCAGGGATTGCCTTGGGCGTCGCTCTTGCTTTCTTGCTGGAACTGCGGGACAAGACTCTTCGCAACGAACTGGACGTTCAGGCTGTCCTCGGGGCATATCCCCTGGCTCGGATTCCTCTTTTTGAAAAGGGGAAAGGCGGCGGGAATGGCGTCGCGCTGGTAGTCCCTGATGTATCGGTGCAGCAGCAGACTGTTACGCAAAAGTAAGGGCCTATGTATAAGGAATTTTTCGGCCTCAAGGCGAATCCGTTCAATGGCAGTCCGGATCCACGCTTCCTGGTTCCGACTCTCGAAACAAAGGAAACCTTTGCCTCGTTGATGTATGGTGTCCAGCAGCGGCGGGGATTCATTCTTCTGACCGGCGAAGTGGGCACAGGCAAGACAACGATTCTTAACATGTTTCTTGAGTGGCTGCGGAAAGCCAACTTCGCAACAGCCTTTGTTTTTAACCCCCGGTTGAGCGTTGCCGAGTTCCTGGATTTTATGATGACTGACTTTGGCATTGCGTGCGAATCGGAACTGAAAAGCCAAAAGCTTATTCGGGTGAACCGGTGGTTGCTTGAGCACTACCAGGCAAACGCGACGGCCGTTCTGATTGTGGATGAGGCCCAGAGTCTTTCAGCTGAAGTAATGGAAGAAATACGCCTTCTTACCAATTTGGAGACGACCCGCGAGAAGTTGCTTCAAATTGTGTTAGCGGGACAACCTGAGCTTGAGCACAAGCTGAACCAGCCACTTCTCCGCCAGTTACGGCAGCGGATCACGCTCTGGTGCAGGACGTGTCCGCTCAGCCGAGAGCAAGTCGAGGTCTACATCCGTGAGCGCTTGCGCATCGCTGGTCGAGAGAGGGGAGATATTTTCAGTCCTGACGCACTTGATGCCATTCACAGCCATTCGCACGGGATTCCCCGCATCGTTAATCTGCTCTGCGACCACGCCCTGATTATTGCCTACGCGGAGGGCCAGAGTAGCGTTCAGCGGCAGATTATCGACGGGGTCGCGAAAGAGTTTGTCCTGCCTGATCAGCCGACAACTCCAGTGCACAATTCTGGCAATGATAACGGTGGGCAAGCCCAGAAAAGCAAAGCCCTCGAGTATCTTGTGGCCTCGGACGAACATGAGGCTGCTACGCTGCTAGCTCAACTGAAAGGATCTTATGAGCCGAATTCATGATGCCCTGAAGAAGGCTGAATCTGAACGGGCTCTCGCAGCCGCTGCGGCGAAGATCCATCCAGAACCGGCGACGGAGACTTCGGGTAACCATGGTAGCAAATTGCCGAATTTGGCTTCTGCTCCCTTAATAGATTCCGCGGAGGATTATCAAGCGCGTCTGCGTGGGGCCGAATCGCCGCGTGTACCCGGAACTGCAGGGTCCACGAACCGGGGCAGAGCTGTCGAGGTGACGGACGGTAGCACAGGTCTCCCAAATCTGCATGTTTTAAGCACGCCGGCGGCATGCGAAGCAGCTTTGCTGGAAGAATGCGCGCGATTCGAATTCGCCCCTGCCCCGCGCAGGATGCTCTCCCGCAATCGCGGCAAGTATCGAATTGGGGCAGAAGAATTCCGAACCCTGCGGTCCAACCTGGAATTGGTGCGAAGACAACAGCTTTTGAGGACATTGCTGGTTACGAGTCCTCTGCCCGCTGAAGGGAAGACTTTCATTGCAGTCAACCTTGCTCACGCACTGGCGTGGCGGCGTGACCAGCGAGTGCTGCTGATCGATGGAGACCTGAGACTGCCGCGGGTGCACAAATGTTTTAGAGAAATGCCGCAGGAGCCAGGCTTGACAGATTACTTGAACGGCGGTGTGGACCTGATCTCACTGATTCGACGTGGTCCAGGGAACAACTTTTTTGTCCTGACCGCGGGGCGGTCCGTTCCGAATGCTCTGGAGGTCATTGGAAACAACCGGCTCAAGCCAATGATCCAGTGGCTGTCTCCGGCTTTCGATTGGATCGTGATTGACTCGCCCCCCTCTGTGCCCGTATCTGACGCTCGCTTAATAGCCGAATGCGCTGACGGGATTTTGTTCGTCATAAAAGCGGGTCACACGCCATCCGATGTGGCACAAAGGTCGGCCGAACAGATTCGTGGCAAGCGCTATCTGGGAATTGTTCTGAATGCTGTGGAGACTTCGGTGACAGCGAGTTCGTATTACTACGGCGGTAACGGAAACGGCGCAGGCAGAAAGTAGTCATCATGAGATTTCGACGACCTGATATCGCTCGCAAAGCTGGCGGCCATGTTGGAGATGGTCGGTTGCTTTCGCCGCTTGTATTGACGAGGGTTGGTGGTATCGGCCAAGCAGATTCGAGGCTGACCAGGTGGGAAGAATGCACACTGGAAGCCTCGCTCAATGGGTGCAGCCAAAGCACATTGGGGCTGCAGGAAGCCATTGTGTACCTCGCACGCGTTCATGAGGGCGGTCAAAGCGGCGTGGCCTGCCTGGCCTGGCTCAGCTGGTAGACACGGAGTTCCCGAAATTCCATCGCGGAACGGCTTACGGGAAAGGGGATCCTGTGAGTCACAGGGCGGAGCTTTGGGCCGGCGATCAGTTGCAAGTGATGCCCCTCCCACACGGCGCTATTGAGAGCATGCTGGCAAATAAGAAGAACCTGCATCACCTTAATGCTGGCCGTGGAGTTGCTCTGGGACAACGCTCCGTTTGAAGTTGACGTATTGATGTACTGATACTTGTGGGGACCGTGCGATGCGGATTGCTATACCTTCCTATCATACGTTAGCAGGACAACATCTTTACCTCGGTCAGTCGGGAGGGCGTGGCCCTCGCCCCCGCAGGGAGTCTTTAACGTGATCAAAGAGTTTTGGCGTTCCTCGCTGTTCAAACCCCGCGCCCCCAGTTTAGTCGGATCGTCGAATCACGGGAGTGAGCCTATTCCTTCAGAGGAAGAATTCGCGCGGATGATCTTGCAGGAGCGGAGAAGAACGGATCGTTCGGGTAAACCTTTCTTGCTGATTTTCATGGACATCGAAAAGAGTCTTAGAAACGACGTGCGCGGAAGCCTGCTGAGCAGAATTTGCCAGTCTGTAGGATCCTCGATTCGCAACACGGACGGGCAGGGGTGGCATAAGCAGCAGTCAGTACTCGGAGTTCTCTTTACAGAACTGAACGTAAATGGGCCCATCCCTGTGGTGGAAGTTATCCACAGGAAAATCGTTTCGGCGTTGGCCTCCCGACTGACTTCCGAAGAGCTGGATCAGATCACCTTCCGCTTGCACCTATACCCGGACCATTGGGGGGCTGGCAGCAAACAGACTCCGGACTTCGACCTCTATCCTGATGTGATAGCGATGCAAGGGCGACGTAAAGTATCGCGAGTGATGAAGAGAGCAATCGATATTGCCGGGAGCCTGACGTCGTTTGTAATCTTTTTACCGTTATTCGTCCTGATTGCGATGCTAATTCGGTTGACGTCAAGGGGTCCCATCTTGTTCAGACAATTTCGAACAGGGCAATATGGTCGTCAGTTTACATTACTCAAGTTCAGAACCATGTCTTGCGAGGCGGACGACAGTGTGCACAAGACATTTGTGCGGCGATTCATTGCGGATAACAGAGACTGGTCGAGGCGCAGTGACGGCAAATGCGTCATATACAAGATCCAAGATGATTCACGCGTCACGCCGATTGGAAGACTCT
The DNA here is from genome assembly GCA_046705285.1 of Terriglobia bacterium. Classification (GTDB taxonomy): domain Bacteria; phylum Acidobacteriota; class Terriglobia; order UBA7540; family UBA7540; genus SCRD01. The sequence goes on from JBJKQK010000163.1 coordinate 9,348, forward strand.
TAAGGAAAACGAGCCTTGACGAGTTGCCGCAGTTTTGGAATGTCCTCAAAGGGGAAATGTCACTGATCGGACCGCGTCCCCCGATCCCTTACGAAGTCGAATGCTACGAAGCCTGGCACCGCCGGAGATTGCTTGAAGTTAAACCGGGAATTACGGGGTTGTGGCAAGTTTGCGGCCGCAGCCGGACAAAGTTTAATGAGATGGTTCGTCTTGATCTGCACTATGCCAAGTCGTGGTCGTTTTGGCTGGACCTCAAAATATTGCTACGCACTCCGCGCGCCGTTATTTCGGGCGACGGAGCGTACTAAGCTAGAGATTGTCTCCTCCAGGTACAGGCGGGAAAGAACCCCCCTCAATCACTAATAAGCAGCGAGGCCGAGGAGTCCGCACTGTCAGTCTTCAAACTTCGCATAGCACTGCCGCCAGCCAGATCTTGGAAAGATCCTGTTCCTAAAGATCGGCCGCAAGCGAGTGTCTTGCGCGGCAAAAAGAACTTCACAGGGGGTGAACAATGATTGGCGTGGGAGTTATCGGCTATGGCTATTGGGGACCGAACGTCCTCCGGAATTTCACGAGTTGTCAGGGAAGCTATGTCGTCGGGGTGTGTGACAAATGCGAATCTTCGTTGCGCCGGGCCAAGCAGTTCTATCCACAAATCCGCGTGTCGTCCAACCCCGAAGAGATGATTTCTTCAAAGGATGTGGATGCGGTAGCGGTGGTGACTCCGGTATGGACCCACTACGAGCTCGCGAAAATGGCGCTTCTCGCCGGCAAGCACGTTTTCGTCGAAAAGCCTTTTGCGTCCACGTCTGAGGAGGCGGAGGAATTGATCGAAATCGCCCGGCGGAAGAATCTGATCGTCATGGTGGACCATACCTTCCTTTTCACGGGGGCAGTGCGCAAGATCAGGCAGTTGATCGACGCGGGAACGCTCGGGAATCTTTACTACTACGACTCCATGCGAGTGAACCTGGGCCTCTTCCAGCACGACATCAATGTGCTCTGGGATCTTGCCCCGCACGATCTTTCAATCCTTGACTATCTTACCGGGACGCAGCCTGAAGCAGTGGTAGCCACCGGAGAGACTCACCTGAATGGCTTTGAAGACGTTGCCTTTATCACGCTTTATTTCCCCAAGCGCATTATCGCCCATGTCAATGTCAATTGGCTCTCGCCGGTGAAGGTGCGGACCACGCTGATTGGCGGGGAAAAACGGATGCTGGTCTGGAACGACCTCGAAGCCGACGACAAAATCAAGGTTTATGACAAGGGTGTGACGGTGGAAAATCAGGCTGGCGTTTACCAACTGCTGGTGAGTTACCGCTCGGGCGATATGTGGGCGCCACGGGTTGAACAGAAAGAAGCGCTGCGTGAGGAAATCGAGTACTTCGTTGACTGCATCAACCATCAGACGACACCCTCCAATGATGGTGAGGCGGGACTGCGGATTGTGCGAATGCTGGAAGCGGCAGACAGATCACTCAAGCAGAAGGGCAAGGTGGTGAATCTATGAATGATCACCAATGTATCGCAGATGACGTAAAGATGGGCAGGGGTGTGCGGCTTTCCAAGTTTATCAATCTCTACGGTTGTGAAATCGGGGAGGATACCAAAATTGGCGCCTTTGTTGAAATTCAAAAAAACGCAAAGGTCGGCATGAACTGCAAGATCTCCAGCCACACGTTTATTTGCGAAGGGGTAACCATCGAGGACAACGTGTTTGTCGGGCACGGCGTGACATTCATCAACGATACCTATCCCCGGGCAACCAATGCGGATGGCCAGTTGCAGACCGATCGCGACTGGCATGTTGAGCCAACGCTGGTGAGAAAAGGTGCCTCGATTGGGTCTGGCTCGACCATTCTTTCGAACGTCGTTATTGGCGAAAACGCACTGATTGGAGCAGGCAGTGTTGTTACCAATGATGTGGAGTCGGGAGCGATTGTTGCTGGCAACCCTGCCAGGTTTCTCAGGTATACCTCCGAGAGAAAGGTGGGTGTGAAGTGAACGAATCGTTCAACATTCCGTTTGTAGACCTCGTGACGCCTCATCGTTTGCTCGAAGACTCTTTGACCGAAGTTTTCCAGGCCGCCCTCCGTACTGCGGGATTTATTGGCGGTTCTGTGGTTGAAGATTTTGAAAAGGCATTTGGCGATTTCTGCACGACTGAATATTGCGTCGGGGTCAGCAGCGGCACCGACGCGCTCCGGTTTGCGCTGATGGCGGTCGGCGTTGAGCCCGGCGAAATCGTGATTACCGTTCCGAACACGTTTATAGCGACGACAGAAGCGATTTCCCAGGCTGGAGGCACGGTAGCCTTTGTCGACATTAATGAGCAGACCTACACGCTGAGTCCGGAGCGCTTACGCGAGTTTGTCGAGAGAGAGTGCACGATGGACGAGCGAGCGGGGAAGCTGGTTCACAAGGCAACCGGAAGAGCCGTTACAGCGGTTG